>CAYZUE010000091.1:0-2532 GCA_964481825.1 Candidatus Hydrothermarchaeota archaeon | reverse complement strand
GTCTCTTGCCCACTTTCTAGGGACCATATCTAACATTTGACATTTAACTGCTGTATATTGATGTAGGTTCAAGTAACCGATCAATTCAGTTAAATTAATTTTATCAGCGTATGGATAATCAAAAAATTCATCAATATCTACACAGAGAGACCAGCTGTTTTTTGCATAACGTCGAATAAGATATATTTTAGCAGAGTGACGGAGGGCTTTAAAAGAAAGCGTTGTCTTTAAAATAGTGATATTCTGATATTGTCTAGCAATTTCAATAGTTTGATCAGTTGAATCATTATCCAGAAAAACAATGTGTTTTGCGCCCAGTGAAAAATGATGCTTAATAAACGCTTCAATATAGGTCTCACCGTTTCGTACTAGGCAGAGAACAATTACATCAGTTTTTCCTAAGTTAACTAGCTTTGGCCCATAAACATGCCTGACATTTGATCGAATTTGCCAAAACGCAATTAGTGTTCTCAGGAATGGAAATATCTTATCTTTTATCATTATTTTTCCAATCAAGTGGCAGCGGTTTAAAAAAAGTATTAGATTAAATGACGATTTTTTCATATTTATTTTGCTGGTTTTATAAAACCACTACATTTGCACCATCTAAACCTCATTGTTGTATGGACTTCCGGTGCGTGACTATAGAGTGAAACCCTTGCCTGATTCAACCCCGCGTCAAGAAGCCGTATTGCGTATTTTTCGGTTAACAGAGTACCATTTGTATTCAAAGAGACAAACCAACCGTAATCTCTCCCGATTTCTATTAAGTTTGTTAAACTTTTGTTGAGAGTAGGTTCTCCACCACTGATTTTTAGACGTTTGACACCAAGATCATTTGCATCCGAAAAGACCACCTTCCAATCAGAAAGGGATAGCTGGCGTTTTTTTTAACCCTCTATGAAGCTCCATTCTAGATGAGCACGTTTTACAGTTCTGGTTGCAGCTAAGCGTCGGTTTGATAACTATTTTATAGAGAGATGAGGGATGTTTTTTCATTTGTTTTCCGAAATATTGGTTACGGTTCGTCCAGACGCGGGATTCACCGGGCCTTTAGGTAAATAGCTTCCTATCCAAACTTAACAATGAGATAGGCAAACCGGTTCAAAGTGTTTCCCTGCCAGCCATATAGCGTATTATATTTTTAACACGGTTTGGTAAAACGAGAGCTATAATTACACGTAATTGGCTGTAATAATAGCCTAATCTATCTCCACCATGATTCCTATAGGCCATAGCTTTAATGTTTAAAGAATTCAGTTGCTGTCTCCTATTTTTTGCTCGTATGATTGGAGTTAATTTTTTAAAGCGCTGGAAAACCAGAACTTCATTTAGGTTTTTGACTTTTCCAACCATTAGCATCCGACAGATAAAATCATAATCCTGTGCAAACAGATAGTCAGAATTATAACCACCTATTTCAATAGCAGCTGACTTTCTAAAGAAAAAACTAGAATGACTAAATGGAAAGAGCAGAGCGATATTTGCTCGGATTTCTGTATCGTCTTCTAAAAAACGACGGTGTGACGGTCTTATATTTTTCCCTCTTATCTCAACATTCTTACATCCACATAGGACGTATTCAGTTTTTTTTTCCATGAAGTCATACTGTGATAACAATCTATTTTGGTCGCAATAATCATCAGAATCCAATCGTGCTATGTATTTTCCGCTTGCTTCTTTTAATCCTATATTAAGTGATTTCGTTATCCCGATATTTTGTCCATTTTTTATTATTCTAATGCGCGGGTCGTTGTAACGATTAATAAACGGCGTATAGTGATCCTCTAGCTCATCAATTATAATGATTAACTCAAAATTAGAGAAAGTTTGGCATAAGATACTTTCAACCGCTTTTTTGAAAAATTCTAACTTCTCGTTCCAAACAGGAAGCAAAACTGAAACTTCAATATTTTTCATTCTAGACAACTCAGTCTTCTGATAATCCTATCGAAAAGATGACGGATCAAATTTTTAAACGGCACTGTAAGAAGCCATTCAGCTTCGTTTGTCCTATTGTACTCAAACTGCGAGATGACCTCCCGCACATCAACCTGTTTAAGATCTCTATCTTTCTCACTTATCCCTAGCTTCCTCAAGCTCTCTTCTTTGAGTTTGTGGTATTGATTCTTATTGATCGATGCTTTTTCCAGATACTGCAATCCCTTACTAAAACCCAGCAGTGCCACCTTGAAGACATTATCATGTTTGGCCCGTTTTCGCCAATAGGGTAAAATCATTACGCTTTCGTGCAAGAATTTGTGTGCATAAATGAAACACTTCCGAAATATATCATGATAGAATTGGTCAAAATCATGAATGCCCAATAGCACTTCGTTATTGTTTACCGTTAAATAACCAGCTTTTTTCATGCATTTGATCATATAAGACTCTGGCCGTATTGCCTCAAATTCCTGAGGAATAAACTCAAGAGCCTGCTTCAGGTATTTCGTTCGATACAAATGGTTGCCAGCATGCCTCGTTTTTCCTTGAAACTTGAATCTTTCATTACCTCTGAGATTTTGATTATTG
>CAYZUE010000090.1:0-2665 GCA_964481825.1 Candidatus Hydrothermarchaeota archaeon | reverse complement strand
ATAACAATATCCTTGTCCCGGTAGACAACTCTCAACAATCTAATTATGCTGTGGATGCTTCTACATCCCTAGCAGGGAAATTTAATTCTAAACTTACGGGTATTCATGTTTATGCTGCCCGCCTCCATGACAATAGATTTAAGCAGATGGAGGGGGGACTGCCTGAAGAATATCAGAATGAAACAGTACTAAAAAAGCAACGAGCGGTTCATGGTTCATTGATTACAAAGGGACTTCAAATAATCTCAGATTCCTATCTCACAGCATTTGAAGAAAAATGTCTCCATGGAGGAATAGCATGCCATAGTAAGATTTTAGAGGGTAAGAACTTTGTAGAAATTGTTAATGAAATAAAAGCTTCTAGGCATGATCTTGTTGTTATGGGTGCAACGGGGATTGGAGTAGTTGAGACAACTACAACTGGCAGTACATGTGAGCGCGTTTTAAGGCGTGCCAGAAGTGATGTACTTGTGATGAAAAATCAGCCCTTCCCTGGAAATAAGATTATAGTGGCCATTGATGGTAGTTCTCAGTCTTTCGCTGGATTAAAAGTGGCACTCCAACTTGCTAAAAATTTTGATTCAAAAATTGAAGCTGTATCCGCTTTCGATCCTGATTTTCATAGATTTGCATTTTCGAACATATCAACTGTCCTTTCGGAGAAGGCAAAAAATATTTTCAAATTCGAAGAGCAGGAAAAGCTTCATGACGAAATTATCGATAAAGGTTTAGCTAAGATATATCGTGGTCATCTAAATACTGCGAAAAAAATTGCAGAAGAGATGAAAGTTCAGCTTGAAACAACACTTCTCTCAGGAAAAGCCTTTGATGAAATCTTGAAACAAGTATCTAAATCTGAAGGGTCCCTACTTGTAGTGGGAAGGTTTGGTGCTCATAAAGTTGATAGCTTAGATATTGGAAGTACGGCAGAAAATCTTGTCCGTCTCTCACCTTGCAGTGTATTGATAGTTAATGGGCAATTTCTTGTACCTGAAGAGAACCTGTTTCAAAATGAAATTCAGATGTCATGGAGCATTGAAGCAGAACTTATGTTAGAGAGGATACCTTCCATGGCCAGAGTTATGGCAAAAAATGCTATTGAGAAATTTGCAGAGGAAAAAGGATACAGAGAGATTACGCCGGAGGTTATGTCTCAAGCTAAGAAAAAATTTGGAATGTAGATATGATTGAATCTCCTGTTTATCCAAATATAATCTCATGGAATACTACTAAAAGATGTAATCTCCATTGCAAACACTGTTACTTAGATTCATCTGAATTAACAGACGTTTCAAAGGGTGAATTATCTACTAAAGAAGGTTTAAGATTTTTAGATGAGATAGCTAAGCTAGCTCCAGGGGCAATGCTTGTTTTAACCGGAGGGGAACCTCTTCTCCGAAATGATATATTTGAACTTGCCAGTCATGCAACTGATCTATCTCTTAATGTGGTTGTTGGAAGCAATGGAACTTTATTAGACAATGATAAAGCCAAAAAGTTGGTGAAAAGCGGTGTTAGAGGGATAGGTATTAGTTTGGATTCTCTTGACGCTGATAAACACGACCATTTTAGAGGACTCTCGGGTGCGTGGGAAAATACAGTCCAAAGTATTGAAACTTGCAAAAATATAGGTTTGGATTTTCAAATTCAAACAACAGCCACTAGAGAGAACTATAAAGAGATACCTAAATTAATAAATTTCTCGTCATCAAAAGGTGCAAGAGCCTTTAACGTTTTTTTTCTAGTATGCACTGGCAGGGGTGAAAAAATCACTGATCTTTCGCAAGGAGAGTATGATGATCTTTTAAAATATTTGGCACAAAATCGGGATAATAACGGAAACATGATGATCAGAGCAAGATGCGCCCCCCATTTTGCTCGTTTCGTACATCAAGAAAGCTCAAATCTACCAATAATAAAGGCATGTCTTGCAGGTACGAATTACTGCAGGATTACACCTGAAGGCGATGTTACTCCCTGCCCTTATCTACCTATAACAGTGGGGAACATTAGGGAAAAGAGCTTTGAAAGAATATGGAACGGCGCAGGGGTTTTAAAAGAACTGAGAGAACAGAAATTAAAGGGGAAATGCGGGGTGTGCGAATACACAGATTCCTGTGGAGGGTGTAGAGCAAGGGCCTATGCTCTAACAGAGGATATCATGGAATCGGATCCATCATGTATTTACAAACCTAAACAGGAGAATACTGTAATTACCACAGATGATGCGCCAATTATTTGGAGCGATGAAGCACTAGTAAGATTAGAAAAGGTCCCATTTTTCGTGAGAGACATGGTAAAGAAAGGAGTTGAACGATACTGTAGAGAAAAAGGGCATAAGGAAGTAACCCCCGTTTTAATGACTACATTGAGAAAGAGATTTAAAAATAGATAAATTATTTCCTAGATTTTTATCGTTAAAATTAAACGGACCCGGCGGGATTCGAACCCGCGACTTGCAGCTTACTCCACCTTAAAAGATTTTTTTGGAAATTAGTTTAGGAGGCTGCCGCCCTATCCTGGCTAGGCTACGGGCCCACAGTGATTATACATCCTTGATTAATGTTTTATTTACCTTTTTATAATCCACTATCGGTTTTAGACATTTAGTTCCTATGCAAGGGTATAAGGTGGGATCCTTTGGGACTGCTAAATCTTTTTTTTG
>CAYZUE010000089.1:0-2771 GCA_964481825.1 Candidatus Hydrothermarchaeota archaeon | reverse complement strand
TATTTTTTTTTTTTCTTGTCTTAGTTAATGATAATACTATGCAATTCAAGGCTTATCTATTCATTATCCTTATCATTTTTACAATCGCATGTCTTCAACCAGAAAAAAACGGTTCCACGTCAGCAACTCATGATTCTACAACTGTTGAATCTAATTTAAAAATTGAATCACTTTTTAATGTATGTGCTGGTTGTCACGGTTATGAAGGGGCTGGAGGCACGGGTATAGCACCACCTTTCCAGAATAACCCATGGATTGTAAATGCAGATTTAGAAGAAATAATAACTGTTATAACCAATGGTAGAAATTATCAAAATAAGGTTTATCCTGAATATGCTTCTTCAATGCCTAGATGGAACACCACTTACTCTGAGGGAGATATAGCAGAACTGGCAAGATATATTAAAAGATTAGCTTAATAATTTTGAATAATTTGATTTTTTATTTATAGGAATTAATATTATGAGCAATAATCTTCAAATTATATTTTTATTGTCTTCACTCATTATGGGTGCTGGTTGTGTTTCCAATATGGGGGGCCTAATTATCCAACTTCAAGGTGACGGTGCTAACGTTGAACATTTTTATTTGAACATCTCTGAAATTAAAATTACAAACGCTAATGAAAAAGGAAATTGGATTGTAATTGATAACTCATCTAAATCCATTGATCTTTTTCCAATAGGAAATTCCCCTGAAAATCTAGGGGAACTGAATTTGGCTGTAGGTTTATATTCGGGAATTAGGTTTAAAATAGAAGACGCAACTGCAATAACTCATGGGAATTATGTTATGTTAGATCTTTCCAATGAAACTAAACAGTACGTAGATATAATCACTTCATTTGAAATTAAAGGTGGTAAAACCACTAAAGTCATAATAACTCTGGATAGTGAAAAATCAATAACTATAGTTGAAGATAATAGCGCTTTATTATCCTGTGGTATAGCTCCAAAAGTTTACAAGTTTCAACCCTTTATATCAGGAATTGATGTTAATACCATTTGAAGCTTGAATTTTAATTATTATTCACCTAATAGACTTGGCCATTGATCTTCAATAACGCTCAGATTTGACTCAGTGATAAAATTTACAAAATCTATCCTTCTAGGCGATAAACTGGAACCATCGTTATGAACTAATTCCACACCTAAAAAATGTTGACCTGCTGATACTCTGACGAACGTATTTTGTTTTTTATCTGTATCGAAGGAAAATCTACTATCAAGAGTGTAATGGATGTAACCCTCAGAGAGTATTTTTGGGCCATTTATATAGTCTAGAGTAAAATTTGAAACCTCAACTTTAACTTTTACTTCAGTTCCACTTATTATTTCACCGTCTTTAGGTTTTACAATTGTTATAGATGAATACTGATATTCCTCTGATATCTCTTCTTTAGGTTCGTTTGTACATCCCATGGCTACAAAAATAAAAACCAAAAAAATCATATGTTTTATCTTTAACATCTTTCTGAAACTCTTATATCTGCACTTTTATAAAATCTAAATTTAAATAACTTAATCTGAGATATATTATATTATAGGTAAACTACGCTTACATATCGATATATAAGGTATATTCCAACGAGTATTATAGAACTAGATGCTATCAGCCTCATTTTTGGAATCAACTTTGCAATCCTATTGATTAAAATGTCCTTTGCAAATGTAATGAGTAGGGATACTCCAATGAGAGGGAGTGAAATCCCGAGGGAATACAACCAAAAAATGATTAATACATCAAAAATTTCTCCTGTTAATACTGTATATGTAATTAATGATATGAATATGGGGGCAGAACAGCTTACTATCGCTATTCCATAGAGTATACCAAAATAAAATAAACCCGTATTTGTCTCTACCGTTGGTGCTTTTTTTAAGGGAAAGGGAAATTCTATTTCTAAAAACATTGTAATTCCCATTATTATTAACACTGCTCCAACAAATATTTGTGAGAAAGGAATCAGGGGCTTTATAATCTCACCAATAATAACTATAAAGAATCCAACAATTGTGAAAATAAAAAGGATGGATGAAGAAAGTATTATTCCTGAGTTTAGCCCTTCTTTCAACATCTTTCTCTTTGACTGTATTTGTGGAGGATAGGTTTTTGTGTTGAGTCTCGATCTCAAGTAGAATGAGATGTATGCAGGGAGAAGGAATGCACAAGGTGAAATAACTGTAAAAAATCCTGCAGATAACGCTAGCAATGCCATTGATAAATTCAATTTAAGCCAGCTCTTTTGATAGTTGGTTAGTATATTCTACGAGAGATATAAGCTGTTCTTTAGTAAGAGGCCCTTCATAAACATACACCACTACTCCCTCTTTATTTATAAAAATTGTAGTTGGGAGAATTCTAACACCATATTTAAATATGGTTTCGCCAGTAGAATCGATACCTATCGGGTAATTAATACCCATTTCTTTAGCGAATTTCTGGACAGAGTCTTTATCTTCCTGAATGTTGACACCTAAAAAAAATACATCAGTGTTCTGATAAATTTGCATAGTATCCACAAAATGAGGGATTTCAATTTGACAACTGAAACACCATGTGGCAAAGAAGTTAACAACTAATGTTTTTCCTTTGAAGTCCTCCAGTGTAATTATACTTTCGTCATAGGGGGATTTCAGAGAGAAATCAATGGCGTCAAATCTAAGTGACTGTTCTTCAACATCGTTGGTGGGTTCTGTATCTGCCGTAAATTTCCAAAAAATTAATATCGCAATTGAAATAGAAAATATTAAGATTATTGATAAAAAAAT
>CAYZUE010000088.1:0-2779 GCA_964481825.1 Candidatus Hydrothermarchaeota archaeon | reverse complement strand
CGCTTCCACATTTCATCCAATTTATTTTTTCGTCTTTGGTTCTCCAGAGCAATACTCTTGATGATGGTATCTAATATACTTTTATCAAAAATATTATTCATCATTTGAATTACTAATTGAGTATGATAATCAGAGATCAGATAATCTCCAAGACTATACTCATTCATCAAGGCTTCATATTTATGGCTCCATCCTGTTGCAATAACAGGTACGGATTGATAAAGCGCATTTATTAGTCCATGATAACGAGAGCTAATTATCAATTTTGAGTTACCAATAATAGCCTTTAGAACAAGTGGGTCACTTTCGCTTACTATATCTAAGGAACTTTCAACTTCACCATTCAGATTATCCAAGAGATCATTATCCTTATTATATTCATGCAGCAGAAAAAAAGGGCGTATCTTTCTCTGATTACAAAATGATATTATCGATTTCAGTAACCCTATATACTTATTTTTTTCAATGGTATGTGAACTGAATAACTTATCATTGGGTATAATGCACACTTTATCCTTAAAATTATTGTACTTTTTTTTCTCCTTACCCTTTAAAAAGAATGTAAAATCAGGAGCATACACTATCTTATCTAAATGTCCCACTAATTTGGTTACATAATCAAATGATACGTCATCCCTTATAAAAATTAGTTTAGCAGCATCTATAATTTTAAGAACGGATTTACGAACAATAGGTTTACTGAAGGGACCCATTGCCTGCGGCATTAAAATGATCTTTGCACCAGATTGATGTAATTTTGTATAGTAATCTGCCATTCTTTGGCATGGCTTTGCCCCAAATTCATCAGAATAAATAAAACCTGAGATATCAAAAACCAATTGAATCTCATTCTTTAACCATATATTATACTTTTGTCTAATACTTCTAGGGAAAAAAGAAAAGAAGGTTTCTGTTAAATTTGCTGCAGGAAGATAATTCCATGTATGTAGCCAAGCTAAATGCCCCAATCGGTAGGATTTTCTATCAGAGAAAGATCCCGACATCATGTGCATCACAAATATAGAATCATCACTTATTAAATTTTTCCTTGTGAGCAAAGCTTGCAACATAAGCTGAGCACCTTTGTTAACAAAACCACCTCCTTTTACCTCAATGATCATCAATTATATTTTCTAATAAGGTCCAATGGTTTTTTTTCAGAGTAAGCGACCTTCCCATCCGGGTCTGCCCATCCTACAGCCAGAAACATGACAACACGATTTTTTCTCTCAAGGCTCAGTGCTTTTTGTATTCTTTTTTCTCGCTTTGGAATGTCCGGCCAATTTAAACAACAGGTTGATAGTCCCATAGTTTCAAAGGAAAGTATCATTGCCATTGATGCTAAACTTGCATCAATATATATTAAGTGCCGATCTCTTTCATTGAAAAATGCATCAAGATGACCAACAACTGCAATTATAACTGGTATATTATCGGCAAATCCCTTTGTTCCCATTGGGATCTTAGATACTTCACTAACCATTTTCTCATCATCGATAACTCGAAATTCATATGGCAGGCGATTACAAGAGCTTGGCGATTGAACGGCAGCCAATATAGCTTGGTCAATCAGATCTCTAGGGACAGGTTTTGGTAGGAACCAGCGTACCGAGCGTCTACTCTGTGTTAATTTTAAAAAAGCGTCATACTGAACTGGGGGATTCTTTGTAGTTAAGCTAAAAGGAATTTTTTCCTCATCAACATCAAATAAAATGTTAATCTTTTGGAATCGATCTCTACATTTTGAAATTATCTCATGTTCTTTAACAACAGAAAAATATTTCACCAAAACATCGTGCGCCCAGATTAATTGATCCTTAATTAATAAATTATTCTCTATACTCTTAATGATTAATTTTTCATAAATATCTACCAGCTCCTTAATATATTTTAATCCAAAAATAGGTTTACGGGGTCTCATAATCAAACCCTTTTCCAAACGATGAACATTTCGTCTTAATAAAAATAGATTTTCTGATTTTTCATGTAACTGCTTTAAATACAAAAAACGTCCCATTAAAACACTATTGAATTCCCTCCAAAACGCCCTCGAAAAAATACTGTAAAATAATGCACTTAAAAAAAATGTACTGCTGAATAACCTTAGAAAAGGTAGTCTAAACATTAATAAAATTGATTTGATGAATAGTTTTAACTCAGTCATTTATGTGTTAACACAATTTGAAAATATTTCTGATAATATCTTTGTCTGATTTCGCCTTGAATACAAATCTAATTTGGATTTTTCTCTCCTCAATTTCATAGAATTCATCTTTTCTATATCAAGATTCGGTCGATTTTTATTAATGCAAAATCCACCAAAACTCTTAACGATATCTACGGCATTACAATTATCGTTTCCAATTAAAATTATTTGTGTTCCACTGCGTAAGTACTCATACAATTTACCAGGGATAATACCTTTATTATCTGGAAGGTCAGGTATAACAATTAATAAGGCATCAGAATCAATCATGTGTTTGATCGCATCTCCATGAGGTACATATTCTATGAATTCTACCACGTTACCCAAATTTAATTTATTAATAGTTTCCTTTATTTCAGAATGAACAGAACCTATAAATCTCAAACAAATGCCATTTTTTGATGATTTTTCAGAATACGAAAGAATAGCATTAAATAATAATATTGGATTTTGTGATCTTGACAGTGTACCTATATGTGATATCACAAAATTATCATTACCCCTATTATGGATAGCCATGTCTCTGAAATCTTCTTCATCAAAACCATTAAAAATAATCTTTGTTTTATCCTT
>CAYZUE010000087.1:0-2875 GCA_964481825.1 Candidatus Hydrothermarchaeota archaeon | reverse complement strand
AACCGACAGTTATAATTAAATCGCTACGTTGAATAAGATCCAAAGTTGTCCTGGCACAAAGAGGGGCAATAACACCAAAACTAAGTTCATGTGTAGATGGCAAAATTCCTTTACTTAACGGTGTAGTTATAACAGGGAGAGAATAATTTTCTGCAAAAATGCGTACTGATTCATATTCTCCTCTGCGAACACAACCTAAACCAGTAATCATAACTGGAAACTCTGCTTCATTTATCTTATCAGCGACTAAACGTAACTTTTCAACAATAATAGGTTCCTGAACAATCCAGGTTTTCTCTTTTGAAAGGGGATTCTTAATTGTTTTTTGAGATTGAATATCCACTGGAAAGTCTAAATGTACCGGACCCATAGGAATGCTTTTGGCTACTGTGTAGGCCTTACGAATTTTTTCAGGTATCACATCCCCATTACCAAGTACTGCTGTCCACTTGGTAATAGGTTTGAAGAATTCAGGGAGATTTATCAATTGATGTCGTAACATTCCGAGATTGGAACTCTGGGTTTGACCTGTGATAGCCAATAAGGGAGCACGGTCCAGATAAGCATCTGCAACACCAGTAGCTAGATTAGTAGCACCAGGTCCCAAGGTGGATAAACAAACTCCAGGTTTAAGAGTCATACGACCATAAGCATTAGCTGCAAAACTAGCTGTAGATTCATGACGAGTTAGGAAAAAATCTATGGATGAGCTATGCAAGGCTTCAAGAATTTCTATAGTTTCTTCTCCAGGAAGACCAAAAATTACTTTGCATCCTTCGTTTTCTAAACATTTAACAAGTAACTCAGCACTATTCATGTTTTTTATAATAAAATACCTTAGAATAAAAATCTACCCTATTAAAACTCTTTTATTTTATGCACATATATGAAACTAGATTGGAAAAATAAGAAAATTTTAAAATTATATTTCAAAAAGTTCAAAACAATGGCCTTAAAAAAAATTCTAAAATTTTTTAGATGATAAAAAAACTGTTTCATTAAAATATCAATTAAATAGGAGTGGTAATCATGGTTGTTAAGAAATGGGAAAGTGAAGACACTGGTGTTATAATAGAAATTGATTACGATAAATGTAAAGGTGCTGGAGAGTGTGTGGACATATGCCCAGTTGAAGTATATGCGTTAGAAAACGAGAAGGGAACTGCACCTAATATTGATGAGTGCATCGAGTGCTGTGCCTGTGTTGAGGCTTGCCCAGAGATGGCAATTAAACATAGTTCCTGTTAAAATTTAAGAAATTTGGCTGACTACCAGCTAATTAATAGTTTAATCAGACTGATTAGCTGGTTTATTAATGCCTATACTGTCCCAGGAATGAAATAGATCCTCTCTATTAATATCTGCTAGTTCAAAATTTTCACTCATTGTTAGGCTATTGGTCGGACAAGCCTCCACGCAGAGTCCGCAGAACATACATCTCCCAGAAAAAACTGCTGGACGTTTAATCTCTTTTTTTATTCGCTTATCGCCTTTAATTACTTCTTTAAATCCTCCAACAGTCATATCGATACACTTATTAGGACACGCCCTTGCGCAAGAACTACAACCTATGCACTTACTTAAATTATTAACATGCATCCCTCGAAAGCGCGATGAAATAATTGGACGTTCTTCTGGATACTGTTCTGTTACAGGCTTTTTAAAAAGGTACCTAAGGGTTATGATTGATGGTTTAAGTATCAGAGATTTAATGACCATAATTAAATTGATTACATTGAAGAATTAACATTTAAATCTTTTCATCAAGTATAGAAAAAAATTATAAAAAAAAATATGATAGAATTTTTTTTACTTGGAAATAATAAAATAAATTTAGACGATTTTAGTTAGTTTATTAACTACGGCATCACCCATTTCGGTTGTATTTGAATTGCCCCCCAAGTCCTTAGTTCTTATTTTATCTTCCATTAAAACATCAATAACTGCCTGCTCTATTAAACCCGCTGCTTTTTCTTCTCCAAGATTCTCAAGCATCATTTGCCCTGCTAAAATAGTTGCTAATGGATTAGCGATACCTTTATCCTTATACTTTGGAGCAGAGCCGTGTATAGGCTCAAACATACTTACTCCTTCCGGATTAATATTTCCACCAGGCGCAAGACCCATACCTCCTTGAATCATAGCACCTAAATCAGTGATTATGTCTCCAAACATATTAGGAGTTACAACGACGCGATACCATTCTGGATTTTTTATAAACCACATGGTTATTGCATCAACAAAGGCATATTCAGTTTCAATTCCTGGATAGGATTTAGATACATCTGCAAAAACTTCACGCCATAAAGAATAAACATTAGTTAAAACATTAGCTTTATCAACACTGGTAATCCGGTTCATCCCCTTATTAATAGCTAATTTGAATGCGTAGTCAATAACACGCCGTGAACCTTCTTCACTAATCACACCTATTTGATAGGCAATATCCCCCTTCCCTTTTTTTTGTGAATCAATTTTAAATTTAGTTTTATAATGACACCTCTCAATTTCGATGGTATTTTTATGGTTCCTACCTGAAAATCTGCCCCCAACTCCAACATAGAAATCTTCAGTATTTTCTCTGACAACATAAAAATTAACATGTTCGTGACCCTTATCTCTTAATGGACATTTGACCCCTGGATAAAGCTTAATTGGTCGGAGATTTATGTACTGGTCAAAGTAGAAACGCAAATTTAATAGAAGCTCTTTCTCTAATACTCCTGGTTTTACTCTTGGATCGCCAACTGCACCCAAATAAATAGCATCGGTTTTTTCCATTTTATTAAGGGCTGAAATGGGTAACACTTCCCCTGTATCAAGATAATGCTCAGCCCCATAGGGGTGATATTCCCATTTAAATTTATATTTTATA
>CAYZUE010000086.1:0-2883 GCA_964481825.1 Candidatus Hydrothermarchaeota archaeon | reverse complement strand
GGCCAGGACTACCGGGGTATCTAATCCCGTTCGCTCCCCTGGCTTTCGTCCCTCACCGTCGGACCCGCTCTAGTCAGACGCCTTCGCCACTGGTAGTCCCCCCAGGATTACAACATTTCACCGCTACCCCAGGAGTACTTCTGACTTCTCTCGTTCCCTAGTTTGACAGTATCCTCAGGTTCCCGTTCGTTGAACGAGCGGATTTTCCCAAGGACTTATCAATCCGGCTACGGACGCTTTAGGCCCAATAATAGTGGCCACCACTTGAGCTGCCGGTGTTACCGCGGCGGCTGGCACCGGTCTTACCCAGCTCTTATTCGAAGAGCTTTTTACACTCTGCAAAAGTCATGCCCTAAGGCATGACACTTGGGATCCCCCCGTCACGCTTTCGCGTATTGCGGAGTTTTCGCGCCTGCTGCGCCCCGTAGGGCCTGGGGCCGTTTCTCAGCCCCCATCTCCGGGCTCCACCTCTCAGTGCCCGTACCGATCTTCGGCTTGGTGGTCCATTACACCGCCAACAACCTAATCGGCCGCAGGCTCATCCTCAGGCGCTGGAGCTTTAAGAGGAGAATCGTTCCAGATTTCTCCACCTATCAGTTATTATCCCCAGTTTTCCGGGGTTATCACTGTCCTGAGGGTAGATTACCCACGTGTTACTGAGCCGTTCGCTTAGTTCACGAAGAACTATTAACTCGCATGGCTTAGTCGGATCCCAATAGCAGTGGCCTCCGGCAGGATCAACCGGAATTTAAATAGAATTGGCTAGGTTTCACCGCTATCGAGTTTACGTCAGACCAGAACTTGCAGTCGAGTCTCCACATTAAATCTATGTACCATGGTCTGGAAATTCAACCTTTCATCTTCTGCAAATGCAGTTTCCAGGCCGACACCTTATGTACCATGATTCCCTTTTTAAAACTCATACTTAACATTATCAAATAATGACAATTTTAAGGCATTGAAGTTTAAGGGGATTTCTTCTTGGAATTAGAGAGTATATAAAACTTTCTTAAAAAATAAAAAAACTTAGAAAATTAGAATGGTACAATAGGTGCAGGCATAAAGCATAATATTAAAACTAATAAACATGAAATAGCATAAAGTTTTCTTTTACTATCTAATTCTGATACGTCGTTTAGAGGCCCGGGATGCTTCATTTTAGATATTAATAATGCTAGAATTACCCATAGGATATATCCTGGCCAGAAAACTCCCATCATTAGAAGCAACCCTGCTACCCCAAAATACACTTTCCTAAAATGCTGTGGAAAAAGACCTCTGATAATATGCCCTCCATCCAACTGGCCCATAGGAAGTAAATTCAAAGATGTTACGAAAATACCTGCCCATCCAGCCATTGCAAGTGGATGTGGGATTATTATACTGTCAGGTGGTATTTCTCCAAGTGTAAGAGTAGCTAAAATCTTAAGAATTAAAGGCATGGAAAATAAAATGCCCCCAACCTTATGCTCTGTTATTAGTGAAATTTCAGATAAGCTGAGTCCAGCTAAAGCTATAGGGAGAGTTATAATAAATCCAATTAGTGGACCACTTGCGCCTACTTCTATAAGAGATTTCCTGTCTGGTATGGGGGAATTAATAAATATAACAGCTCCAAATGTGCCAAATGGAAAAGGAGGTGGAACTGGGATGAAAAAAGGTAGTGTTGCTCTTATACCTCTTTTCCTCGCCATCATAGCATGCCCAAGTTCATGAACCCCCAGGATAATCATTAATGATAGAGCAAATAAAATACTTAAGAATAAATCCCCGGGAGCCCAGAAGATATAACCCGAACCAGTCATTGTTAAGAATGTGACAAGTATTAAACCTATATGAACCACTTGTCTTAACTCGCGTTTATTCCAGACTTTTTTTGTAATAACCAATTGGTAATTTGAACCTTTCCGATGATAATGTGGGATATACTTCGTTTCTTCTAAACCTTTCATTATCATTTCAAATGATTTTGTGTGCGAGTATTTTGGAAGAACAGTTAAATAAATCGCTTTCTCTTTCTCGGTAAAGCTTTTAATTAGAAACCCCTCCTGTACAATGCCTATTAATTCCTGAAATGGAAAATCCGATAAACCATTTTCAATATCCACTAATCTACCTCGATAAAACCATTATCAGCATCTAACATAATCTTCATTCCCCCCTCAAGAATCTTAAATGGGTCTTCTTCAGGAGAATCAAGCATAGGAATATTTGAAATTATTGCTCCAGTCGCAATTACTTCATTTGCTTTAACATTGATTATACCACAGGGCGCAGTATTATTTTTTTTCATTTGATAGATAATGTAGCTACCAACTGTAGAACCTTTTCCATTAGGAAACAATAAAATTTTATTTTTAAGATTATAACCTTCTAAACTATGTCCTCTCTCAACAACTATGCCTGATTTAGGATCCACGCCACCCAGAAAACTCAATGCCTCTCTGGTAACTAACAATTTTCCTTCAACACACCCCTTTGAGATTATTCTGCAACGTATTTTCATTTTTTAATTAATTCATTCCTAATTAGAATTTCTTTTTGATGAAGGTCTGCGCAACATTTTTCTGAGGTTTCACCACAACCCATAATGGTACATATTGGTTCTCCACCTTTTATACGTTCATTGAAGTGGGGGATATCTCTAAGAAAAGGCTGTTGCTTCTTGATAGTGTAATTAAAATCATTACTTGCAAATAAAACTTTTTTCCCAAAGAATTGCCTAGATTGTTCTACATTGAATTCGGTTTCATCCAATTCTCCTAAACAAATTTTCACATGTAGGTCAATTAAATTAATATTATATGCTGGCTCAACAACATCGATAGAACCAACAATCCGAGGATTTACTTCTGTAACATATGGCTCTGATTTTTTTAATAT
>CAYZUE010000085.1:0-2931 GCA_964481825.1 Candidatus Hydrothermarchaeota archaeon | reverse complement strand
ACAAATGGCTGCAATTGAAGCACTCAAAAACGGTGAAGATCAAGTCGTAGAGATGAGGAGACAATATAATGAACGCCGTAAATTAATTGTGAAACGATTTAACGAGATGGATTTACCTTGTTTCGAATCTAAAGGCGCTTTCTATGCTTTTCCATCGATAAGTTCTTGTGGCGTAAGTTCCGAGGAATTCGCTGAAAAATTACTAAAAAAGGAAAAAGTAGCGGTGGTGCCAGGAAATGTTTTTGGACAAAGTGGTGAAGGCTTCTTACGTTGTTCCTATTCTGCTTCTTTAAAAGACATAACAGAGGCAATGAATCGTATAGAGCATTTCATTGAAAAGCAATTCTAGTTAATCCAAAAAAGATTTTTAACGACAATTTACTGGAAAAATAGTGTTGTACAGGTGATAATATTGGATTCAGATATAATAAAATTGAAAAATTGTGATCCCAATTTAGTCAAAGAAGTTATAGAAGCTGGGGGTACAAATGCACAAATGTGTTTTTCCTGCGGCACCTGTACTGGAGGATGCCCTGCTGTCTACGCTATGGATCATACTCCCCGACAAATTATACGTATGGTTGATTTGGGTATTAAAGATAAGATTTTTGAGTCAAATACAATTTGGATTTGTGCTGGATGTCACACATGTTCTCTGAGATGTCCTCGTGGAGTAGAGATATCTAAGGTAATGTCAGCCCTTAAATCAATAGCAATTAAACATGGATATGGTGCAGATGATGATCCCAGCGGCCCAGCATGGTACAAATCATTTTCAGAAGTTACAATGCGTTATGGTAGGATTTTTGAACCAGAACTAATGTTGTTGTTTAATATTAAAAAGAGTAAAAACCCTATAGAAATTATCAAATCCATGTTAAAAGAGGCCCCATTAGGTATAAAAATGCTGAAAAAAGGTAAGTTACTCCTTTTGCCTGAGAGGATTAAAGGAAAATCGCATATGAAAATTATCTATGAGAATATAAAGAGAATTAAAGCAGAAGAAGATGTCTGTTCTGTATACTTGAATAAATTAAAATGAAACTTGCTTACTATCCAGGTTGTGTTCTTCCAACAAGTGGTAAAGAATATGATATGTCGACCAGAGAAGTGTTTTCATTCTTAGGTATTGAACTTCAAGAGTTAGAAGACTGGAGTTGTTGTGGAGCAACAGCGATTTATAACCTAGATAACCTTTTAGCTCTTGCTTTACCAGCGAGAAATCTAGCCATTTCAGAAAAATCTGGTCTAGATATGACAACACCATGCCCGACATGTAGTTATTGGCTTTGGAAAACTCAAGAGGAAATGATTGATAATAGCCCCAATAAAGAGAAAATCAATAAAGCGCTTAAAGGAACTGATCTCGAGTATAATGGAAAAATCGGAGCTAAGCATATCCTGGAGGTAATATCCGATGATATCGGTGTAGATAAAATAAATAGCAAAGTGATTAAGCCTCTTCGTGGATTGAAAGTTATACCTTATTACGGATGTTATATTGTGAGGCCACCACGTAAAAACCCCTTTGACAGTCCTGAAAATCCCACTTCAATGGATAGATTAATAGATGCCGTGGGAGCAACTCCGATTTCATGGGACATGAAAACTAAATGCTGTGGAGGGTCTGTAGTTGTATCCAAAGAAGAAGTTGCCCTTAAACTAACATATGATCTTTTAAAAAAGGCCAAGATGCTAGGTGCAGATTGTATAATAACTCCTTGCCAGCAGTGCAACCTTGTTCTCGATGCAAAGCAAGTTGATGTGGAAAAAGTTTACAATGATAAAATTGATATTCCTATCCTATATTTTACTCAGCTTCTAGGACTTGCTTTTAATATTTCACCGAAAAAACTTGGTTTAGATAAAAACATTGTTACTGTAAATAGATTACTTAATTCATTAGGTTTATCGTCTAATTGATAGCTAGAGGATATTGGAAAGGTTTATATTACTCTTTTACAAATTGAAGAAGAGGTGACATAATTGAGTGAACTACCTTTATCGGCTGCGGATAGGATAATTAGGAACGCTACAGGCTTGCGCGTTGGTTATGATGCTGCAAAAGCTCTTGCGGAAGTACTTGAGAAAGAAGGAGAAGCAATTTCGAGGGAAGCAGGAAAATATGCTAAACATGCAGGAAGGAAGACTGTAAAGTCAAGTGATATCAAACTTGCTACTGAGTAGATTTTATTATAGGTCTCCCATATCCCTTTTTTGATATAATTTCTCTTTCTTCATACACTGTCCTACCTCTCAAGATAACTTTATCTATACATCCAGTTACTTTTTGGCCGTCAAATGGACTGTATTTTGCTTTAGAAAAAAATTCGTCAACATCTATTTTACCAGCTTCTTTCATATCTAATATTACCAAATCTGCATCCATTCCACTTTTTATTAGACCTTTACTTTTTATATTTAGTATTCGAGCTGGATTATGGGACATCCAACGTACTAAATCAGGTAATGTTAAGCGACCTTGATTAACCAAAGTCAGGAATAATTTGAGCATGACATCCAAATTTGACATTCCTCCAAGAGATTCATCAAGATTTCCCTCTTTATCCTTAATCTCGTGTGGAGCATGATCACTAGAAATTACTTGTATATCCCCATTTTTCAGTCCATGCCAAAGTGCCTTGGTATCTTTAGCCCTCCTTAAAGGAGGATGTGTTTTTGCAAAACCTCTAAATTCTTTTAGTAGTTTTTCAGTTAATAAAAGATGATGGGGAGTAACTTCGGAAGAGATGTATTTATTAAAAAAATTTAGAGAATTTTGGCTAGAGACATGACAAATATGAACTTTTTTTTTGTATTTATTAGCCAATGCTGCTATCTTTTTTACAGCTGTAACTTCAGCACTAGCTGGTCGTTTATTTCCAATAAAAAGTCTTGGTTCTTCAGCATGGATAGCTACACTGTGCCTAA
>CAYZUE010000084.1:0-3055 GCA_964481825.1 Candidatus Hydrothermarchaeota archaeon | reverse complement strand
ATACCTTTAACTTCCCTTAGAACCCTTTGCAGGATTATATATGCGTCCTCCTCTACATCATTATTGCAGAATAGATTAAGTAGTCCTGAAAACACTATCATTCCGGGTTTTCTCTCTAGAGCTTTGATTAAACTTTTAATAAGGGTATTAAGTTGGTAAGTTGTGAAAGGGCGAGATATCAATATTTTATCTAAAATGCTCTTCTCATCTAAATTATCGTTTCTACAAATTCTAGCTATCATATAAGGATCTAGAGAGTTCATACAATCTATGAACATTATCTCTTTTCCAGTGTATAGGCTATTCTTAATTATCATAAGGTATGTAAGATATTCAAGGAATTCCCTTTTCCCCTCTATTAAAAAAATCTTCCCACATTTTAAATTGTTAATAATTTGGTCTAGATATGGGGATTCTACAGAGGATATATCCTCCACTAGTGCTTTGTCGTAATTGCTAATGCATATCTTCTGTTGGAAAGGATTCATCCTAATTCATCTCCAATGCATTTCTTTTCATAATCTTGTATAAGCAGATTGTAAGAGCACTGGAAAAGTTTTAGAGTAATATCCCTTATTCAAAGAAGGATTTAGGCCTGGATATTTCTAATAAAAAAAAAAAAAATAAAAAAAGAGAATAGAAAGGAAATTCTATTTAACGAAGAAATTCTTTTCTATTACTGAATCTTCTACACCAAGAGACTGTAGGTAAGCCCTTGAATCAGGGTTCATCTCTGTTAATCTGGTTGCTGTAGCGGCATCATGTCCAACACGTTTTGCTGCTTCCAAACCAACATTCGGATTTACCTTAGATTTAATGGTTGCTACCAATTCATCGCTCCATCCAAGCCAGTCTTGAATTACGTCTGCAAATCTGTCTGTATTTGGTTTAGCCACACCACTTCCAAGCCTTAATCTAAAATCGCCATCTAGTGCTGGTTCTCTATAGAAAAGTCCTTTGTGTAGTGCATCATATCCAATTCTTAGCCATTTATCAGATTGCTGAATAAATTCCTCATGATTGCCAGGATTATAATAATAATCCCTCTCAGCCATCATCATAGCTTGTTGGAATCTTACTGCAGTTTCGTTGTTAGTGTTCAAAAAGTTGTCATTCATACTAGTCCTACAACATGAATGAGGATCTAACCATTTTATCCAGAATGATGGTGGATAACCCTCTAAGTCAGCTAGACTGACGTAAGGCTCCCATACTAAACCTCCTGAGGCTTTACCTCCACGAACAGCTGCTACAACATCTCCAGGGCTGCCAAGGTTCAAGGTAGTCATATCTCCACCGTCTGTATCTCTGATACCAGCATCCCAAAGGTATCCACGCCAAATTCCATCTGCAGTACCTAGTCGAATCGTTGCTATGTTTGCATCTTGGAATACATTAATATCTTTCTTATTAAACATGCCAACATCGTCGGGGTTTGTTACTACTGCTGAACCATAAAAGGCGTCTCCACCGACAATACTAATGCCAGCACCTTTAGATATATAGTACATAGGAGCGGTACTACCAACAATAAATGCATCTAATTTCCCTGCTGCTGTTGCTTCTCCCATCTTTCCACCAGAATAGAAAATGTAAGGTTCAACTTTTACACCAAGTTCTTTAAAGTAACCTGCTTCCATAGCTGAGAAAAATATTGAGTCGTGTGTTGCTGGGAGATAGCCAATTCTTATAGTATATGTTTCTTCTACTGTTTCGGCTACTTCTTCTGCCGGTGCACTAGATGTACATCCTGCAAGGAAACTTCCAAGCATCGGTGTTCCAGCTAATACCCCTACAGATTTTATAAAATCTCTACGGGATATTGGGGCTGAATCATCGTCAGCATCAATAAAGTCTCCATAAATTTTTTTGTCCTTTAGGGTCTTCCCCTTCGGTTTCACTTCTTTCACTTAGAATCCTCCTCCAAGTTTTTTTTTTAAATAAACCAACTTTTTTTTAAATTGACATCGGATTTTTATTTTAACCATATTGAGACTTAGCTATAAAAACATTTCTATTAATGAAATGGATAAAGCAAAAAATACCTAAAAATAGCATTGAATTTATTAGAAATAATAAAATACCAAATAATTTTTAAGAATTACATACAATTATAAGAAAAATATATATATACATCTTGAGCAAATCATATTAAAAATAGATTTGACATAAAATCTAATAATAAATAAACAAATATGAGGTGGATACTATGAAAGGTATTTGGTTGCTTATAGGTCTTTTAATATTTGGTGCAGGTATTCTGGGTGTATTTACTCAGTTACATACTACATCAGTTACAGCTCAAGCTGCACCTATGTCATCCACAATATCTACCGGAGCCGTAAAGGAAATTCCGTTAGAGATCAGTATTAGGGGTTTTTCACCATGGAATCCTAGTACATGGATTGTTAATGAAGGTGATACAGTATTACTAAGAGTTAAATCAGTTAGCGGAGCATATTCAAAGGGTGTTACAGCTGACCCTATTGCACATACTTTTGTTATAGATGAGTATGGTATTAGGAAAGAAGTCCCCGCTGGAGGAACAATTAAAGTGGAATTTAAAGTAGACGATAGGGCAGAGAGATTTACTTTCTATGATGATACCACAGGTAATAGGTATCAGACTCAAGGAGTTATAGAGGTAAGACCCATTGAGGCAGCACCTACTGGAGTAATAAGAGTAGTTCCTCTTACCATGAATATCAAGGGATTCGCTATGCCATCCTATCAATATTTCCACGCTACAAGTAATGCAGTTAATGTCAATTTAGGAGATACTGTACGATTTTCAGTAACCTCTATTGATGATGCATATGCTAAAGGCGTAGAGACAGGGGCTAAGTACCATCGCTTTAATATTGATGAATACAATATTAAAAGAGATGTTCCTGCAGGTGAAACAATTTGGGTAGAATTCATTGCAGATAAGGCTGGAATATTTACATTCTACGATGATATACAGGAATACAGAATTCAATCCCAGGGTGTTTTAATAGTTAACTAGGCACATTAGTGCCTTTTTTTTTATTTTTTTTTTTTTCTTATTTTATTT
>CAYZUE010000083.1:0-3281 GCA_964481825.1 Candidatus Hydrothermarchaeota archaeon | reverse complement strand
GGAAAATACCATCTCAAAGTGGTCGCAGGGATTATGTGCGGGTTATTGTGGATCTTAAGCATAAAGTACCTTTGATCGATCCTATTAGAACTGGGGGTTCTGGAATAATTACTAGTATTATCCGTGCTAATGGCTTCATAATTGTCCCTGAAAATACTGAAGGTTTTAGACAGGGAAAAATCGTTGAAGTGAATATTTTTTAGGAGGGATATGAGTGGAAGAAGAAACTCATTTAGAATATATGCTGAAAAATACTGAAAGTAAGACTCTTAAAACCCGCTATTTGGATGCTAAAGTTCTAATACTGACCGATACGCTATCACGAATTCAGGAAAGGATTGATAAAGATGGAATAAACCCAGATATTGGATTTTTAATTATGATGCTTTATGTTCAAAATTTTATAGAAAAAAAAATTGGAAGAAAGTTTGAAAATAAGATTTATAAACGTTTGAGTTTCACTAATTGGCCTTTTTTTTCGTATAAACCATTAATTGAGATTAAAGATTTAAATAAAAAATTTAAACTAGCTGCAAATCTTCTTATAGAATTGGAGAGTCCCAAAATTAGAAAAGAGGCTCTGGGATATATTGAGAAAATATTACATAAATTTTGGGAAGATTTTAATCTAAATTTAAATCATGAAATTCAATTGAAGGAGATTATAAACGAGAAGAAGGAATTATATAATAAAATAGGGTCTCAGTATGATCTTGAACGACGGAAACTAGTTCAAAATCTAGCTAAAACTGAAGGAAAAAAGATAAAACTGAATCTTATAAACATTGGGATAATTCCAACAGAATTGTGCCCTTCTGAATGTCGATTTTGTCTTTCACCTTGGAAATGTAAGGTTGAAGATAGAACTGGAAGATCTTTGCAGGATGGTGAGTTTAAATTAATAGCTAATCCGGCAATACATTTTGCTAATAAAAACGGTTTGATAATAACTCTTACTGGAGGCGAACCCTTACTGGAATTATCACGTGTATTACACATCATTAAAAGGGCTAAAACTAGGGTTGAACTTACAACAAGTGGTTTTTGGGCCACAAATATGAAATCTACAAATAAGATATTAAACAAGATTGAAAAAGCAGTTAATTCTAATAAATCAGATAACTTTAGCTTTAGTTTACAGGTAAGCGTAGATTTTTTCCATCAGGAGGTGAAATGTAATGAAAATGGGGAGCTTAGGGAAACCATTCCTGTAAAAAATCTAGCTAATTTAGTTGAAGCAGTACTTAGAAATTACAATTTTGAACTTTGTTTGTTGCCCAAATATACACGATATGAAGACCCATTAGTTTTCCTACTTTCAGAGCTTGAGAATCGAAATCTTAGTTCAAAGATTACTAAGAAGTTTTACAATCCTAAATTAAGGATAAGTTGCTTTGGAGATTATTCTACATCTAATAAACCTGCGTTGCTTAAGGCATATCTTAGATTTGATTCTGTAGATAAACAAATATTCCTATTATATACTTCAGTAGAGAGTATTGGGGGCGCGAGTAACCTTGAACATGAATATCAAACTTTTAAGGAGAGAACAATGAATTTTTTAGAGCAAGATAAAGAAGAGAAATTTCCTTTAATGGGTTTAGAGGTTAGCGATGATGGTAATGTCTATCCTGGGGCTCATGCTATTTACTCTTGGAGCCTAGGAAACATTTTAGAAAAAAATTTTGAAGAAATAATCTCTAATTTAGAATATGATCCTTTAATAATTGCTATGGCTGAAAAACCTTGGGCAATTAAGGACATTGCATTAAATACTAGACCGGGGTTGTATGAAGATTTAAAAGATTCATCTTCGCCCCTCGTTGCAATATACAAAATACTTGAAGACGATAGATTGAGATTAGATATCACCAAAGAACTTGCAGGAATATAATATGCAAAAGGAATTTCATAATATTGTAAGCATCAAAGAGGCTAAAAAAAGATTCAATTCAAATTATAGTTTAAAGCCAAAAATTGAATTAGTCCCTCTCGATAAAGTTGTAGGTAGGATGTTGGCTGATAATATCGTAGCCCCAATTGATGTTCCTCCTTTTGATCGAGCTGCAATGGACGGATATGCTTTAAAAGCTGCAGATACTTTCTACTCTGAGGAAGAATCACCATCAACTTTTAGATTAGTAGGATCTATTTTAGCTGGAGAAAATAAAAAAATAGAGCTGAAGAAGGGTGATTGCACTATCATCGCAACAGGTGCTCCCATTCCTAAAGGAGCAAATGCGGTTGTCATGGTGGAGTATACAAATAATGTTAAAACTAGAGTTAATGTTTATCGTCCTGTTACTCCGGGAGAAAATATTATGGCAGCAGGGAGTGACATTATGCAAGGGGAACTTATACTTAGATCAGGGATATTATTATCCCCACGGGAAACAGGCGTTCTTGCCGCACTCGGAATTACAAAGGTACCTGTTTACAAAAAGCCAAGGGTAGCAGTTTTATCTACGGGAGATGAAGTTCTTGAACCAGGTAAAGATTTAGAGTACGGTCAAATATACGATGTCAATGCTAGGTCAATAGGGGACGCTGTTATTGAGAATGGGGGGGTAGTAGATTTCCTAGGTATAGTCAAAGATAATCCTAAAGCATTGTTAAAAATATTAAAAAAAGCAATTAATGAAGACTATGATTTAATACTCGCTTCAGGTGGAACATCTGCAGGGGTTGGAGACATCTCGTATCAAATATTTGACGATTTAGGTTCGCCTGGAATAATTGTTCATGGTATCGCAATAAAACCAGGGAAACCAACCATAATAGCTTTTGCTAAAAAGAAACCGATATTTGGTCTTCCAGGATACCCAACTTCGGCTATGATCGTATTTGATGTATTTGTAGCTCCATTGATTAGAAGGCTAGCTGGTTTGAGAAAAATAAAGATGAAAAAGATTAAAGCTAAAACTGCTATGCGTCATTACTCTGCCAAAGGAAAACATGAATATATGTTGGTAAACTTAGTAAAGGACTATCAAGATAAGTATAGCGTATACCCTCTGCTCACAGGTTCAGGAGCAATTACTACCTTTGCTGAAGCAGACGGATTCATTGAAATAAAAGAAAATGTAGATATGGTAGCAGAAGGAACTCAACTTCCTGTTAACCTTCTGAGTGATTCTATCACTCCTGCAGATCTTACAATAATAGGTAGTCATTGTATCGGAATTGATCTAATCCTATCAATAGCAAATAGAGATTCAAAATCTTTTTCTACAAAAGTTATTAATGCAGGATCTTCTGGTGGATTTGCAGCTATTCGAAGA
>CAYZUE010000082.1:0-3329 GCA_964481825.1 Candidatus Hydrothermarchaeota archaeon | reverse complement strand
AGTAGTTTGCTTGTAGATGATAACTGGAAAGCTTAAATGCTAATTTTAGTACGTCATGGGCAGAGTTTATATAATGAAGCCAATCTTCTCACCGGGCATGTAGATACTAAATTATCTAAAAAAGGTATTAATGAAGCAAGCACAGCAGGCGATGAATTAAAAAGTAAAAGCATTAGATTTGATTATGTTTTTACTTCTCCGTTATCACGTTGTGCAGAAACAGCAGATATTATTTTAGAAAAAACATTTAGTGTTTGTGATGTTACTAGTGTTAATAGATTGGTTGAAAGAGACTGTGGTGACTTATCAGGTGTTGATAAAGCAGAAGCGATGGTAAAAATGGGAGAAAGAAAATTTCGTGCTATGCGTCGAAGTTTTGATATCCCTTATCCAAATGGTGAGAGTTTTGATGATGTTACTAACAGAATGGTTTCTTGGGTACAGGAAGACTTATTACCTTTACGTAATAAAGGTCAAATTTTGGTTGTGTCACACAAACATACATTAAGGGCCCTTTGCTTTTTGCTAGGTATTGTTAATGAAAATGATGTTCATACTTATAATATACCCACTGGACAAGTAATTTATGTTCCGTGGATTAGTTTAAAAACAAATATTTTAGTTTAATGTTGGTTGTCTAACTTCGCTCTTAATTTTGGCGAAGTTGTTGTGTATAAAAATCTTAATTTCTCACCAGGTCGTGCACGGTGGAAGCAATCTTGTACTGCTAATGTTGTTTCATGGAATCCACATAATATTAAAGGTAGTTTACCTGGGTAAGTACACATGTCCCCAACAGCAAAAATACCTGGTACGTTAGATTGAAATTTTTCTGTATCTACTGGTATTTTTCTTTCGTCTGAGTCTAATTCTATTCCCCAATCCTCAAGAAATGTTAAATCAGTTTTTAATCCATAAAATATTAATACTTCATCACATGGTATAATAGTTTGCTCATCTTCAACTGTAACAACTGCATAGTCTAAATAGCGTTTAGGATCTTCTAATCTTTCTAAAGTACCAGTAACTTCTTTTACATTTGATAATTCTCTTGCTTGATTTACAGTATGAGGAGCTGCTCTGTAATTGGCAGTACGATGTATTAGAGTAACTTCTTTTGCTTTTTGTGCTAACTCAACTGTCCAGTCTAACGCACTATTCCCGCCACCAAATACTAAAATACGTTTATCAGTATATTTTTCTTTGTCTCTAACGGCATATTCTAATCCCTTACCTTCGAATGCTTCTAATCCTTCAACGTCTGGTTTCTTAGGATGAAAATTACCAGCACCACCTGCAATAATAATATTTTTTGTGTTAAACAGTTTATCAGCAGATGTTTTAACATAAAAACCATCTTCAGTAGTTTTTAGTTCTGTAACTGTTTGTGCTAAATGATATGTTGGATTAAATGGTTTAGCCTGTGCTACTAATGCATTGACATGTTCTCTTGCAGTTTGTGAAGGTACACCTGGTATATCGTATATTGGTTTTTCTGGATATAGTTCTATACATTGCCCACCTGGGCGTCCTAAACTATCAATTAAATGACATTCAAGATCAAGTATACCTGCTTCAAATACAGTAAAGAGGCCAACAGGCCCTGCTCCGATAATTAAAATATCTGCTTGTATAGGTTTATTTATTTTTAACATTTTGTTTAAATTTAGCCGCTTTTATCATTGATGCCCAACCAAGACTTCTTACAAAGTAATAACAAGTCTTAATTTTCCATGAAGGAATATCTGGGTCTGCATCGTACATACCTCGTTTAAATATTATATCTGCTTGTTTTCTTAAAATCTTAACACGTGATTTTGAAAGGTGCTTTTGTTCTTTTCTTATAAGTCCATATAACATATCATGTACAACTGCACCTCTTGCAACGTCCCAGGGAGAAATAACACTCCACATAGGCCTGGCAATAGAAGCAAGGTCTGTATTAAATCCTTTTGGTACAGTAATTGTTATATTATTACTAGCTGCGTCAAGAACCATGTGTGCTCCAATACCTTGCCATAGGTTGTAATGAGCATGAATCATAAATTTTGGGCAAGTATATTGTAAGGGTTTTGTTAAAATCCAGTGTCGATCACCATGAAAATCTGCTGTAAGTAAATTATGCCACATTTAATTTAAACCTTTCCCAAGCCGACTCAACTTGTGTTTCTAAATCGAGTTCATCTTTTATTGTATTTAAAAGATTTCTTGGTATTCTTGACTTTTCCTTACCAATTTCTTTTGCTTCATCTGGTATGTTTTCATCAAGACTATCGTTTAAATCCCACGGACCATAGTGACTATGTTTTAACATTTTAATTAAACAATCATCTTTGTCATATGTAACATATGCTCCTGACTCTTGAACAACACCACCAAGTGCGTAATATTGCTCTTTACGCATTACTATATTATTACCATTGCTGTTATCAAATACAACATCACCTTGTTCATTCCATGCATGGGGGAATCGTCTTCCTTTTAAATCGCCTTGCCCGTAAACATACGCATGTATACATTTCATACCATATACTTCTTGCTCTTCGGTCATGCCTATCATTGCTCTATTAGCAACTTCAAAACAGTCGCCAGTGCCCGCCTCAAATAAATCACTTTCAAGTGCAGTTCTTAACATAGACCAATCTTTATCTTGTTTCGACATTTTTCTTTTTTTCTTTGTAGGCACTTTAACTTTCCATGCTTCTTCAGTTGTTGATTCAAATTGTTGTCTTAATGCATTAACTGTTTTTTCAATATTTGAATTACTATGTTTAAGAGCAATACCACCGGCCGCAGCCCAAGGTTTAACTTGACTGCTATAATCATCAATTAGTATGTTTGGTGTGCCATCTGTTTGTGTTGCATAATCTTGTTTGCGTTTATGTATAATAACTTCCTTTGGAGGAAATGCACTGAGGTTGTTTTTAACCCATGCTCTTTTTTGAGGTATTGAATTTGGATCATTACTTAAAGGAGATGAAAGTATAATATATTCACCAGCATGTTTTTTAATAGCGGCAAGTAGTGCTTTAGCACCTGTGTGTGGCTTTAAGTTAATCCAAAAGTCGTCTTTTGCTCTAATTTCATCTAAAGCATCGTCAATTGTTTTACCTTGCTTTTTTAGTAGTGGTCTAATATCACGCCAACTTTCTACACCGTGCATATTTGCCCATTCACCAAAAAAGTCAACTAATACACCATCCATATCAACATATACTATTGGTTGGTTAGCATAACTCTTACCTACTGGATTTTTGTTTTCATCTTCGTCTGCTTCATTAAACATTGTGCTAGTTACAAAAGGAATTTCTTCTTTTGCTAATGCATCT
>CAYZUE010000081.1:0-3387 GCA_964481825.1 Candidatus Hydrothermarchaeota archaeon | reverse complement strand
TTATTAACTCACAATATTCTTAACAGTCACAATCGGGTGTAAATCTAACTTCAACTTTATTATTCCAGGAGATTTCAAATGTTTTCTCTGGAGGAGGAGCTTGTACGTAAACTTTGTGTACCTTGAGGTGTTGGATATTGTAATTAATTGGTATCCTTGCTATAAAGATCCCAGTCTTCCCTATCTGTCTCATATTTTCTTCTTCAATTTCCTTTAGTTGGATACTTTTCCCACCGTAAACTATTATCCCATAATAAGGTCGATTCTTATATTTTTTTAAAGCGTCAGAGTCAAAAAAAATTATAACTTCATTTTTTTCTTTGTCAAATCCAGGGGATGTAACCTCTGGAATTCCATCCTTTGGAAAAACAGTTAGTTTTCTTTCTATTTCTCCAGGATCCCATCGCATAAATCCACGAGCAAATGGGCCTCCCACTATCCTAGATTCCATTCCAATTGGTTTTATAATCATGTATCCAGATTTCCCTTTAATTACAGTTTGTGAAATCCATATATTGTCAGGATCGTTGGAGTAATCATTATCAGATTTAATGTAAAACATCCCCCCTATACTGATAAAAATGGCCAAAATTACTACTGTTAAAATAGTTTTAAGGTTGAGATAATCCATATTATCCTCATTAATACCCTCTTTATTTATATTTAATTAAGAATAATAAACCTGAACTATAAGTTACTAGAAATATGAGTAAAATTTTAAATTGATTTGATTCTATATTTTACATCCCTTTGAAATAAAAATGAGATTAATTGAATATAGCCAGTTTAGAAATAGAACGCATGTTTTTCATAATCGAGAACATGCGGGTCAAATACTTTCCAATGCATTAAATATTTATATGGAACTTGATCCTATTGTTTTTGCTGTTCCTCTGGGGGGTATACCTGTTTCAGCAAAGATTTCTAAGATTTTAAATTGTCCTATGCATATAGCTCTTGTATCAAGGCTTCCATTGCCACATAGACCATTGGTTGGTTTTGGTGCTTTAAGCATTACTAATGATGTTGTGATTAATAAAAAACTGGTAGAAATGATAAATCTTAAGAAAGAGGTTATTTCAGAAGTAATTATTAATACAAAAAAAAAATTGCAGAAAATGCAATCTTTATTTGATGAATTCCCACCAATTAATATTAAAAACAAAAGAATTTTATTGGTTGATGATGGTGTTAATAGTGGTTATACCCTCCTTGCGGCAATTAGATCAATAAAGCGGGATTCTCCAAAAGAAATTATCATTGCTGTTCCAACCGCATCTGAAAAAGGAATAAAACTCCTTGAATCAGAGATTGAGACTTTTGTGTGTCCTAACGTTCGTACAGGTTATTTCTTCTCTGTTTTAAATGCTTATAAAAATTGGAGAGAATTAGAGGAAACAGATATCCTAAAATATTTTGAAACTCGTAATAGGCGAAAAAAGTAGTGTGTTGTTATTAATAGAGGTTATTTTCTATCTTCATTAAAATCGCCCAACTTTTCTAAAATCTGGTATCCTTTTATTTCAGGATTAGCATCTATTTCTAATTTAACTAAATTAAATATCATTTCATATTTGAATTGTGAAGCTTTCCAGGTTTTAACTAGGTATGGGGGTGGTAAGGATATTAATTCTTTTAGTAGATTTATCGGCACATTCATAAATGGATCATCATCTTTCTTTAATTTTTGAAAGTTTTTATCATTGCCCTTTTCTTTTTCAGGAAGAGCAAGAAACGCCCCAAATCCCAATATAGTCTTAAAGTAATCATAAGTACTAGAAAATCCTAATGCATCTGTTATATTTACTAATGATCTAAACCCCTTAGACTCTAATAATTTTATCATTTCCTCATTGTTTGAATTTTTTCCAATATCATTTATAATTTTATACGCTAAAGGATCTACACACGATAAATATCCGCCCTTTGTCTCCTTAACAAAATTAGGAACCAATTTTTTTAAAGCGCTATCAATATTCTTTGTTGTTTGTTCGCTAAAGTTTATGACTTCGTCTGTAGATTTAATACCGTCAACCGTTGTGTTAATTTCTGATCGATTAATCGGTTGAGGGTAAGTTAAGATATAGACTTTTGCAAGGTATTCACTTTTTACAAATATATCATCAGATTTCTTAAACATCTTTCCAGTTTTAAATTTACGATAGTCTTTTATTTACTAAATATTTAACGATGAATAATTATTTATTTTTTTCTAGGTCAGGATTTAATTAGGTTAGTAGGTGTTATGATATTTTACATACTGCATTCAATATCTCTATTCCAAAGTCCAGGAAAGTTCCTTCTTCAGATATCTAAGTACCATCCATCGCTCTTCAATTGTAAGGACACTATTAAAAGATGGCATATCCGTATTATTAATACCATATGTTATTACCCATAAGTAATCACCGTCCTGATGCCTATTTGCATGAAATTTTATAGAGTGATAATAAGGTTTTTCACCTTCAATCCCATGACATTGTATGCAATGCTTATGGTAAATTGATTTCCCTTTTTCTACAAAGATATCAGTCTCAACATACGGGTTATCTAAAAATTGAGCATGTTCTCTAATTATTGGAGTTTTATTTGTTTCTCCAGTTGAAATCTTATCTGTTGTCCCACTACATCCACTTAAAAAAAATAATATTAAAATACAAAACATTTGTTTTTTTCTAATACAGATTATCGGTTTAATCATTATTATTAGTATTATGTTTTTTAAATTAAAAATATATTGGAATAATATACAATAATTATCCTTCTGTAATGGAACAAAAACAATATATATTACAATGTTTTAAGAGAAATTTTAACAGTGTACAATTATGACAATTAATCTCGATGAACAGAGAATTGCAGTAGCGATCAAAGAATCATCCCTTGAAAAACTTAAAGTCTTTGGAGATGAAAAAGATGATTGGGATAAAATTCTAAATAATGCTTTTGAAATCATTCAAAACTCATCAAGTAATATTGATGATCCGTTCCTTGGTGATAAAGACGCTCCAGTAACTATTCTAGAATTTTCAGATTTTGAGTGCTATTATTGTATGGAAGTACTACCGGTTATACATAAAATTCTTCAAATGTATAAAGGGAAAATAAAAGTTGTATTTAAGAATTTTCCTAGAACTTTGAAACATTTTAATGCAACCAATGCTCATGTTGCAGCTTTATGTGCCAAGAATCAAGGCAAGTTTTGGGAATTTCATGATCAACTATTTAAAAATATGAATAATCTTAAACCAGATATTATTATTGAAATTGCTGAAGATCTAGGTTTGGATGTAAAATCTTTTAATAAATGTCAAAACAACAAAGAGTTCCTTTTTAAAATATTTAAAGATAAAGAGGAGGGGAACATCCTTGGAGTTAGGAGAGTAC
>CAYZUE010000080.1:0-3475 GCA_964481825.1 Candidatus Hydrothermarchaeota archaeon | reverse complement strand
CAATGAATAAACCTTTTAAGTGTTGTTTAGTTCCTATTTTAACAAAAAACCCCGCTAATGCGGGACTCTTGCTTAAATCATTTTCCCTTCATTTAAATAATTAATTATATATTCCGTAAATCTTTCCGTAAATTAAAACATGAATAAAATACGGTACAATTTCTATACGGATAACGAGGATAAGGGTGGAAATAGCGACCTGTTTATCCATTTCTGGCTTAATTCTTCAGGTGCAAATAAAGTGACCTTAAAATGTAAGGTTAAGAAGAAATATATGAATACTAAAGCCACATCCTTTAATAGATATCTCGGTGATGATTCGGAAAGGATTAACTTTTTTCTAGAGCAAGTGGCACAATTAATTGATGAATACACAACATTAAAGAGAGTGGCTACTGTAAAAGAGGTAAAAGATTCTATTTCATCTTTTGTAAACGACTATCATGGAAAAAACACAATTGGAAAAATTGATAGGTCTAAGACACCAACATATAGTTACACATTTATAGACTTATTTGCTGGGGCAGGTGGATTCAGCGAAGGATTTATGCAGGCTTATACGGATGATAAATGGTTTGATTTTCTTCTAGGGAGTGATATTGATGAGAATTGTGAGCTTACTCATCATGTCAGGTATAATCATCAGATGGGCCTAGGTTCAAAGTTTTTAAGGAAAAATATTACAGACCATGATTTCATTAATGAACTTAAAACTCAACTAGCAGGCCAAGATGTTGACGTCATTGCAGGAGGTCCTCCTTGCCAAAGTTTTAGCTTAGCTGGGAGGAGAAGGGAATTTGATGTTAAGAATGACCTTTTTTATCACTATCTGAAAGTTATAAGAGAATTAAAACCTAAATATTTTGTTATGGAGAATGTTAAGGGAATAGCAAATAAAGAAGGTGGAAAGATAAAAAAAGAAATCCTGAGTCAAATACGCTCAATCGTATCGGATGATTCCATTGAGATGGTAAAATCATTTTTTAGTGATTTAAAGAAACTAAGAAATTCAATTCTCAAAAAAGATAAAAGTATTAAAAATAATACGTATAACAATAGTTTCATAAAAGATGAGGATGAGTATATAAATGCACTATTAATAAAGTTCGAGTACGAGATTACCAATAATGCTGAAAAAAAAGAGCGTCTCAGGAACCAATTAATTGACAACATAGAGAAACCTTTTAACTTAATCGTAAGGTTAGAATATGTCCCTTATCAATTCAACAAATCAAATGAAGTCGTTCGTGCTTTTCGTCAGTACATAAGTATGCTTAGGAATAAGGCAGATTACGACAAATATGCTAGTGAATTGATAAAACAAAAAAGTAAGGATAATATCGATGGTACGCCAATTGCAGATGATTTTGATGTATTTTTGACAAAGATTGATAATCGTGAAATCTCTAACAAATTATCTGAATATTCCGATGAACTTCAGGAACTAATTTTTGATAACGGATGGGTGAAAAGAGGTAGTAAAAGAGTGACTGATAGAATCATCGATATAAAAGATTATTTGCATATTTATGAGCTTAGTTATGATGGATGCGTTGAAGAACTTAAAAAACGTGCAGGCATTCATAATAAGAAGTATGGATTTGAAGGAGATTTTAACAACCTATTGGAAAAAATCTCTCTTTATAAAATTACTGATGAGCCTTTAATTCTTGATTCTTCCAATTATAATGTACCACAAAAAAGAGAGCGTGTAGTTTTCCTAGGGTGCCGTAGAGACCAAAAATTCATTCAGTCAATACCAGCTAATACAAGTAAGCCATTGAAACTAAAGGTGGCTATTGATGACCTAGATACAAACAAGAAAATTGGTCGAAAATCAAAATTTGCAACAAAATCTATAAAAGGCAGGATGCCTAAATGGTATAAGGTTGGACCACCATTCTATGTTAAATCCTTTAAGGAACTTGAAGAGGGTAAGAAGTATATGCAAAAAAATGGCACCCCATTGAATTCTGAAAGAAGTAACCAGACTGATGTTGTCAAAGAGAGATTAAAAATGATTCGGAATAAAGGTGGATACAAAAAAGCAAAGAAATTTCTAGATAAAAAGGGACTTCTAACAGGAAAAAGAAATTACTTTCTATTAAACCCTAATAAACCCGCCCCTACAATGTGCACACTGCCAGATGACTATATTCATTACAATGAACCAAGGCCTTTAACTGTTAGGGAAATGGCTAGGATACAGTCTTTTGATGATGATTTTATATTTCAGGGCAAGAGAACAACAGGTGGGCACAGGAGAAAAATGGAAATACCACAGTATACATTAGTGGGTAATGCAGTTCCGCCATTAATGGCAAAAGCGATAGCAAAAACAATTTTAAAAAATATCAAATGATGCGTCAATTTACCAATGTAGAAAAGGCTCGTATTAGGCTACTTATTGATAGGGAAATTGATTTTACTTTAATCCAGCCTACCGCAACTGGACTAAAAAAATCAATACTTGATGCTACACATAGAGTCAGACAATACTTGGTTAAACATGAATTGCACGATTATAAAAATCAAAAACAAGGTCCATACCACAAAAAATATTTACCATTTTATTATTTATCAAAAAGTATGAAGAAATACAAAGCAAGTTTGTATAGGCCTCTGACAAAAAAGGGCGACCCAAGAATATGGTTTGAACATTTTAGAGAATATTCTCAACCTGATGATATTATAGTAATTATTGGTATAAAAAGTGTCTTGTATTTAATAAATCTAACACAGGAAAGGCTTGAAGATTTAAGTAAAGATAAGAATAGTAATGTTTACAAAATTGTATTTAAACATTTTAGTAAAAAAGAAAGTCCCATTGCTTTAGAATTATTAGGAAAGTTAAAAGAAATATCTGTATCAGGTCCACATCTAACCATAAATCCTTCCGATACTGGGGTTGGAGCAACTTTAGAGAAATTATTGGGTTTACCTATTAATTCAAGCAAAAAACCTGATTATAAAGGCATAGAGCTAAAATCTTACAGAGAATTTGGTTCTTCAAACCGAATGAATCTATTTGCGCAAGTTGCAGACTGGTCCATCAGTAAATATAAAAGTTCAAAAGAAGTTTTAGATGAATTTGGTTACAACAGGGATGGGAATTTTAAACTCAACTGTACTATAAGTACTATTGTTCGTAATTCGCAAGGATTGAAATTTTTTTTAAAAGATAATGTAAATTATCTAATAGAGAACTCAGATAAAAAAGATATAGGTGATTTTCTTAAATGGGACGTTAGCTTCCTGCATCAAAGATTAATTGAAAAGCACCCTGAAACCTTTTGGATAAAAGCAAAAAATATCAAAAGGAAAAGCCGAGAATATTTTCATTACACAAATATAATTCATACTTCAAATCCCTTAATCGAGCAATTTGATTTACTCTTATCTCAAGGTGACATTACTATGGACCACCTAATAAAAAGTACGAAAACAGGAGGAACTAAAGAGAGAGGTCCATTAT
>CAYZUE010000079.1:0-3624 GCA_964481825.1 Candidatus Hydrothermarchaeota archaeon | reverse complement strand
TTAACAATGGAAAGTGGTCAACCGCCGCAATTCATTTGGAATAAAGAAGGTGGACACTACTATAGATTTTTTGATGGAGTGAAATGTGTTTTATTTCAAGAAAACAAATTAAATTATACTCCAATTTTCAAAGATTATATAATGGAATTTCTTCGTTCAGATGATGACCTTAATAAAATTTATAAAAAAATTTCAACTGACACAATTTTGAAGAAATCTATTAAAATTTATAATGGGTTACGAATAACAAAAAATGACCCTTGGGAAACTTTAGTAAGCTTTGTTTGTTCCATAAATAACAATATTCCGCGTATCAGTAAGAATGTTCAAAGTCTTATGATCAACGGTAAGATTCTATCCCCTGAACAAATCTTAAAAACTGATTTACGACCACTTAAATTAGGATATAGGGAGAAATTTTTATACAAAATCGGGGAAATGATGCCATCTTACGATCTTAGTACTTTAGGGGAAATGGATTATCAGGAAGCTAAATCAACGTTAATGGAATTCCCTGGGGTTGGTAATAAAGTTTCAGATTGCATATTGCTTTTTGGTTATGGATTTTTGGAGGCATTTCCATTAGATGTTTGGATGCAAAGAGCTATGAAGAAATATTATGGCATTAGTAAACCTAAAGAAATAGATAATTATGCAAAAAAAAAATGGGGAGAATATGCAGGTTATGCTCAGCAATATCTTTATTGTGCAATACGTGGTGTTTAGTTATCTCTCTAAGTTTAATAATCATTTTAAATTAGATGAGGTTTACTCTTTAAGTCATATCTAAATCACTATTATGAGTAAAGCTTCAAGAGGGATAACTTATTAATATAACAACTTCGAACTTTATTAGAATATAAGAATTTAATAAAAACTATTTTAAGAGGAATAATTCATGAGTTATGCAAATTATGCAAATCAAATTAGATTATCAATAAAAAAACACCATAATTGGATGCACGATTCTTTACCGATGATTGCAAGTGAAAATGTTACTAGTCCCCTTGTACGTGAAGTTAGTGCTAGCGATTTTGGACACAGATACGCTGAAGGAGATCCAGGTAAGCGACTTTATCAGGGGTGTAGGTACATTGATGAAGTTGAAAATTTAGCTGTAAAACTAGCGAAAGAATTATTTGATTCTGGTTATGTAAATCTTCTACCGACATCAGGTACTGTTGCAAATATTTCTGCCTACTTTGCATTTTCAAATCCAGGAGATACAATAATGGCTTTACGTGTACCTCATGGTGGCCATATCAGCCATGCTGAACTTAGCGCCGCTGGTATCCGTGGATTAAAAGTGAAAGGTTTTCCATTTAATGAAAAAAGCATGAATGTGGACGTTGATCTAGCAATTAATAGAATACGTTCTGAGAATCCAAAAATAATACTTTTTGGTGCGAGCGTTTTTCTATTTCCACATCCTATCAAAGAATTATATGACGTTGCAAATGAAGTAGGTGCCACAATTATGTATGATGGAGCTCATGTATTAGGCCTAATTGCAGGCAAACAATTTCAACAACCTTTAAAAGAAGGTGCCGACATTATTACAGGCTCGAGACATAAATCATTTCCTGGGCCTCAAGGAGGCATAATATTATCGAAACTTGAACATAGAAACAAGATTCATAAATCTGTTTTTCCAGGCATTGTTTCTAATCATCATTTACATCATATAGCTGGTCTAGCTGTTGCTATTGCTGAAATGCTTGAATTTGGCGAAGCTTATGCTAAACAAATAATAAAAAATTCTAAGGCACTTGCAGCTTCATTATCTAATTTTGGCTTTAATGTTCTTTGTGAGGAATTTGGTTTCACTGAGTCTCATCAAATATTAGTTGATGTGGCAAAAAATGGGAACGGTACTCGCGTTGCAGAAAGACTAGAAAAAGCAAATATAATAATTAATAAGAATCTCTTACCGTGGGATAATATTAAGAATGCTACAAATCCTACAGGAATTCGCTTAGGTACTCAAGAATTGACACGTCTTGGAATGAAAGAAGGAGACATGACTGAAATAGCAGATTTCTTCAAAAGGATAGTATTAAATGGAGAATCTACCGAAAAGGTTAAAAAAGATGTAGTAGAATTCAAAATGAATTTTAATGAAGTTAAGTACTGTTTTGACGAAGGTGATGCCTATAAATATTTTGATTTCTATTGAGGTGATTTGTTGAAGTTAGTAGCTTTTGACTTAGATAATACCTTAATCGACGGTGACACAGTTAACGAATTAGCAAAATTTGCAGGTAAAGAGAAACTTGCTTTGAAAATTGAGGAAAAGGTCAAAAAAGGTAAATTATCATCAGAAGATTCACTTCTAGAACGTTCGAAACTTCTTAAGGGATTAGAATATGACAAAATTAAAACAATTGTTGACAATCTACCTCTTATGAAAGGTGCTAAAGAAACTACTAATGAACTATTATCAAGAGGAATTAAAGTTTATGCGATCAGTGGTAGTTTCGATATTGTTGCAGAAAAAATAAAAAAAGAGCTGAAAGTAGATTATGCTGTAGGTAATGAATTACAACTTAATGATGGTAAGCTTACCGGTGAAGTTAAAGGACCAACTATTAAGGAGGGGACAAAAGGGGAAATATTAGCTCGATTAGCCAAGAGTGCTGGCATTTCGCTTGATGAATGTGCTGCTGTGGGAAATGGTAGTAATGATATTAGTATGTTTAATAAAGCTAATGTTGGAATTGCTTTTAACTCTCATGGAACATTAAATGATTTAGCTGATGTTGTTATAATCGAAAAAGATCTTACCCGAATTTTACCGTATATTCTCAAGACTGATGATATTGACGCTTTAAATAAGAATAAAGTAATGGTCAGAAAAAAATTAAATGATTTAAAACGTCAAATTTCTTTAAAAAGAAGTGAAATGAGGGACTTTGGTAATAAAAAAAGGGAGTTGATTAATAAAATAGGGATTCTCAATACCGAAGCCAATAATCTCAGAAAATTACGTAATAAATTCAATAATCAAGTTAAGTCCAAAAAGGTTATACGAGATACGGCAAATGGTAGTGTAAAGTCTCTATTAGTTGAGTTTAATGCTGCTAAAAATAATTCACCAAAGGGCGATTTTAAGAAATTACAAAAAGAAGTAAAAAGCTTAGAATGGAAGTTACAAACTAGCGTAATGGAAACAAAGAAGGAAGATGCTATTATAGAAAGAATTAATAGTATCACCAAAACTTTGAACAAATTCAAAGGATTAATAAAATTGTCCCATGATATAGATAAACTTAAGAAAAATGCCAAAGAACAACATTCGGTTATTCTTGAATTATCACAAAAATCTCAACTTTACCATGAAGATTTCCTTAAAATTCTGGAGAAAATTCGGGAGCATAATGATAAAATTAAATATTATAATGATCAACGTGGCATAATTGCTCCGATTTTAGATAATCTTCGAATTGAGCATACAAAAGAACTTGAAAAAAGAGGTAAACTCACAAAGAAAATTAAGAATATTTCCCAAGAAAAATCTAATACGGGTATTCAAAAAAATTTAACCCAAGAAAAGAATAAAGCAAAAAATATTTACGAAAGGTTTAAAAGGGGAGAAAAGCTCGATTTAGATGATATATATCTTTT
>CAYZUE010000078.1:0-3927 GCA_964481825.1 Candidatus Hydrothermarchaeota archaeon | reverse complement strand
GGTATTGGTCTTATTAATCTAGCACCTATTCATTTAGGTATTGCTGCAACTGATGGGCATCACATGCTTAAAGAGATTTTTTCTGGTGTCATTAAAGAGAAAGATGCAGAAAAACTGAGTTATTTTGTATCCAGTATAACTCTATTAGCAATATTGTTCACTATAATTGATATACGAAATGGATTATTTTAAGGTTGTAAAGTGGATCTCGAGACTAGAAGACAATTAATACATATGTCCGGGATAATCTTTCCCTTTTACCTCATTTGGAGTTTTCACTCATATGGTTATAACTTTTCACTTTTGAGTTTTATTACAGTTCTTATATTACTCTATGCAATTACTATAGCCTACAAAAGAGAATTCGGATTATTTATTATTTCACGAATAATAGATTGCACTGAAAGGTCTAATGTTATTAACATTAGTCCTGTTAAAGGGGCTAGGATGTTTTTTGTTGGTTCAATTATTTCTTTAATCATATTTAATTCTAATATCGAGATAGTAGCGGCTTCAATTGCTATCCTTGCCTTGGGGGATTCATTTTCAACAATATTTGGAATTAGGTTTGGGAATCATAAGTTACCCTATAATCCAAAAAAAAGTTTTGAAGGCAGTTTTATAGGTTTTATAGCAGCATCTTGTGGAGCAGTTTTCTTTGTTCCTTACCCAATTGCTATCGGAGGAGCTTTTGGAGGAATGTTAATAGAATCTTTACCCTTAAATATTGATGATAATCTAATTATTTCTCTTTCAGCATCTTATACAATGATTTTATTATATCTGGTCTTCTAGATCTAGCTATTCCTTAATAATCCTCGATCGCTGAAGTTATTTTATTAATACTTTCCTTGACGTTTTCTACATTTTCAACTAATGTTCCTGTAACGATTATATCTGCTCCTGCTTTAACGACATTTAGTGCATCTTTTTCAGTTTTAATACCCCCTCCAACAATTAAAGGAATATCTATCACTGATTTTACTTGTGAAATCATTTTTGAAGGTAAGTATTTAGGAACACCTGAACCGGATTCAAGGTAAACAAGTTTCATACCTAAGTATTGTGCAGCAAGAGCATATGATGCGGCTATGTCTCCTCGATCTCGAGGAATAAGCTTTGCATCTCCTATTACACCAACAGCTCCTCCTGGCTCTATTACAATGTATCCCATAGGTATTGATTCAAGTCCTGTTTTTTTTATAATAGGGGCTCCAAGAGATTGAGCTCCAGTTATATAATACGGATTTCGAGAATTAAGTAAGCTCATAAAGAATACTGCATCCGCATAATGTGTTATCCCTGTGATATCTCCCGGAAAGAGTATAACAGGTAAAGGAACATGCTTTTTAATTATTCGCGCGGTTGCATCAAGATTTTCTTGATTAACACCCACAGAACCTCCAATCATAATCCCAGCAGTTCCTCCCGCTAAAGCTTGAGTAGCAATTGATTTAGCAAGCTCTGGAGATTGTTTATCAGGATCTAATAGTGTTAGGTGTATAGGCCTTTGAATATTAAATTTAGTTAGAAGTTGTTCTAAGACTGTCATCTTATCCTTTTTGTTCCTTTCTTCTGTTTCTTAAAGAATTTGATCCACATTTTCTACACATCGTTGATCTTCTAGGGTTTCGAGAATTACAACGCATACAAATCTTAAAATTGAATAATCTTCTTTCTGCGTCAGGAAATCTTGCCATATTATACACCTTGTGAAAACTTTTCAAGGGGGTCACGATTAAGTTCTAGGAAATGGGGGCCCCATTTAAACTTATTTAATAGTTTCATTGCTTCGTCTGGTTTACCTAGTATATATAATGCTCCACTCAAGGCCTCAATCGTAGTAAGTTTTGAGATCTTTCCATAATTTACTGGATTTACAGCAACTAATGGTGGAAGAGCTCTTGATTGGACTTCTTTCCTGATTATGAGAAGTTCTCCAATTTTATTCCAGGAGTAATCCAGACCTACAAGACCCTTGTCTAAATATTTTCTATCAGTAATACTTAGTATTTTGTCAACTAATGGATTTAGCACTATAGAATTCTTCGGTATCAATCTTGGCGTATAAAAAACTTTTGCAAGACCGTGCCTACCCAATTTAAGAGCGGTACAAGCTTTAGGGTTGCATTGTCTTTTACAATATATTAGTATTTTTACCATTTTAACATACTCTTTAAATACCTATCTTTTTTAAACAAAATTCGGATTTTTTTATTAAATTCTAGATTTAAAAATCACAAATTCTTAATTTTATCAAGTATTATATGCTCTTTTGTAACTATAATTTCAACTTCCTTAACAAACTTTTGAAAGTCTTCGCGAGAAATTTTTCTTTCAGGAGATTCAAGGGCCATATTTAATGTATTTTCATCTTTAAACCAAAGTTCAGCCAAACCATCATATTCTTTTTTATTTACATTACTAAATCTAATATCTGAGCTAATAACATATTTCAATAAGCCCGGCCATTTTTTTTCAAGGGGAGCATGCGTATTGACCCAATATCTTATAAATTCATTCCTTTTCATATCTTCTTTTCTTTTAACCAATGCCACCATTTTTATCATTATTCAACCTCCATTAAAATAATATACAAATAAGAATTTAAATCCTTTTTTTTTATAAGTATTGTTTTGGTGGTAAAATGATGAATTTAGAAAATTCTAACTAAAGTTACAAAAATATGTGAGTATGTGCTTAATACAATCCCTGTGGAAGTTGATTCACGTTTTGAAGGTGAGAGAGTACGTAATTCTACAGCTTACGTAACTCTTGGCGGTGAAAAAAATAATGGTGTTGAACTGATAAGAGTTAAATCTTTAAACGATCTTCCAGAGAGAAAAGTTATTGTAAACGGTCCTGATTTGCCAGAAATGGAAGAAGGGGGTTCTTATCCATATGGTGTTTTTATCGAAGTTGGCGGAAAAAAACTGGAAGAAGATCTAGAAGGAGTATTTGAGAGGCGCATTCATGATTTCTCTAATTATATAAACGGTTTTATGCATCTTAACTCTAGAAATATGATTAAGGCTAGGATAAGCAAAGAATCAGTAAAGGCAGGATTGCGATTAGAACATGTTGGAGAAGCGCTGATAGATCTTTTTAAGACTGAATGGGAAGCTATTGAAAAAATTAGGATTACTATTTACACTGACAAAGAAAAAGTTAATCAATTATTAAACAAGTCAGAAGAAATATTTAGCGAAAGAGATGAAAAAATTAGGGGGTTAAGTGATGAAGATGCAGACACTTTCTATGGTTGTGTTATGTGCCAAAGTTTTGCCACAAAACAAATGTGTGCAATTACCCCCGAACGTACCCCCGGCTGTGGGTCTATCTCTTGGCTAGTTGCGAAGGCAGCTATAAAAGTTAGTCCTGATACATCCATATTCGAGATTCCCAAAGGAGATTTGATAGACCCTTTAAAGGGAGAATATTCAGGTATAAATGAGATAAGAAAAGAGAAGAGTAGGGGTGATATAGAGAAAGTATATCTGTATAGTATATTCAATCATCCACATTCAACAGGACTTCTTGAAGCTGTGATATTTTATATCCCTGAAATGGATGGGATTGGAATAGTTCATAAGGATTTTCATGGTAAGAATCCTCTTGGTGTTAATTTCACTACTTTATCTAAACAGATAGCTATTGGTGAACCCATGGATGGTTTTACTGGAGTATCAGTAGAATACCTACGTTCAAAAAAATTTTTAATTGCTGATGGAGGATGGAACCGTGTTATTTGGATTTCAAAGAATCTTAAAGAAAATATTCAAAAAAATATTCCTTTAGATTTAACAAATAAAATAGCAACAGAAGATAACGCGAAAGATTTAGATGAACTTAAAGAATACCTAATAGAAGTAAATCATCCGATAATAGACTTGTCCAATTCTAATAAAGAAACACCAAATCAACAAT
>CAYZUE010000077.1:2060-4147 GCA_964481825.1 Candidatus Hydrothermarchaeota archaeon | reverse complement strand
GGGAATACCTTGCCGATACTCTTGGTTATAAGAAGTCCAAGATCAAGATCGTCACCAACTCAAAGGCAACCTTGGCAGAGCTAAATAAGCTCCTTGGACCTAATGGCTGGATTGCCAGAAACGTTAAAGCCAAGACCTCTGATGTGGTTGTCTACTTCTCAGGTCATGGTATTCCAGATGTAAAAAGAAAGAAGACAGGTCTGCTGCCCTTCGATGTTGATCCCAACTACTCTGTCGGCATGACCCTGAGAGACCTCTACACCGCATTGGGAACCCTTGATGCCAGATCAGTAACTGTGTTTCTGGATACCTGCTTCTCAGGACAGGGAAGAGAGAAACAGAGCTTACTGGCAGATGCCAGAGGGATCATGATTGTACCGAAAGAGAGATACATACCCAAGCCCATGACAGTCCTCTCTGCTGCTACGGCAGGTCAGATCAGCGGTCCTCTCAAAGATAAAGAGCATGGTCTATTTACCTATTATGTCCTGAAGGGATTGGGTGGGGCTGCTGATCGCAACAAGGACAGAAAGCTTACAGTCTCTGAACTGGGTTCTTATGTTAAGGCCAACGTTAAGGAACAGGCTGCAGCCAAGGGCTGGAACCAGACACCTGAACTGCAGGGTGCTTCAAACAGGGTGCTGGTTCGGTTCTGAGGTTCTGAAGCCACCAACTAACTTCAATTCTTCCTCACTATATGGCATCATCAGCCAGTTCAATTACAGCAGATCCTTTGAAAAGGGCCTTAACATGATTGAATGAGACGCCACCACCCCCCTAAACTGGAAAACGAAATCTAATCTATATGATGTAGAACTTCCCTAATGAAATGTTTGGAAGTTATTAAGTGTTTGATTTTGCTTATAAAAACACCTGTACTTCCAAATAACTTCTAACAAAAAATAAAAGTCAATAAAATCAATAACTTACAGGGAATAAACTATTGAGTGGGAGTAAGCTAACTTAGTTACAAACTACTCACAAAAGTGTACATAAACCATGGGTTTCTTCACACTTTTCTATGCTATCAATTTACTATTTAACAGAATGATGAATAGGCATAGTTAGATGAGTGTCAAATGCCAAAAAAGTGATGGCGTTTACTATTCAAGCTTGCTTTTAGTTAAAATTCTATAACCTTATTTGTTCAAACTAGTTGATTTATTCACACAAATCTTTGATTTATAATAGTCGAATGAAACTAACTATTGAACAAGCCCTGCAACAGGGTGTTGCAGCACATAAAGAAGGCAAGCTACAAGAAGCCGAACGCCTTTATCGGGCTATTATACAATCCCAGCCTAAACATCCAGACGCTAACCATAACCTGGGTGTGATAGCAGCCTCAGTTAATCAAGCCGATGCGGCTTTGCCGATGTTTAGAGCTGCTCTCGAAGCCAATCCAAAGATAGAACAGTTTTGGCTCAGTTACATTGACGCCCTTATCAAAGAAAAGCAATTTGATAATGCTAAGCAAGTGCTTGAACAAGCAAAAAAGCAGGGTGTGGCGGGAGAGAAATTAAATGCCTTGGATGCACAACTAGCCCCTGAAACTCAAATAGAAAATGTTAGTAGTGCAAGCCCATCTGAACAACAATTAAATAGTCTCTTAGAATACTATCAAACTGGACAATACGGTGATGCTGAGTCGTCGGCATTATCCCTCACTCAAGAATTTCCCAAACATCAATTTGGCTGGAAAGTACTGGGCGTATTGTATGGGCAATCAGGGAGGAATTCTGAAGCTGTAAATGCTAACCAATCAGCAGTCGAATTAAGTCCTCAAGACGCCGAAGCCCACTACAATTTAGGTATCACGCTTAAAGAGCTGGACAGATTAGAAGAGGCTGAAGCAAGCTATACGCAAGCAGTGGCGTTGAAACCTAACTTTGCGGAAGCCCACTACAACTTGGGTAACACGCTAAAGGAACTGGAAAGATTGGATGAGGCTGAAGCAAGCTTGAGGCAAGCAGTGGCGTTGAAACCTGACTATGCCGAAGCCCACAACAATTTGGGTAACACGCTAAATGAACTGGACAGATTAGAAGAGGCTGAAGCAAGCTATACGCAAGCAGTGGCGTTGAAAC
>CAYZUE010000077.1:0-1960 GCA_964481825.1 Candidatus Hydrothermarchaeota archaeon | reverse complement strand
CACGCTAAAGGAACTGGAAAGATTGGATGAGGCTGAAGCAAGCTTGAGGCAAGCAGTGGCGTTGAAACCTGACTATGCCGAAGCCCACCTCAATTTATGTGAACTCCTAGAAAAAATGAATAGAAGAGATGAGGTTTTATTTGTTATTAGAAATGCATCTGGAAAAGTTTTCGATAAAGAATCTGACTTCCTATACTACGAGGCATTAACTGAATTTCGAAATGAAAATTATGAGACAGCAGAGGAACTAATAAAAAAAATCAATAGAAATGAATTACTGGAGAAGAGAAAACCGCTTTTAATGAGGCTTCAAGCTGACTTGTATCATCATAAGAAAGCCTACAGTGCTGCATTTGAAGAATTCAAGTCTATGAATGAACATGTGAAACATAGCCAGGAATACAAGAAACAAGAATCAGAAAACTATTTTAATCACCAGAGGGAAAGCCTTTTTCAAATTGAACAACTGCAGCAACAAACTTTATACAACTCGATTATTAAACCAAGATGGATTCAGCCTACTTTTCTAATCGGTTTCCCAAGATCTGGTACAACCCTGTTAGACACTATTTTAAGAACCCATTCAAAAATAGATGTTGTAGAAGAACTACCGATGTTGGATAAAGTGAAAAAAACCGTGTGGCAAAGCTTAGGACACGTTCCAACTATTTCTATGATTGAAAAGATGGATAATGCAGCAGCGGAAATTGCAAGTGGCTTTTACTTAGAGGAATTGAAGAAGCATATAGAGGTTGGTAAAAAACAAATAGTAATAGATAAACTACCTCTTAACATTTTACAGCTGCCACTAATTAATCAAATTTTTCCAGAAGCGAGATTTATTTTAGCTTTGCGACATCCCCTTGATTGTGTGCTGAGTTGCTGGATGCAAAACTTCAAGCTGAATCCTGCTATGGCAAATATGGTTGATTTAGATAGGATAGTTGATTTCTATTGCACAGCAATGGAAATTTTTAAGCTTAGCCAGAAAAGATATTCATTGAATACCTATAGGATTCGTTACGAAGATTTAGTACTTAATTTTGAAGGTGAAGTTTCGAATATCTTAGGTTTCTTGGATTTAAAATGGGAAGAGGGGTTAAGAAGCTATCAAAAGACAGCACTTGCTAGAGGAGGAATCAAAACACCAAGTTATCCGCAAGTTATTAAGCCAATCTATAAAACTGCCTCCTATCGCTGGAAAAATTATGAAAAATATTTAAATCCCTTCAAAGGACGGCTTGAACCTTGGCTGCGTGATTATGATTATTTAGATTAAATTCAACGAATGTTTGTATAAAGTTTCTGAAACGATGAGTGAATGGCAGGATATGCAAAAGCAGCCAAACACTCAGTTGCGAGACTTACTCCAGAAAAACACAGTTAAAACACGAAGCTAAGTGAACTTTCCAAAACTGAACAAAACCGTGTGGCAAAGCTTAACGCCGTGCTTGGAAATATTAAATGAGAAATATGAGTATGAATATTATGTTACAAAGTGGTTGCAAAGTATGTAACCGCTTTTAACGTTACTATTGATATACAAATGTTTTTTCTGAAACAGAATTGATAGATTTGACTATGTTGACTTGCATGTCCGTCGTCAGAGTTTTTGGCTCAGACGACGGACAGGTTTAGGGTTATCACTAATATTCATTATATTTTTGTTTATCGTTAAGAGAAGAAGGATCTGGTTTCCTTGGCAACACGATAAGGACTAGGAGGAGAAGACAGAAGATAACAAACAACAAGACCGCAGTAGCATTACTAAGACTATTTTCTATGACGATAGACCCATAAATTTTGGTCTATTAGCTCCATCCATCATATTTACATATACAGGTAGGGGTGTTTTTTTTGGCGTGTAGGGAGGTGTTTTCCACCCGCCGCAGAGATATTTCCAATAAAAGATACCTTAAGCGATATAAAACTTTCAGTATGTGTCCAATAAGTGTCTAAA
>CAYZUE010000076.1:0-4377 GCA_964481825.1 Candidatus Hydrothermarchaeota archaeon | reverse complement strand
TAATAAGACCAATACCTTGATTGAGGAAAAAAATCCAGTATAGAGAAAAATATAATACTAAAGGAAGAGATTTACCGAAAATATTAGTAATATTCTTTTCTAACGAATTTGTTACAACGACACCAATAAAACCCCGTGAAGAATCGTCATCTCGTGTAGTAGCGATTATACTAAATACCCCACTATCTGTATAAATTTGGACAGAGTCACTTGGCTTGATTTCTTTCATTATCTCAAAGAATTCATCAAGAGATGTTACTGAATTACCATTAACTCTTTCTATAACCATCCCAACTTCAAGATACTCTGCTGCAGGGGAACTATCTGAAACTTCAGATATTTGAACTTTTGAATAATCAAAAATAATGCCAGATAAAAGTGTAAGCCCTCCTAAAGCTAATATGGCTAAAATGATGTTGGCAAAGGAACCTACAGAATAGACTCGAAGCCGGGCGCCACTTGATTTGCTTTTCATCTCGTCTTCGTTAGGTTCGACAAATGCACCTATAGGAATTATACTTAAAGATACTATTCCAAGACTTTTTAGAGAAATCCCTTCACTTTTAGCTAATATTCCATGAGCAAATTCATGAACAACCAAAACTGTAATGAGTCCGATAATCCCATACCAGAAAGGTATAGTTACACCTGGAATAACGGCTTTAACCCCGACCATATTAACCCCGATTATATATTTGGAATGAAGAGTTAATAACAATGAATATATGACAAGGATCATTCCAATAAATCCAACAGCTATCCCCAAATATCCAAAAAGCTTCCAGAATCTTCTATATTTTGCTAGTTTAGATATGAATCTTTTTCCTTTTTCTGTCCTGAAGATCAATAGAATAAAATGTCGTTCAACTTTTATCTTTCCACTTTTCTCTAAAGCTAATATAATTAAAAAAGATAACCCTAACAGCAATAGTAATAAATAGATATTAAACATAAACATATCATTTTATTTGATTAACGAAATAAAACAATAAAGAAGATGGCTATTCTTGTCTTAGTAACTACCTCAAACTTGAAGGAAGCAAGGTTTATAACTGATGACATAATTACAAAAAGATTAGCTGCTTGCGTAAATGTAATTGACAATGTTCATTCAATTTATTTATGGAAGGGTTCAAAAGAGAAATCAAATGAAACATTACTATTAATTAAAACCAAAGAGGATATTCTTAAAGAATTAATCAATAGAATAAAAAAAATTCATAGCTATGTAAATCCTGAGATTATTGCATTACCTATAATTGATGGAAGTGAAGATTATTTAAATTGGATAGGAGAAGAAACAAAATGACTAGAAAACAAACAAAAAAGGTTTCTAAAAAGAAAACAGAAAGTGAACGTGCATGGGATAAAATTAAAGGAAAATATCCAAACTGTTCCGGTAGCTACCCTGAATGTCCGCCTACAATTGAAAACAAAGCGGATCCTCCCAATGAATGCCATATATGCCCTGTATTTATAGAGCGAAAAAAATAAACTTAACAGACGGGATTCTTCATACAAGGTAAGTTAAGGAGGATATTATTCAAATTAAAATAGAATTGTAGGTAATAATATCTTATAAAGTTTTTAAAGGGAATTCTAGTAACTTACTCAGGAAGAGGGAACCTACATAATCCTGCTATACCACTTATGGCTATTAATCGTTCCCCTGATTCATGTTCTGCAGAGACTACAACTATCTCCCCCCCCTTTTTTTTAGCAGAATCCATTAATTCTTCTATTAAAGAATTTCCCCTTAGTTTTACTTCACTTATCAAAAGTTTATCAATAGCACCAAATTCAATAGCACGTTTCACCTCTTCAAATCCATAAACAGCTAGCCCTGTATTCTTGCTAATCTCCTTAAAAATTTTCTCAATGAGTCTAGTTTCCCAAGAAACTCTATTTTCTTTAACAATGCGTTCAATTGACCCATTTTTTATAATTTCTTGTATCCCAGTCTTCCCTCCTGAGCCTGCACTTTCTAAAATGCATAGATTGGCAAGCTGGGGATTTTTCTTTTGAAGAAATGCTAAAAAATTATCTTTGGTAAATCCAGGACCACAGATAATAACTACTTTAACGGCTTCCCTTCTCACAATTTCATTTAATTTTTCTGCGAGTTCCATATTAAATGATCCAATGACAGCATCATATTCCTGTTCCAATCTTTTACCTGGTATATGTGAAGTAAATCTCAGAGGGTAGGAAACACCGTATCTCCTTATAATTCCAAATTCTGCATCTCCTTCCTCAACAGCTACTACTAAAATTAGAGGAGTTTTAGAAGCTTTTTCAGCCTCATTAATCCTATTTAGCTCCCATTCAAACCATTTATCCTTAGTTATCGTGAATTTATTTCTAGGTTTAACATCTAAAGTATGATAGGAACCCATAGAAATAAGGTCTTGAGGACCTTTAACTATCTTCCCATTAACCCTGAGTCTAGTAATAAATGGGTGGAAATGAACGGAATCAACTTCTATTTCGAGGAATATTTTTTTCCGAATTCCTTTGTCGGCTCTAGTTCTACCTTCGTCCTTTATTCTTCTTGCACTATTACCTGATAAAAAATCCCCTTTGGAGATAATTCCCTTTAAATACCACAGATCATCAAGACTCTCCGGCATTAATTTTACTTTTCCATCCTTAAGTGATTTGAAAATAATCTTCATTTTTATCTGTTTTTTATAATACTTTATTAAATCTAAGACGTCTTTTATAATCTAATATTCTTTATCACTCTTTATATATTCTAAAGATAAATATTTTTTAGTAAGATGTTATTGGATAACTTTATTGATGGAAAACCTGTTATCGTTTATGATTCTCGAGAATCTAGGACATTTGTAGTACGTTATATTAACAAATTTAAAGATGTTATTGGCGTTAAACGACCTTTAGAGATAGCTGATTATCTAATTCAGACTGAAGGTAAAACAATTGCTGTAGAACGTAAACGAGCAAGTGACTTTTTATCTAGTTTTAGTGATGGTAGGCTTTTTACTCAAGCAGAACATCTTCTAGAATACGATGACCCCAGGATTATACTTGAAGGAGCAATTTTTACAAGCACGAAGAGTGGTAGGTGTTACAGTATTGATACCCTCGGTAAAAGTTTAAACACTAAACGAAAATCAAGAACTCAGCCTCGAACTATGTGGAGTACAGGGTTCTTTATCCATCCTCATGCTTTTACATCAACTTTCAAAAAAATTCAGGACTTGGGTATAACAATTATACCTACAGGTAGTGCTTATGATACTGCTGACTTACTTCGATATTGGGCTACGAGAAAAAACAGGAAAGAATATTTATCAATAAGACGAAAAACAAAAGTATTTTCTGATTTCGATAAACAATTATTTCTAATTTCAGGATTAAGTGGGATTAGTACTAAACGTGCAGAAGCTTTGTTAAAAAAATTTGGGACACCAATGAGAGTTTTTAATTCTTTTTTAGAATTTAGTCCCAAGAAATTCCCTCTAGATGGTGTTGGTAAAAAAACCGCTAGTGACATAAAGATCCTTCTTACTAAAAGCCATGTTAATTCTAAACCTAGCCGATTGATTGAATATGAATTTAAAGAAAGTATTGATGGATTAAATAGGATATTACTTGAAAAAGAAATTCAACTAAAAAAAATGAAAGTCCCGGAAATTCGAAGTCTTTTAAAAGTAAAAAAAATAGCATTAAGTGGTAATAAGGATAAACTAATAAACCGATATCTCAATAATATTTCGGAAGATGAAAAAGTTGACATCGCCCTATTTACTCGAAAATATGAAGAACTTTTTAAAATTAAAACTGATTTTCAAAATATCCCCGAAAATTTAAAGGACACCTATGAACGTTTTAAAACCTCACAGCCTCCTGAGGGTAAGAATATCTGAATATCGGTTAATGGAATCTCTTTAATTTTAATTTGATCAGTATCATTTGAAATTTCAATTAGAAAATCTTTAACTTTCTCTGCTGTTTCTTTACTTTTTAACCTACCAGGCACCAATTTAACCACATATTTATTTTGAGTTTGAATAGATGTAAGAGGGGCTGAAAATACACTTATAATATCATCTTTAAAAAAAATTCCTATTCCAAGTTCAACCTTTCCTTTCCCGATATTCCGTTTACCCCGGATAACAAAAGCTCCTTTACTTATATATTCTCCATGTTCAGTAGTCTTACTTACTTGAGTGGGATTTACCCAATACGTATCGATAGCTACAAGATTATGTTTCCAGGCTTTGGAAAAACTCGCAGCAAAATCATAAGCTTCACTAATTGTACTTTGTGGTACTGGTTTACCCTCAGTTTTTATAATAACAGCGGGTGCACCTTGGATATCAGCATGGACAAAAATGTCATTTTTTTACA
>CAYZUE010000075.1:0-4519 GCA_964481825.1 Candidatus Hydrothermarchaeota archaeon | reverse complement strand
GCTTGGATAACAATAGATTTAAAGTTTTAGATATTGATAGTCAAAAACTTCCATTTAAAGATAATTTTTTTGATTTTGTAGTAGCAGAGTCTTGCTTGGACAGCATGCCATTTTCAACTGCACAAAGTTATATGCATGAGTTGAAAAGAATTACTAATGGACTTATTTATGCAAGCTTCATTGGTTACAATGATTCAATTAATTCTGATGAATTTGTAGTTTCTACGAAGCTTGAGAAAGGAACAATTCAGTCTGTATATGATGAAGAAAAAATTTATAAATTGTTTGGAGTGGAGGCTCAAGAATTTAAATATTTTAATAAGACTGTTCAATTAGACGCTAAATCCAATTCAATCATAGATTGTAGATATTATTGCGTAGTTAGTAATCCAGAAAATTTATAAACTGTTTAAAAAAAAGTTATGCTTGAATTATTAGATTATCCTTTTGATCCAATAAAAATTTTAAGAAAGAAGAGCTCCATCAAAAGGGAGCTTTTGGATAAAAAAAGTCTTATAAAGAAAAAAATTGCTATCTTAGGTGGTACAACAACTCATGAAGTAAAAGATCAGCTGGAGCTATTTTTGTTAAAGTCAAATATTAAAGCTGAGTTTTATGAGTGTGATTATGGTAAGTATTATGAAGCAGCAATTTTCGAAGAAAAAGATCTTTATGACTTTGACCCGGACATTATTTACTTGCATGTATCCGTTGAAAATCTTAAAAGCCTTCATGATTTTAAAAAAACTAGCGAAATAAAAGCTGAAGAAGAGTTTGAATCATTAAAATCTATTTGGATTAAACTTAGCAAAGATTTTAATTGTGAGATCATACAGGATAATTTTGAGCTACCTCAATTTAGACCTCTTGGAAACTTAGATTCATCTTCTCCTTCAAGTGTTACTAGGACTATCCTTCTTTTGAATGAAATGATTAGTAAGTTTGCAATGCAGTCAGCATATTTAAATATATGTGACAGAAATTACTTATCTTCAAAATTAGGTCTTTCGGTTTGGAAAGATTACTCTCTATGGCTCTCTGCTAAATATTCACTAAGTTATAAAGCTATTACAAATCTATGCTATACCTTAAGCAAGATAATTGAATCAAAGCTTGGGTTCTCAAAGAAGTGCCTAATATTGGATTTAGACAATACCTTATGGGGCGGAGTTATTGGTGATGACGGAGTTGATGGAATAATTCTTGGAAGAGAGACACCAATCGGAGAAGCATATCTAGACCTCCATCTTTATTTGAAAGAGCTAAAGAATCGAGGAATTGTATTAGCCATATGCTCTAAAAATGATATTGAGAATGCAAAAAATGGTTTTAAACACCCTGATTCAGTGCTGCAATTCTCAGATTTTACTGTATTTAAAGCTAACTGGGATCTGAAGATAAAAAATATTTATGATATTGCTGAAGAAATAAATATAGGTCTTGAAAGCATCGTTTTCTTAGATGATAACCCCGTTGAAAGGGATATTGTTAGAAAAGAATTTAATGGTTCTGTATCAGTTCCAGAAATTGGAGATGATATTACTCTTTACAGAGAAATACTTGATGCATCACAACTATTTACCGTTACTTCTTTTTCTCAGGAAGATGAAAAGAGGAATGAGTTCTATGAGAATGATAAGAAGAGAGAAAAAACAATAGCAAATTTTGAAGACTATGATGCATACCTCAAATCACTTGAAATGAAAGCAGAAGTATCATTATTTAATAAAAGTTATACAAATAGAATTACTCAACTTACTAATAAGACTAATCAATTCAATCTAACAACTTTAAGAGTGTCAGAACATGAGATGGAATCAGCTATTAACAATCCATCAAAGATCGCTTTATATGCTCGATTAAGTGATAAGTTTGGAGAAAATGGCCTTGTAAGTGTTATTCAGGGAACTATTGAAGGAAATAAATTAGTTATTGATCTTTGGGTAATGAGCTGCCGTGTTTTTAAAAGAACTCTTGAACATACTCTTATCTATGAGTTTTTAAAAGAGGCTAAATCAAGAAATATTAAAGCTGTTTTTGGTAAATATATACCTACACAAAAGAATAAAATTGTATCCGAATTATATGAAGAATTAGGCTTTTCAAATATTGGTGAGGAAGATGGTTCAACTATTTTTGAGCTATGTTTGGAAAAATATGAGATACCCACAAACCCAAATATCACTCTAGAGGAGTTAGTGTGAAAAAAGAATCTATAATCGAAATCTTTAGCGATATTTTAGATTTAGAAAAAGACATCATAAATCTTGAATCCTCTCCAGAAGATATAGATGAATGGGATTCTCTTGCAAACGTAAATATTATTATTGCTCTAGAGGAAGAACTTAGAACAAAATTCAAGCTTGAAGATCTTGAAGATATCAAAACTCTTAATGACTTTATAGAGTTAGCAAATAAGTATTCAAAATGAGGAGTGATTTTAATATTAGGTTTGCCAAAACAAGTGATAGAAATAGTATTATGTCTTTCATTGAAAATCATTGGTCAAAAGGCCATGTACTTGCTCATGATCATGTTCTCTTTGATTTTCAACATTTAGAAAATGATCGTCTTAGCTTTGTTGTAGCCTTAGACTCCGAAGGTATGTTGGTTGGGGTTCTAGGGTATATAAGTTATGGTTATAAAAAAGATAATCAAGATATTGCATTAGCACTTTGGAAGGTCATTCCTAATCTTCCAGATCCACATCTAGGAGTTAAATTAATTCATTTTTTACAGGACAATTTAAGTGCAAGGTATATGCATTGTGTTGGGGTAAATAAAAGTGTGCTAGGAATATACAAGTACTTAGGCTTTAAAGTAGGTATGCTAGATCACTTTGCTGCATTCAATACAAGTTGTAAAAAGTTCAAAATTGCCGTTCCTCCATCAAAAATTAAAGCAACACCTAATGAAAGTACTTATGAGTTTAGTGAAATGGCATCATTAGACGCTTCACTTAAAGAACTCTATGAATCGGTATTTTATAAAGAAAAGATACCTTATAAAACTGAAGACTTTTTTATTAGAAGGTATGTTAAACATCCATACTTTAGCTATATTTTTCATGAAGTAACATTAAAAGATGTCTTTCAAGGATTTATTGTATCAAGAGAAGTCAAACATGATGGAGGAATTGCTTTAAGAATTATCGAGGTTGTATCTCAAAATGAAAAGATAACAAATATTATTAATGATTTCGCAACAATTCTTAAGGATTCAGCTTACGAATATGTAGATGTTTATGCTTCTGGGTTGGATGAAAACATACTGACATCTAAAGGTTATGAGAAGATCTCTGATGTTGCAGATATTGTAGTTCCAGAATACTTTCAACCCTTTGAGATGAAGAACGTAGATATCCATTATGTTACTTCTGCAAAAAAAACAACAATACTATTTAAAGGAGATGGAGACCAAGATAGACCAAACTTCAAAAAGGCAGTATGAAAAAGTTAACAATAATAATGTACCACTATGTTCGACCAATAGCAGAGAGTGACTTCCCTAACATTAAAGGTCTAGAATTGGATGGTTTTATTAGACAGCTAGACTTTCTTCAAGAAAACTTTCACATAGTATCTTCAGAGGAAGTTCTCAATTGCGTATTAAAAGGTGCAAATCTTCCTGAAAAAGCTTGCTGGTTAACATTTGATGATGGTTATAAAGATCACCATGACTATGTTTTACCTGAGTTGATGAATCGTAATTTATCTGGAGCATTTTTTCCTCCAAAAGTTGCCATTCAAGATTCAGTAATCTTAGATGTGAATGCCACCCATTACATATTAGCTAAAACAAATAATATTCAAGAGCTTGTTCATGATCTCAAAGTACTTTGCCTTGAAAATGGCTTTAGTCAAAAACAAATTAAAGAGCTTTATATGGCTAATGCTACAGAAAATAGGTTTGATGACAAAGACACAATATATGTAAAGCGTATGCTGCAACATGCATTACCAGAAGGTATTAGGAACAATTTCACTAGTTTTTTATTTGAAAAGTATGTGGGCTTGCCAGAGAATGAATTTGCAAAAAATATATATATGAATGATGAAGAGATTAAAAAACTAATTAAATGTGGAATGTATGTAGGCAGTCATGGCTCAATGCATTATTGGCTCAATAGGATTAGTCCTGAAAAACAGAAGCATGACATTGTTTCTTCTTTAGATTTTTTAGAAGAGGTAGGCGCACCTACTTCTGATTGGATAATGTGTTATCCATATGGGGCTTACAATGATGATACTCTATCAATACTAAAGCAATATGGTGCAGCTATTGGACTTACTACTGAGATTCGCAAAGCAGAAGTTTCCAAAGATAACCCATTAACTTTGCCAAGGCTGGATACCAATGACTTTCCACAATAGAAATGACTAGCTCTTTATACAAACTTTGTATGAAACACATAGTTTATAATCATATTCATACAACAATGGATGGAAAATGAAACATCTCTTATACAAACTTATGACAAACTACTTTTTTCACCTCTGTATCTCTTTGTTTATAAGGG
>CAYZUE010000074.1:0-4607 GCA_964481825.1 Candidatus Hydrothermarchaeota archaeon | reverse complement strand
AAATCCTTTTTGTCTTTAGCTCTTAAGAATACCAAAAAATCTACGTCTCCTAATACATAATATACTGCAACTACGCCTGAAATTTTTGATATCTTTTTCCCTACATCTTCAGATTCAGCATACCAATGAATTTTATCTGTACTTACGTATACAGATGTAATAGCTGAAACTTCTAGCCCCAGTTTTTCTGGGTCAAGTTCCATTACACTCCTCTTTATTATTCCATATTTTCTCAGTTTACGGATTCTGTAATGTACTGTGGATCTTGATATTTTAAGTGAGTCTGCTATAGCATCGAGATTTGTTGATCCAAATTTATCCATATATTGGAGTATTCGAAGATCATTTTTATTTAACTCCACCATATTTAATTATATTTTTAGCACACATATTTATATTTTTACAATAAATTAGAACTTTCTTCTAATAACTTCTTGGTTTATAAACAATGTCCCAATCTATTTTGGATGGTTTACTGTGGCATCAACCATAGCACGTACGTTTGTATTTAAAGTTAATGGTGGTATTGCACATCCTGGAGTAACTATGTCTACTCCTTCTTCAATGCATCGTTTAACATCTTTATTTACATCATCAATGGTTCCATGCATTAAAGACGATATTGTATCAACATTTCCTGCTACAGCGACTTTTCCTTTTAATTTAGCAAGTATATTAGTTAGATTCGCTTTACTGTCAATACTTATTATGTCTGTACCAGTTTCAGCCATTTTTTCAATTACAAATTCTGTATTTCCACATATATGTAGAGCTGTAAGTCCATTCAATCCCTTTATTAATGCACTATTATGGGGAAGTGCAAATCTACCATAAAATTTATTTCCAATTATATCCGGTGAAGCAACCATATCCTCTACACAAACTAGACATGCTCCTCGGTCATACATTGCATTTCCGTATTCTTTTAAAATCTCTAAGCTCAGTTCATTGAATTCTATAACTTTATCTGGATCTTTCATTACAAATTTAAGTAATTTTACAACTTCTGCAAGAGCAGCCGATAAGGATAAAGGCCCATTTATACGTCCCATAACAGGTACCGTGTCTCCATATTTTTTATCTAGAATCTCGATAGCATCTAATACTACAGCCATCCTGCCCTTTTCCGTAAAATTTTCAGGAATATCTATGTCATCCACAGATTCAAATCCTTTATGAAAAGTTGCAGGAATCGATTCTTTTTTATCTAATTCCCACTTAATATTACATCCTAAAATTTCTGGTTCAACTGTTTGGCAAAATGGAACACCTATGCCTTCAAGTTTATTTTGCTCCCATACCTGAGCTGCCAATAAAGCCATTTTGTCAGCTTTTTTGTGTGCTTCAGGCCAAAACACCCCCACATTTTCCATTTGTTCTAAAGTTACTGTTTGATTAAAGCATGTAATAGGAGGTCTATCGAGTTTTTCTAATTTTATAGCTTTTACTAATCTATCTTTTGGAGTCATATTTAAAATTTGGATAAGGGTAATATATAAACATTTCTTAATTTACAAAAATGTTTAAAAAAATCAGATATAAAATCGACATTCACAGATAAGATAGTATTCAATTGATATTTTTTAATAATAATTCACTCTTTATCTAACATCCGTACAATTTCTTCTGCCATTTCCCCGGTTGAGGCGTTTCCCCCCAAGTCATAAGTTACCCTTTTTCCTTGACGAATAACTTTTTTTAATGACATTTCAATTCTATCTGCAGTTTTAGTTTCACCAATATGTTTAAGCATAAGTATAGCACTTAATATAATTGCTGAAGGATTAACTTTATTCATTCCAGCGTATTTGGGAGCTGAACCATGAACTGGTTCAAAAACTGCAATTTTCTCTCCAATATTAGCGCTAGGTGCCAATCCTAGTCCCCCAACTAAACCAGCACATAGATCAGAGAGAATATCTCCAAAAAGATTTGTAGTTACAATAACATCAAATTTGTCTGGGTTTTTAACCAGTTGCATAGCCATATTATCAACAATACGGTCTTCAAATTCTACTTGTTTATAATTCTCTGATATCTCCTTTGCACATTGAAGAAACAACCATCCAGTTGTCTTTAAAATATTAGCTTTATGTACTGCCGTTATCTTTTTACGTTTCTCCTTAACTGCATAATCAAAGGCAAATTTAACGATCATCTCAGAGGCATTTCTAGTAATCCGATTAACGCTTTCGGCTATAGTTTTTCCTTCGTCTACAAATCGTTCAATTCCTGAGTAAAGCCCTTCGGTATTCTCCCTTACCATTACAATATCGATATTAGTATATCTTGACTTTACACCTTTATAGGTTTTAACCGGCCTTAAATTGGCGTATAGGTTTAGTAGTTTCCGAATTCTAACATTTATGCTACGGAATTCTCCTCCAATTGGAGTGGTTAAAGGACCTTTTAATGCTACCTTATTTTTTTTTATACTCTGAATAAGTTCTTCAGAGAGGGGAGAATTGCCAGAGTCCATTGCTGATTGGCCTGCTAAAATTTCTTCAAATTTTATACGTGCACCTGAGGCTTCAAGTACTTGAAGTGTTGCGGATACAATCTCAGGACCGATTCCATCTCCAGGGATAAGAGTTATCTTTCTCATAATTATCTTAATTTAAAATCGCCATTTTTTTTTATATGCTCTACTAATCCTCCATCTTTAAGAATCTTGGTCATAACTTTGGGTAACGGGTTAAACATTGTTTCAATGTTTTTTGTTATGTTTTTAGCTTTTCCTTGTTCTAAATCTACATCCACTATATTGCCATCATCAAATATGCTTGTGTCACAAATAATAGCTGGTAGTCCAATGTTAATGCAATTCCGGAAAAAAATTCTAGCAAATGAACTTGACATTATACCTACAATACCAGATAGTTTAATTATTCTAGGAGCATGTTCCCTACTTGATCCCAATCCAAAGTTTTCACCAGTTACAATGAAATCCCCAAGTTTAACTTCGGTAGCGAATTCAGGTCTTGCATCTTCTAATACATGTTTAGCAAGTTCTGGAAGATTAGATCGGAGATGAAAGTATCTTCCAGAAGCTATTAGGTCCGTACTTATATTATCTCCAAATTTCCAGACTCTACCACTCATACATAACCTCTTGGATCTGCAATTTTCCCTTCAATAGCAGTTGCAGCAGCAGTTGCAGGAGATGCAAGATAAATGTAAGATTTTGGATTTCCCATTCTCCCTTTAAAGTTTCTATTATGCGTAGTAAGGCAGCGTTCACCATCACCCAAAGTACCAGCATGAACACCAACACATGGTCCACATCCAGGGGGATTTACTACGGCTCCAGATTTAATAAAAATTGCTATTAAACCCTCTTCTATAGCTTTTTGATAAATATTATTTGAAGCAGGAGTAATTATAAGTCGCGTATCAATATTCTTTTCTCTTCCATCCAATATACTAGCCACAATCCTAAGGTCTTCAATTCTACCGTTTGTACAGGTGCCTATGGATACCTGGTCAATTGCAACATCACACTCTTTATCTCCAATATTCCTAACGTTATCCACCCAATGAGGAAGTGAAACTGTTGGTCCTAACTCTGAAATGTTATAATTACGAATTTTTTCATATACTGCATCATCATCTGGATATATTTCTTTATAATCTTTAATTCGCCCATTTTTTTTTAGATAATCTTTGGTTACTTTATCGCTTGGCATTACTCCTGTTTTTGCTCCAGCTTCAACGCTCATGTTGGTGAGTGTAAGTCGCTCATCCATATCTAATCCTCTTATCCCAGGTCCAGAAAACTCTATAGCTTTATAATTAGCACCAGCAGATCCCAAATCACCTATAATCCTAAGTATTAGATCCTTTGCAAACACTCCTGATTGAAACTTTCCTTCAATTTCAATTTTAATACTCTTTGGAACACGTAACCAAGTTTTACCTAGTGCCATACCAATAGCAATGTCTGTTGAACCCATTCCCGTTGCAAAAGCACCAAGTGCACCTCCAGTACACGTATGTGAGTCAGCACCTATAACTACATCCCAGGGTCTAATTAGTTCCTCGGCAGCTTTTTGATGGGATATTCCCTGTCCTATATCTGATAGACTAATTTTGGCTTCCTTTGCAAATTGTCTAAGTATAGTGTGATCGTTGGATAATTCTTTATTAGGTGAAGGTGATGCGTGATCAATAAATAAATAAGTTTTTTTAGGATTAGCAACATCTGATACTCCCAAATCACGTAACTGTTCTAATGTTAATGGTCCTGTACCATCCTGAACGTAGGACAGGTCTACCTTTGCTATAATAAAATCTCCCGCAACTCCCCCATTTTCTGAATGTTTGCTCAGGATTTTCTCAGATATTGTGAGGCCCATCCCATTTACTCCTTAATAACACTTTTTGCGATTTCTACAAGTTCTTTATTATTTATTGCACTCTTACGATTTGCTGATTGACTCTTTACTAATTCAACTATCTCAAGTAAATCGTCTTTTTCAGTTTCAATACCTAATTTCTTAAGCTTATCCCACACAGCGTGTTTGCCTGAATGTTTACCAATAACAATGTTCCTACTTGCACCAATTTCATCTGGCATAAATGACTCGTAGGTATATGGATTTTTCAAT
>CAYZUE010000073.1:0-4637 GCA_964481825.1 Candidatus Hydrothermarchaeota archaeon | reverse complement strand
AATGATTATCCAAATCCATCTAAGCTTTGATTAATCGACCCTAGTTCATTGATTATATAATTTTAAATTAAAAGTGGTTTAATAAATTTCTTATATATCCTGAAAAAATTATTTTAAGATAACTTATCTTTTCATTTAAACTTAATGAATACGGTTCAGTAGGTCTTTTTAAATCTATATTAGAATTATTCTTCGCCATCCTTTTCGCCAATATTGATTCGAAAGCTTGGAGTTTAAATCTCTCTGTGCTTAATCTGCCCTTGTGTGACCTTAGTTTATATAAAGGATTTTTTATATTCTTAATCAAATATCCCTTTGAAATTCTTAACCATAGTTCATAGTCTTGGGAGCATCCAAAATCCTCATTATAATAGTTATGTTCTTCTAATACATGTTTTCTCATCATTACTGAACCATGAACGATTCTGTTACCCTTTAAAAGTTTTTCAAACGTTGGTTCAAGGTCCAAAGAACTACTTCCTACTACGGTTCCGTCCTCTCGAATATTGTATACATTAGTTCCAACAACTCCTACTTCCAGATTAGCTTCAAGATATTTTAATTGCTCTTCTAACCGATTTGGAAGTGATACGTCATCTGCGTCGTGTCTTGCCACATATTCTCCCTTCCCTTTTTTCAGACCAATATTTAACGACTTTGTAATCCCAAGGTTCTCTGAGTTTCTTATTACATGTATCCTTTTGTCACTATGTCCCTCTATTATTTCTAGAGATCTATCAGTTGATCCATCATCTACGATTATTAACTCAAAATGTCTGAAAGTTTGTGCAAGGATGCTCTCTATAGCCTCTGCAAGATATTTTTCACCATTATAAACCGGCAATATAACACTTATCTTGGGGTTTTTCAAATTCATCATCTATTTTTTTTCTAAACCAATTTTGATTCTATAATAAAAACTCCCCCTAACAACGCTCCTAACAACTTACTTTTAGTATGTCTCCTTATACCCAATCTAGGTATCTTAATTACAGAATATATCTGATATTGGGAAATTTCCGCTTCCTTTAACATATATTCAAGCAACTCCAAACTAAATAACGTATGATGCTTACAGAACCCCCAGCTTCTATAACTGGCGGATTGGGGCGATTCTCCCGTGATGAATAAATAAAGTCTTCTAAACAGATGGACGTCATTTGGTGTAGTTATCAATATCTTTCCCTGATTTTTTACCACTCGTAAGATTTCTTTTAACAAGAATATTGGATCAAATACATGTTCAACAATATCGCCAGCCCAAACAATATCAAAAGAATTGTCATCAAATGGAATCCCTCCCTCATCAAGATTACACATTACAGCGTTGATACCCTTCTTACGGGACTTTTCTATAGCCACAGATGAAAAATCAATTCCATGGACATCGAATCCTCTTTTTTGAATTTCTACTGCAATTGTTCCTACACCACATCCTACATCCAATAATTTGGTCCCTTTGGATCTAGATAAAATTGATAATAGAAACTCCTCTTCATAGTCAATAGGATTATCACTTCCTGTTGAATATCTCTTATTCTCACGATCAGAAGGTTTCATAATCTGTTTATTCCTAGTTAATAATAGATCTATTTTATTTAATATTATTACTTAGCAACATGATGCGAAGGATAAAAAATACTCCTAATAGTTATACATATATATTTCTAAGCAATATTAGGATTATGATACATCCTGAGGAGGCTTTGTATTGGGAACTTTAGTAATTATCATCCCGGCTTTTAATGAAGAAAAAACAATTGGAGACATTATTCAAAGAATCCCAAAAGACTTGTTCTCCAATATCAGTGTTGTAGTTATTAACGATGGTTCAACTGATAGAACTAAAGATGTTGCTAAAGAAGCTGGTGCAGAGGTTATAACTTTCAGAAGGAATCGGGGGCTTGCAGAGGCTTTTAGGAAAGGAATAAAATATGCTGTTTCTATGGACGCTGATATAATAGTAAATATCGATGCTGATAACCAATACGATCCTCAAGGGATTAAGGAGCTGATAGAACCTATAATTAAAGAAGAAGCCGATTTAGTTTTAGGGTCAAGATTCAAAGGCACAATAGAATCAATGCCACAATTAAAGCGATTCGGTAATGTTGCTTTTACATCTTTATTAAAGTTTCTAACAAAAGAACCAATTAGTGATGCACAGACTGGATTTAGAGCTTTCACAAGAGAAGTTGCAGAAATGATCGATATTTACGGTCACTATACATATACTCAGCAAATGATATTACAAGCCTCTTATCACAGATTCAAGATTGTTGAAGTACCTGTTAAATTCTCAGCCAGGGTTGAAGGGGAATCAAAACTCATGAGAAGTCCAATGCACTTCGCTTATAAAGCTATGGAGATTTTATTACTTATAATATCAATTTACTATCCTATCAAAGTTTTTGGATTATTAGGAACAATACTCATAATTTTTGGAGTGTTTTTCGGTGTATCGTATACACAATGGAATGTTTTATCTTCTTTAATAATCTCAACAGGCATATTATTCATCCTGTTTGGAACACTTTTCATGTTAACAAGGACCAAAATTGATATGAATAAGAAATCTTAAACAAGTAAGAAATAAGTAGAGTGGATCAATGTATGAAAGTTCTAGTTTTAAATCCACCAACAGATAATGAAGGCAGTATCGTACGAGATATGCTTTTTAACTGTTGGTGTTGGGGAAAAAGGATAGCTAATGCGGAATCCCCCCCTATAAACAGTTTGTACGTTGCAACTGTACTAAAAGAGAGTTATTTTAATGTAGATTTTATAGATGCTGATGCAATTTATAAATCAAAGAAGGACTTTGTCAATTCGTTAAAACAAAATTATGATTTTCTTGTGTTCTCAACCTCTAGCATGACTTTTCAAGAGGATATAATCACTTTACGAATGATCAAAGAAAAAATGCCAGATATTAAAACAATAATTTTTGGCTCTCATCCAACTTTCTATTCTGAAAAAATACTGCGCATTCCTGAAGTTGATTTTATAGTTTTTGGAGAAGCTGAGTACCCTATTCGTGATATTATTTTCAACAAAAATCTTGAAGAAATAAAAAGTATAGGTTTTAAGAAAAATGGAGAACTCAGGATTAATAGGGAACGCTATGACGTTCCAAACCTTGATGAACTTCCATTTCCAGACTGGACTATGTTATCTAAAGACCTTGTTTATTTCCATCCTTTAATCGAGCAGATGCCATGGACAACTGCTGTGAGTTCAAGAGGTTGTTCTGGTGAATGCAATTTTTGTATATCCCCCTCATTATTCGGGAAATATAGGCAGCGGTCTGTGCAAAATGTTGTAGAAGAAATGGAGTACCTAGTTAATCTAGGATTCAAAGAAGTTTTCTATAGAGATGAAACATTTACTGTCAATAAAAAGCGGACATTAGGGATATGTAAGGCCGTTAAGGAAAGCGATTGGGATATAAGCTGGATCTGTAATTCGCGAGTTGACACAATAGACAGAGAGATGATGTTGGCTTTACATCAAGCAGGTTGTCATACAATCAAATTCGGAGTTGAATCAGGGAATCAAAAAATACTTGATAATATCCAGAAGGGTACAACTCTTAAACAGGCTAGGGATGCTTTTAAAATTGCAAGGGAAATAGGGATTAAGACACATGCTCATAGTATGCTTGGGTGTATTGGAGAAACAAAAGAAACTTTGCGAGACACCATAAATTTTGCTAAAGAAATTAAACCTACCACTGTAACATTTAATGTATTTACACCATTTTCTGGTACTCCTGTATATGACTTAGTAATTAATGAACTTGAGAAAAAAGATGTTGATGGAACTGAGATTGATATTTCAATAGAGCATGCGCAAGCATATTATAATAATCTATTTACGGAACTCACAAATGAGGATGTTACAAAATCGCTTAGACAAGCATATAAGGAATTTTATCTTAGACCATCGTATTTTTTTGATAGAATAAAAATGATTAACAGTTTTGATCGACTTAAAAAAGATATTAAAAGTGGGGTAGCTGTTTCATCATTTATTTTCAACCGCCAATGAGAAAAACATTTGATTTTTATTAAAACACAAATTCCCTTTTGATAGGCCCATCTATTAATTCTTTTATATCTATCGAATCTTTAGTTTTGAGTGAACATTTATCAAAAAAAGCAGATGTTGGAGAGTAAAATGATGAAAAATATGAGGGTAAATAGATGCCATCTATCTTAATTTCGTCCTTTATTTGTACTTCATCTGTTACTATGATTTTTTTGTCTTCAAGTAGGAAATGCCTCTTGTATAAGATCTGTGAATCCTTTGCTTCAGTGATAAGTTTATTCCTTAAAACTTCTTTGAGCCACGATGTTGCAGTTTGAATTCGCCCCCCAGTAAGCAGAAAGAATCTAAATAAGATATTTTTCTCCGGTGATAGTACTTTACCAGTATTAATATCTTTAAAAGCGCCCGTTACAATAATTTCATTTTCTTTTTTTCGATATTTTGATGAATTGTTCCAATTAGTAGTTAGAAGTTTATCTCCAGAAACTATTATTATACCATAATCATTGAAAGTACGGTCATTCCCATGAAGTTTATAAACACCACCTTTTTTAAGATTTATAACAATATTATACTCTTGGTTTCTA
>CAYZUE010000072.1:0-4691 GCA_964481825.1 Candidatus Hydrothermarchaeota archaeon | reverse complement strand
GGGGGGGGAGGGAAAAAGAAAAAAAAACAACAAAAATGCATAATCTGGAAATAAATATATATGATTCTGTCTTTTTTCAATAGTATGGACCTTAAGGATATCGAAGAAAAAGTATTGGCTTCAACATATAAAAGACAGCCAATATCCTTAATTAAAGGTAAGGGTGCAATTGTTTGGGACTCAGAAGGAAAGGAATATATAGACTGTTTTTCGGGGATAGCAGTGTTAAATGTTGGGCATTCTAATCCAAAGGTTGTTAAGGCTGTGAAAGATCAAGCCAGTAAGATGATGCATTCTTCGAACATCTATTATATAATACCACAAATAAATCTTGCAAGACTCCTTCACAGTGTTACAGGGGGATATAAATCATTCTTCTGTAATAGTGGAGCAGAAGCAAATGAAGCTGCAATAAAATTAGTAAGGAAATATACAGGTAAGAGTAAGATAATAACAGCAAAAAATTCGTTTCATGGGCGAACAATTGCAACTCTTAGTGCTACAGGACAAGAAAGATATAGAAAAGATTTTCAGCCTTTGGGAGATGAGTTTACTCATGTGAAATTCGGTGATATTCAAGATCTTGAACAAGCTATAACAAATGAAACTGCAGCAGTTCTACTTGAGCCGATTCAAGGAGAAGGCGGTGTGATAGTACCACCACCCAATTACTTTCAAAAGGTCCGTGAAATATGCAACAAGAACAATATCCTCCTAGTATTAGATGAAGTTCAAACTGGATTAGGGAGAACAGGAGAGCTATTTGCTTGGCAACTTTACAATATTAAACCTGACATTTTCACACTAGCAAAGTCTCTAGGAGGAGGGTTTCCAATTGGCGCGATGTTAGCAAAAAAAAGCGTGATGGATGCATTTAAACCGGGAGACCACGCATCAACATTTGGAGGTAATCATCTAGCTTGTGTAGCTGCAAAAGCAACTCTTGAGGTTATATTAGAAAAAAATCTTCATAAAAAAGCAAGGATATTAGGAGAGGATCTATTGAAAAACCTTTTAAAACTTATGAACAACCACAAAGTCATAAAGGAGGTTCGGGGACAAGGTCTAATGGTTGGAATTGAGCTGAAAAAAGATGGATCTTATGTTGTAGATGCAGCGAGAGAGAGAGGTGTTCTATTAAACTGCACAAGTGAAAATGTAGTTCGCATACTTCCACCATTGATAGTAACAAAATCCCAATTACGGAAGGTAATAAACATTATTGACCAGATATTATGATTGAAAAATTAGTTCGAAAAGAAGCAGCTGAAGTGCTTGAGTATATTCCAGGTTTGGGAATGGATGATTTGTCCAAGAGATACGGGATTGATCTAAAGAAAATTGTAAAACTAGGGTCAAATGAAAACTCATTAGGACCATCACCTAAAGCTATTAATGAAATTAAGAAATCATCAAATATCGTTCATTTGTATCCAAATGAAAATGCATTTGAATTAAGAAGAAATATTGCAGAGAATCTGAATCTAAAATTAGAAAATATAATAATTGGAAATGGTTCAGACGAGATAATAGAAATAATTATTAAAGCTTTTCTAAATAAAGGTGAAGAGGCCATTATTTCTTTTCCAACGTTCTCCTTATATTCGAGTTTGATAAAACTTCACTCTGGCAAGGTAATAGAAATCCCTCTAACAAAAGAATTTGAATACAACATAGAGAAGGTTTTAAAAAAAATTAGTCAAAAGACTAAAATGATTTTTCTATGTTCTCCAAACAACCCTACTGGAGGTTGTATTGCATTGAAAAATGTGCTAAAGCTCCTTGAGCAGAAAGTTCTTGTAGTATTGGATGAAGCATATATTGAATTTGCAAATCAATCAAATGTTAATTTGATAAATGAATATGAGAATCTAATTGTATTAAGGACTTTTTCAAAAGCTTTTGGACTTGCAGGGCTTAGGGTAGGATATGGTGTAGCTAATAAAAGAACTATTAAGTACCTTGTTAAAGTAAAACCCCCATTTAACGTTAACATATTGGCCCAAAAGGGTGCAATTGGTGCTTTAAAAGATAGTGACCATCTAGAAAAGACCATACGTTCTGTTCATGAGGGGAGAGATTTTCTTACGGAAGAACTAAGAAAAATTAATGGATTGAAAGTTTATCCTTCTCATGCAAACTTCTTGCTTATAAATGTTAAAGGTACTAACATGGCATCTAGAGACATTGCTGAGAATTTACTAAAACGTGGGATAATAATAAGAGATTGTAATAGTTTTGGTTTGGGTGATGAATACTTAAGAATTAGTGTGGGTAAAGCTGAAGAGAATCAAAGGCTTATAAAAGCATTAAAAAAAGTATTAAATTAAAAAAAATTTTTTAAAACTTAACTTTAAAGAATGGCAGGCATTAATTTACTTATAGACAAATAATCAGATGTGGTTACTCTATAAAAGAAGAGATAAAAGTTAATAAAAAAAATGGTATTCTAATATGAACTTACCTCCCCGGAAACCATGTATTAAGTCAAGAGAGGCTATGTGCAAAGCCGCAAAGGAAATTGGTTCTAAAGAATTTAATATAAAAAAAGAAGTAAATGATGCAAAAAAAGCCTTCTCAAGTATTACTGGGCATAGGCATACAGAACTTTTGTCAAGTTGTGATGCCGCAATAATGCTGGTATTAAAATCGTTGAATGGAAAGGTAATGATACCTGACCAAGGGGGATGGAAAGGTTTCAAGACTCTTCCAAGATTATTCGGACTTGAAATCAGAGAGATTGCAACAAAATTCGGGATTATAGACCCTAAATACCTAGAAGATAAAATTCAGGAAGAAATGCCAAATGCCCTTTTTCTAACTTCATTTGCAGGATATTTAGCTGAACAACCAGTGAAGAAGATACACAAGGTATGCAAAAAATTTGGAGTTCTCTTAATTGAAGATGCAAGCGGTGCTATTGGAGACGAAATTTTATGTAAATCGAAAAATGCAGAAATTATAATAGGATCCATGGGTTCTCCAAAAATAGTTAATCTCTATTCAGGAGGATTTGTTTCCACGGATAATATGGATATCATAGAAACAGGAAGAGAGATAGTTAGAGCATGTAAAATCAATCCAATAACATGTGCTGGTATAAAAGAGGAATTAAAGGTAGCACCTCATGTAATTCGCATTCTCAATGATTATACCTCAATCATTAAAAAAGAACTAAACACAGTAATCCATAGGAAGGAACGAGGGGTATGTGTCGGTATAAAGATGGATAATATCCCAAAAGATATTGTTAAAAAGGCATACATAAACGGATTAAAAACAAATTTAGGCTCGCCGATACTTACTTTGTGCCCAGAATACAACAGATTCATGAAACCTGGATTAACTATTGAACTAAAAAAACTAAATGTTTTAGATATTCAAGAAAAAGAGATATTAAAAATATCAAAAACTTTGAAACACTTTGCAAAGATATAAATAACTGACTAAGATTAATAAGCACTGGTCTAAATGGAAGTATCAACAGCAGTGTTAAAATCTGCTATTAAAATTGCCAACGACATTAAAGCAAGGTCAATTTTAGTATTAACAGAAACTGGGCATACAGCAGATTTAATATTAAGTAAGAAAATTAAAACCGATATTCCAATTATAATAGCAACAGTTAACGAGAAAACATTTCAGCGACTTTTAAAGAAAACAATGATCAATGTTATTGATGTAGATTTCATAGATGTAGAAACAAAAAAAACATCTGAAAAAGTGAACATCATTAATCTTATTACACGTGGTAATTCTAGAATCGCCAAGATCGAAGACGCTGTTACAATGTGTATTAAAAAAGGACTATTAAAAGATGGTGATATAATTATTATAATTACTTCAAGCTTTCTCCAAGAAGCTGATTCAGTTGTTATTTATGAAGTAAAAAATAGCACGCTAGATCATACCCTCTACGATTTTCTACAACAAAATAATGTGAACTTAGATGTATTTGAAAATGCCCTTAAAGTATCATTAGAGATAGGTCGAGAGGGAAGGGAGGGCCGCCTCATAGGTACAGCATTCATATTAGGCGATACTAATAATGTAATTGAAAACTCAAAACAACTAATCCTAAACCCATTTGAAGGGCAAATGATTGGTGAGCGCCTTATAACTAATAAGGAATTGCATGAAAGTATTAAAGAGATTGCTCAACTTGATGGAGCATTTATAATTAATGGTGATGGGATAATTGAAGCTGCAGGCCGTTATTTAACCGTGGATTCTGCTGGTGTATCCATCCCTCAAGGTTTAGGAACTAGGCATGCTGCTGTAGCTGCAATGACAATGATAACAAAATCGTTGGGAATAACTGTTTCTAAAAGTGGTGGTATAGTTAGGATTTTTAGGAAAGGTAAAGTAATGACTACAATCGAGCCAAAAAATAGGATAGTATTTAAAACTGATTCATAGTAGAAGGTAGACAAATGACTAAAAGGAACATATTTGTAAAGAAAATTAAGCGAACTCCTGTAGAAGAACAGGAAATAGAAATAGTTGAGAGAAAGGGAATTGGGCATCCTGATTCTCTAGCAGATGGTATTGCAGATGCTATAAGCAGGGCTCTATGCAAAGCTTACATGGATGAATTCGGAACAATTTACCATCATAACACTGATCAAGTAGAAATAGTGGGTGGGAGAGCAAGCGTAGCCTATGGTGGAGGGCAGATTCAAGATCCCATA
>CAYZUE010000071.1:0-5068 GCA_964481825.1 Candidatus Hydrothermarchaeota archaeon | reverse complement strand
AGATGTACAATGCAAAAGTGCATACGGCACAGATTCATTTTCTAATATTTCCACCGCCATACGGATTGACGCAATATTATTCATGCCAGTACTCAGGATTACCGGCTTTCGATATGCAGCAATATGTTTGATCAACGGATAATTATTGCACTCACCGGAGCCTATCTTGTAGGCACTAACCCCCATTGATTCAAGTCTTACTGCCGCAGCTCGGGAAAACGGTGTCGACAAGTAGATCATACCCTTTGATTCGACGTACTCTTTCAGCTTAAGTTCATCCGATTCTCCCAGGGAGCATCGGCCTATAATATCCCAAATACTTTCTTTTGCGTTGGCCGGAACAATATCATTCGGCACCATTTCATCCTCTATAACGTGACATTGAAACTTCACACACTCTACACCTGCAAGGCAAGCATCGTCAACCATGCGTACCGCCTTATTAAAGTCACCCTCATGGTTTATACCAATTTCAGCAATGACAAAAGGAGAATACTCCTGCCCTATTTCTCTCCAATCTATCTTAATTTTAACACTAGGCATGAAACATTATCCTCCTGCTTTTAGTGCAGCATCAATTGCGCGAATAGCTTTTATAATTTCACCGTTGTGGTTAATGCCAACCTCAACTGTGTTATAAGAGTTATGGTCATTGCCTATATGTTACCAAAGGTAAGTGTTCTCATCATTTGCTTTGACTATTATTTATTATTTCTTCAGAATTATCTATTTTGAATCTATATACTCATCCATACTGTATGGCGTTGTATCCACTCCCCATCTTTATATTTCCATAAATGTGGAGATCTAGCAGTATTAACTATTTCCCAAAAATATTTTCCAGAAATGTCCATATATTCCAGCATTTCATTAAAATACTTCTGTGGGAATTCTGAGTCGTACTTTTTTACAAGTTTGATTCCTTCTTCCCGTGTGATCTTACCATTTCTAATTTCCTGAGATGCATCGTATGTTGCACGTCCAATTCCAAACTTGATAAACGTCATATAGAAATGGAGAGGAACAACTTTATCATCTATTTCTGTATAACGAGAATATGTTCCTTCAGATCTTTCATCTGACGGGCGAAATCCTGTGTTTTCAACAGCATAATAATAACTCTCTTGAGGGTCCCACTTTTCAAAAAAACCAAGAAACGAAACCTTGATATCAAAGTTTTCAATTTCATATGGAGTGATAGGAATATACGCGGAAAAGTCTTCTAATGTATAATTATACTCTTTGATTAAATCCTTTATCTTGATTCCACCCAAAATCATTTCAGTAGGATCTTCTATGCTAAAAAAAGTTGGTGACATAAATGGATTTTCATTGTCTTCCATGGGATTACCGTATTCAGCTTGATTCTCTCCATACATAATCAATTTTATCCCCATCTTCCGAGCTAACTTGGGACCAATAACTTTTTGTCCATGTACGAATGGCTGGAACGGATGTCCAAGGTTCTCAAATGCTAACTTTGTAAGATGAGAATGGAGTTTCCCGTTCGGAGTATACAAAAGACTATCTATGCCACCAACTTTAGAAAGGTTGTTAAAATTATTCCACCCGGCCTTGGTAAACATATTAGGTGCCCATGTTACAGCAAGAGGATTCATTTTATACTTGTACTTTAGTACATGAGCCGTTAAACAACTATCCTTTCCACCGCTACTGGGGACCAAAACGTCATATGATCCATCTTTACTCCTAAACGCACTTAAAAGGTCAAAGAGTTTTTTTTCTCTTTCTTCCCAATTGATTTCTCTTTTTGTTTGGTTGTATTGGCAAGCAGAACAAATATTATCTTCAGAAAACTTAATAGTTTCCTTTCTATTGCTTTTATTTTTCATTTCGACAGTTGAATTTGGTCTCTGGTTAGAAATTACACATCTCTTACAATATATAACTTCTTTTGGAAGGCCATAATATGCCTCTAATTGTTCCAAACCACTAAACCTCCAGAAACTGATTGCAATCAATTCTTGATATTTCGTAAGGCCTAATTTTGCCTTGATTTTCTATTTGATTATCAAAAACAAATGCATGATGAACACCTAACTGTTCAAGCACTTTAAGGGTATCATAATTATATGATGATTTATACCCATAGGGATAACAAAAGCTTTTAACTTCCAGATTTAAAAAGGAATCTAGATAATCAAATGACTTTTTGACCTCAATCCGTTGCTCATCATAAGACAATCGAGATAAAACTCTGTGGGAAACAGTATGTGACCCTACAATAGAACCATATGAAGCTAACTCAGATATCTCTGATTGAGTCATGTATACTTCATCAAACAAGGTGTTTTCATCGAAATAGTATTTCATGAGTTCATCTAGTAACTTATCCCTATAATCATATGAAACAAAATAATTAAAGAGCCTTCTCAAAGACTTTTCAGCTTCTGTGTAGTGGCTATGGGTATATATTTCTTTATCGAATTCACCTATTAAATCGGTATCCAACATCGTATCAGCAACTAAGCTTAATGCTTTTTCTAAAATTGTTTCGGCACCATATTTTCCCTTTAAGTAATGTACACGATGAACACCTAATAACTGCTTCTTGTCGGTGGTATGAACTCCGGTAGGAATATAGAATATCCCCCAAATCTTCTTATTCAAAAGAATCGGCAAAATTTCGGCGTAGTGGTCCTTCAGCCCATCATCAAATGTTAGAACAACATTTTCTGAGAGTCTATTATTTTCTATACATTCAAAAAATTCTTCTTTACTAAGAAAGCCCCATTCTTCTTCGAAGAAATCTAGCTGACGTTTAAAAATATCAATGTCTAGGTAATTGAAGTATTGATATTCATTAAAATCAGGTTTAATATAGTGATACATTATAGTTTTCACTTCAAAAAATCCTGTTCAATTATTGGAAAATCACTCTCAAGCTTTGATTGTTTTCTCAAATATCTAAGACAAGCTCCATCAGAGAAATTTTCATATAAAATCTTTGTTTTTTCAGCTGTTGCATCTACTCGTTTATATGTTTTTCCACAAATGTTTTCAATTTGCTTTTTCTTTTCAACTTTTTCAAAGTTTTTTACTAACTCTATAAAAACATGAGTCATTTTTTTAATTAATCTATTCCCAATGGTGCAAGGCGTATCAAATGGAAGAATCTTCCCTCTTATATGGTGAATAATTTCACCTGTGTCAACTCCATAATCAATATACATATAAGTACAGCCGAGTAGATGAAGGTCATTATTAACAAGAGCATGAAAATTTGTGCCTGACCCAAAATAATATGGAGATAATCCCAAATGTACATTAATAATTTTATTAGGAAATATATCGATTAGCGGCGGTTTTAAGATACTACAGCCGTAGGTAATTACAAAATCTGGATTTAACCTAACGATTTCATTTATAATGTATTCACAATTTATTTCACCAGGTTCAATAAAAAATGGGTTCCCTAGAGATTCTCCACCTAAAACAACATCTGAAAAGAAGTCTCTCTCCACTTCTTGTCTCGTGTAAAAATGCAAGTTTTCGATATTATCAATTGAATCTGAAACATTTCCGATTTCTTTTACAGGTTTTTTATTATTTTCTATATATGTTTTCAATACATCTATGCTTTTAGATCTAGAAAACATAATTCTGAAGTAGCGATGTCTTAAATCGTTTGAGGTTAATATAATTATTTTTTTCACGCTAAATTTGCGAAATTCTTAAGAATATCAAGTCCATCATAAGAACTCTTCTCGGGGTGGAATTGACATCCATGAATATTGTTATATTGAACGGAGGAAACACATTTCTCACCTGAATAGTCTACAAATGATGTTATGACACTGTCCTGCTCTGGGACAACATGATAACTATGTACAAAATATACATCGATACTCTCGTGACCTTTTAAAATCGTACTATCCCAACTAAGATTTCCTTTTTCTAACTGTACCCAGCCGATGTGTGGTAATTTGTTCTTTTCTTTCAAAGGTAATCTTTTAACATTTCCAGGGATTAAGCCTAGCCCCTGATTGTAACCGAACTCCTCACTTGATTCGAACAACAATTGCATTCCAAGACAAATCCCTAAAACAGGTTTCTCTGAAGCAGAAAATTCCTTTAAAGTTGTTACTAAAGAAAGCTCTTCCAGTTTTTCCATTGCTCTACCGAAGGCCCCTACACCAGGTAAAACCAAGGTGTCAGAGGCAAGTATCTCATCCCTGCTTCTAGCCCTAAAGGAATCAACACCAATACTATTGAATGCATTTATAACGCTTCTTAGATTTCCTATCCCATAGTCTATAATTGCGACCTTTAACATTATTTTCTCACTTCAATACCATGTAATGCCATTTCATTTTTTACACCACTGATTTTCTCCAAATTGTAATGAAATATTGATGCTATGGCGGCAGCACTACAGTCAACTTTTATAAATAAATCTATAACGTCTTTCTTATTTCCTGCGCCACCAGAAGCTATCACAGGGACAGATACACTTTTATTAATTTCATTCATTAATTCTGTGTCATATCCCTTTTTTGTGCCATCTCTATCGATAGAAGTTACCATAATTTCTCCAACTCCTAAGTCTTGCAATGTTATAGACCATTTTTTTGCATCAATATGGGTTCTCGTTCTCGCATTATCAATAAACACCTCCCAATAGCTTTCTCTTTGCAACGCAACTATCGATCCAATAATTGCTTGAGCTCCAAAAGTACTGACAGCCTCTGTAATAAACTCAGGGTCCTTGACTGCCTTAGTATTTATAGCAACCTTATCAGCACCCGCATCCAAAGCATTTTGTATGTCAGTAATAGTCCTAATTCCACCACCTATAGTAATTGGAATAAAAATATTCTTTGAAGCTTCAGATATAATTTCAATTAAGGAATTTCTATCATACAGTGCAGCAACTGCATCCATGAAAACAATTTCATCAATTCCCTCTTTCGCGTACCTCTGGCAAAGCTCCATAGGATTACCAATTTTGCGAAGCCCCTCTAAATAAACACCTTTAATGACATATTTATTTTTTATATCAATACGAGCAAGAACTCGTTTCTTCTCCATATTTTTTTCCTAAATT
>CAYZUE010000070.1:0-5089 GCA_964481825.1 Candidatus Hydrothermarchaeota archaeon | reverse complement strand
CTAGCAGTCCCAAGTACAAAAGCTGGTATCAGTAAGTGTCTTAAATAATCTAAAATAGTTGGATTATTAATTCGAGGATCTATGAGACCTGAAGAGGGAAGCCAACCTAACTCAACTGAGAATACTAAAATAAGCATAAGTGCGAGCCAGAAATTTGGAAGTGAAATTCCTGAGAAGGCACCAATAGTGGCTAAATGATCAAAAGTTGAATACTGCCTAGTTGCCGAAATCACTCCTATAGGTATGGCAACCAGGAGGGCTAGCAAGAGTGCGCTAATAGAAAGCTCAAGGGTAGGTAATATTCGACTTTTGATAAGGTCTGCAACAGACTTACCAGGCATTATCCCAATTGAAACCCCAAAATCTCCTTGTGCAATACTTGAAATCCAATTTAAGTACTGTAAATATATCGGTTTGTCTAATCCTAAATTTGAATTTACCCTTTCAAGAGCAGCTGGATCAAGAGCCTTAGGTCCAAGAAGAGTCGCGGCAGGTGAGCCTGGTGCTAGATGGATAATTGAGAAGGATATCAGGGAAATCCCAAGTAGCATAGGGATTATTAAAAGCGTTCGCCGGAATGCGTAGTTTAAAACGCTCATTTAAGACTTGTCTCCCTTAATTTTTGAAGTACCATCGATCAACATTCCATAGTAAACCTATGGGTGTACCTTCAATACCTGTATCAGAATCAAACTTGTTATTAACACCAACAACTGCCTTGGAGTAATAGAGGAATAAATATGGGTTGTCCTTTGCTACTTCTTCCTGAAACAGCCAATAAAGTTTCTTTCTATCTTCTTTTTTACACCCAGGAACAATTAGACCCTTATCTAAAATATCATTGACTTTAGGGTTATGATAAGAAATAAAGTTGAAGTCTTTTGCTTTTTCTGAATGCCATATACTCGAGGAATCTGGATCTATACCTAAACTCCATCCAAGAATTATAGCGTCGAAGTTTTTTCCGCTCACTTTATCAACAAATGTTGGCCATTCTAGATATTGTATCTTTACTTCAATACCTATTTTATTTAAACGGTCTTTAATTATAATCGCAATTTTCTCCCGTTGCTTATTACCTTTATTTGTCATCAATGTAAAACTAAATTCCTTACCGTTTTTATCTATGATCCCATTACCATCAATATCTTCAAAGCCTGTGTCTTTTAGTATTTTTTTTGCAAGTTCAATGTTATAAATCGGTGTTTCTATGTTAGGATTATATGCCCAAGACGTAGGAGGCATTGGAACATTAGCAACCTCCCCAAATCCCAAAAATACTTCATCAACAATTACTTCCTTATCAATTGCATGAGAAATGGCTTTTCTAACATTTAATTCCTTAAAAAATTCATTCTTAAGATTATATCCTAAATATCCATAGGACAGTACATCATATTCATAAACCTCTACAGCGGATGTTGCCTTAAACCTCTCTACTTGATCAAACTCTATACCTGTAACATCCACCTCCCCAATAAAGAGTTGCTCAGTGAGAACAGTATTATCTGGCACAACTTTGTAGATTATCCGATCTAAATAAGGTCTTCCTCTATAATAATCATCAAATGCCTCAACAACAACTCTATCATCTGGAAACCATTCTTTAAATTTAAACGGACCAGAACCGATAGGACTTAAATTAATTGAAGCGGTATTAATATCCTCGTCCTTGTAGAGATGGGAAGGGATAATGCCTAAACCTGCTGTAAGTAAAAAAGAACAATCCGGTTTGTTTAAATTAAATTGGACCGTATAATCATCGATTATTTCTACTGCCGCTAAATTTTGAACATCTGCTTGATTTGGTGCATTTGTGTTTGGGTTTTTATATGTATCGAAAGTAAACTTTACATCTTCAGAAGTTAAAATTTCACCATCATGAAACTTTATTCCTTCATTAAGATAGAAAGTATAAGTTAGACCATCCTCTGATATACTCCATTTTTTTGCCATTTTCGGATTTGGTTCAAGAGTGTTGGGATTAATCTCGATTAATGAATCATAAATCAATCCTACAATATCACCAGACGCAGAATCACTAACTAGTAAGGGATTTAATATCTTCGCATCCCCTATTGAACCCCAAATCAAGGTACCACCGTACTTACCCTCCTTAATATCCTCGTTACTTCCAGACGTACACCCTGTTAAAGACGCAAGTAAGAATACAAAAATAACAAAACTTTTCCTTACCATATGTTAATATTAATTTGACAAATATTTAAAACTTACAATCTGTCGAATACATAATCGGGCTTTATATCCGTTTTTTTCAAATCTTCAGGACTCGTAAGACCTGTTAAAACGAGTGCAGTTTTCATTCCAAATTTTTTTCCCATTCTGATGTCAGAATCTATACTATCTCCAATCAATAAAATCTCTTCAGGCTTGACTCCGGCTTTGGTAATGATAAAATCTGCCATAATATCTGAGGGTTTTCCTATTATTATCGGCTCTATATCCGAGGATATTTTTAAAGATGCAACAATAGCTCCTGTTCCTGGAACTACCTCCTCTTCTTTCATTAAAACGTTATCCTCATTAGTTGCTATAAATTCAGCGCCTGCGTGAACAAATTTAAGGGCTATTTTTAATTTATCATAATTAAATTTTTTATCAAGCCCTACAAGTACAATATTACATTTTCGATGACAAACCTCTATGCCTAGATTTTTTAATTCTTGGATAAGACCTTCAGTACCTATCACAAAAACACGAGGGTTATGATAATTTTTATGAATATAATCAGCAGACACATATGCTGAAGTTACAACATCATCGAGGGTCACGGGTATGCCAAATCCTTTGAGCTTCTTAACGTATGCTTTCCGACTTAAAGAGGCATTGTTTGTAACAAAAAGAACTTTACCCTTCTGACGCATTCGTATTATACGCCTATTGGCATTTTTAACTAGGGTATCTCCTCTATAAACAGTCCCATCTAAATCAACTATAAAGCATTTAATTTTGGACATTGTAAATCGATGAAAGATTATTATATCTATTAAATATTTAGTTTTAAGGTAAACTTTACTCATAAATCTATAAGTTATCGCAACTTTAGATAGTAAACAATATTTGTTGGTGCAAAGCCTCTAAAGTGATAAAATATTAATACAATACCAATATAAGATAGTTTGATGTATAAAACGGGGGTATAAGAATTAAAGACCCATCAGAAGTTAGAATTCAAAAGTTAAAGGGAGAAATAAATAAATTAAATCGAATAATCAGATATAACTCTAATACTTTCATAAAACGAGTTAATAATGAGAAGCAGATAGCAGAAGAAAGAGAAAAACAGTTTGATAGACTAAAAAAACGGCTGAAAGAATCCGAAAATGATAACTATAAACTTAGAGAGTCATTACCGGATGTTAATAAAAGTTTAAGTTTAAAAAATATAGTTGAAGATAAAAACCAGGAAATTAAAGAATTAAAGACTGAAAACAAAGAATTAAGAAAAAAGACGGGAACAAAAGGAGAATTAACTGCGAAACTTCTTGACATAAAAAAAGATTTGAAAAAATCGAATAGTGCACTTTTTTCAGCAAAAGAAGAGATTTCGCAACTTAAAGGTTCGCATATCAATAAAAAAGATGTTGAAAAAGAGTTGAGTGGATTAAGAGTTGACTTAGAGAATAAAGAAACAAGTTTAATGAAAAAAGTGTCTCTATTGAAGAATGAAAAAAATCGTACCAAGGAACTTGAAAATGAACTTCAGGGACTTAAGGAAAAATATGACGAAACAGAACAAAAAATAAAGAACCAAGCCAAATCATTAGCGAATGCTAACTCTGACATAATTGACAAAACTAACCTTACTGAAGAAAACATATCCCTAACAAATGAAATTAAAGATCTCCATAGTAGGTTGTCAGATTCTGGTGAGTTAGGAGAATTTAAAAAAAATATTTTAGATAGAGATTCTCAGATATTGAATCTGAAAAAAAATTTGGGTGAATTTGAAGATTATAAAGAAAGAAATGCGGAACTTGAAACCAAACTGAAAGACGTTTTAACTACATTGTCTCAAACAAAAGGTAATCTTTTCAAAAAGGAAGACGAAATAGCTGATTTAAAGTCTTTGAATATAATTGCAAAGGATGTTGAAAAAGAGTTGGGGGGATTAAGAGTTGACTTAGAGGATAAAGAAACACGTTTAATGGAAAAAGTGTCTCTATTGAAGAATGAAAAAAATCGTACCAAGGAACTAGAAAATGAACTTCAGGGACTTAAGGAAAAATATGACGAAACAGAACAAAAAATAAAGAACCAAACAAAAAGTTATGATTCAGAACTTAAAGAATTTCATGAAATAAAAAAATCTGGATTAAAGAAAGATACAGAACTAAAACGGCATTTGAATGAAATTGAAAATTTACGGCAAGAAAATAAACTTCTAAAAGCTGAAAAAGATGTATCAAATGAAAATCTAGAGGAAATAAAAATTGAAGTTTATGAAAAACATAAGGAAAACAAAAAAATTCGGGATGAAATAAAACAAAAAGAACGCATATTATTAGAAAGTATTGAAAAAACAGAAGAATTAGCAAATAAATACAACGAATATCCTTCAAAAATTGAAAAATTAGAGGATTCTATATCCATAAAAGAACAAGATCTTCAAGAGAAAGATTTAAAATTAAATAATCTGTCTGATTCTAATAATTTTCTTAAATCAGAGAATATTACAATAAAAAAAGAAGTTAGTATTAGGCAAGAACGAATTAATGACATTGAGGAAAAACTTTCTGGACTTTTAGAAAAGAACAATAAATTGGAAAATAACCTATCCGATAATGAAAATCTAATTGGAGATTTAAAGATTGAAATTAATGAGCTTACTATAACTAAAGATACATTACTAAAAGATCTTTCGGAAAAGCATAGAACGGACAATGATTTTAGGAAAAACGAAATTCAAGTCTTAAAATCGAGTTTAAATTTGGAAGAAAAAGAAGAAAGTGAAATTCAAATAAAATTATTTGGAGAAAAAAAGAAGACCCTTGCTATTGATGAAGAATTTCAAATATTAAACGCCGCTATAACCAATTTTTCTGAATCACATACTGTTTTAAAAACA
>CAYZUE010000069.1:0-5138 GCA_964481825.1 Candidatus Hydrothermarchaeota archaeon | reverse complement strand
TCCAGAGTAATTGGTAATTAAAATCTCATAAAACTTCTCACCAATTCCCTCCCTAATCTCATCAGTTCTTCCCATATGAAACCACAGATACCTATAAGTACACTTTCCACTTAATGTAAACTTTACTTTTTAAGATATTTATCTTTTTGCTATTTGAAATCAGTCTCTTTGATTTCCTATCTTTTCTCTGAATCCTCAGATTAACCGCTGAGTTTCCGTCCCTGCTCCCGTACACTCATTGCTTCGCCACAACAATGAATCTCTGGGTTGCCCCCTTCCTCTATAACCTCCACTACGTTTCCGCATTTCTTGCATTCAAAAATCGTTCCAACTTTCGCCACTTTATTTCGCTCCTTTATTCATCTATTGATACATAATAATATTTAAAAATACTGACCCCTGTCGTGGACCACTATCAAAATTTATTCCACAGTGACGCTCTTAGCTAAAGCCCTAGGCTGATCAATATTCCTACCTCTATTAACAGCTGAATAATAAGCTAGCAGTTGATAAATGGGGGCGAATACGATGGGAGAGATAAGCTCGTGACATCCGGGTGCAATAATGCTTGTGTCACACTGGCTGACCTCCGAACCTGCACCAATTCCAACCACGACACCTCCTCTGGCTTTCACTTCTCTAATGTTATTTATTATCCTTGTTCTATTATCCCCCTTTTCAGGTACAAGAGCAACTGTATTTAAGCTATTTGTTATTAGTGAAATAGTTCCATGCTTTAACAACCCACTACTCATCCCTTCAGCATGTTCATATGTTATCTCCTTAAATTTCAATGCTGCTTCAAGCGCGCTTGGGAGATTAATTCCTTTCCCAATGAAGATGTAATTTCCTACATTAAAGTATTTTTTAGCAACATCCTTTATTGAATCCCTTACAGCAAGGGCATTTTTTACATATTTAGGACAGTTTAAGAGTTCCTCTTCCAGCTCCTTAACGTTCTTTCCCATAATTCTACGAACTTCAAGGGCTATTCGGAAGAGAATTGTCAGTTGGCAAGTAAAGGTTTTAGTTGCACAAACGGAAATTTCGATACCAGAAGCTTGAAGCACTACATGATCAGCAAGGCGAGTTGCAGTAGAACCCATAACATTCACTATTGTGGATATCTTTGCACCTTTAAGTTTCGCGTATTTCATAGCCGCAAGGGTGTCATAAGTCTCTCCAGATTGAGTTATTCCGATGATTAACGTGTTCGAATCAATAACTCCTTTATTAATAAATTCTGAAGCATCCATTGCGATAATTCGTTTGTTACATAATTTAGCAAACCAATATTCTGCCACCATCCCCGCATGCAGACTGGTACCAGCGGCTAAAATATAAATCGTATTTGCGGATAAAATATTATCCGCCATTTCTTCAATGACAGCAGGATAAATATTCAAGGCATTAGTTATAACATCGGGTTGTTCAAATATTTCTTTTAGCATAAAGTGAGGATTACCTCCTTTTTCAGCCATTTCAACAGACCAGTCAATATGTAGAATATCTTTTTCGACATTCTTAGAGGTGTTGATTTCCTTTATTTTGTAATTATTTTTTTGTAAAACAGCATATTCTCCATCATCTAGAGGTACTGCCTTTTTCGTGGACCCCAAAAAAGATGCTACATCACTACCTATGGAAATGCCGTCCTTTTGAATACCAAGGACAAGTGGACTCTCATTCCTAGCACAAATTAGCCTATCGGGATTAAGAAGAGAAAGAACAATTAATGCATAGGTGCCCTCTATTTTTTTTAAAGCATCAATTGTTGCTCTCTCAATGTCCCCATTATATGAATCCTCAATTAAGTGGACTATAACTTCTGAGTCAGTATCAGACTGGAATACATGGCCCTCTTTCAAAAGTTGCTCTTTTAATATCTCATAATTTGAAATGATTCCATTATGAACTACGGCAATTTGTCCTTTGCAATCAAGGTGAGGGTGAGCATTATTCTTAGTTACGTTTCCATGGGTTGCCCATCGAGTGTGTGCAATACCCATTGAACCTGGAAGGTCGGAGAATCTATGATTTTTACTTACATCCGCAATATTCCCAATATCTTTCTTAACATAAATTCGGTCATCTAAAGTAGCGACCCCGCAAGAATCATAACCCCGATATTCTAGCATCTTTAGGTTTTCTAGCAGCGTTGAGGATGCATCTTTTTTATTTCCCACATAACCTACTATTCCACACACAGGAGTCTTTTTAGATAGTCTTACCTTAAAAACCCCACGAATGGCTTAGGAGATTTCCCTTAATATTCTAAAAACTTTAAAGAAAAATGTTACTCTGAAAATTTGTCAAGTTCTTCTCTTAGCAATTGATTAACAAGCCTACCATCTATTTTACCTCTAACTTCCTTCATAATAAGTCCCATTAATGGTTTAATAGCTTGATACTTTTTTTCTTTTATAAACGATTTTTTTTCCTTAATAATATCCTGGATAAGGTGTCTTAACTGGTCTTCAGTAAAGGAGTCTTTTATTACTCCATCTATGAGGTCTTTAACATCACTATCAGGATTATTTGAAACAGACACTAACAAAGGTGAAATGGCGTCTTTAACGATTTCACCAGTGCTTGCATATTTGAAAATTAATTTAAGACTTTCGATTGAAATTTCATGAAGTTGGTATCCTTCTCTGATTAACCTGGGAAAAGTTCCTAGTAAAGTTTCTGCTACAATTCTGGGACTGTAATCCGTTGTTTCAAGAATTTTATCATAAATTTTCCAAGAAGGTTTATTAGCAATTGTAGCTGCTAATAACTGAGAAGCCATCTCAGGGCTGAGTCCGTAATCATCTAGATACCGTCGTTTTTTCTTTTCATATGACTCTGTCAAATCAGATTCTATCTTTTTTATTCTTTCTTTTGATAGCACAATAGGGGGAATGTCAGTTTCTGGATACATCCTAGCAGCTCCTGGGAGAGGGCGCATATACGAAGAAGTACCATTTTCATGAGCAACCCGTGTCTCTTCTATAACACCATGAAAAGACATTTGAGCTCTTTCAAATCCTGCTTCAAGGGCTTTTTTAGCAACTATTTTTTGAGCAATTGCCAGTATAAAAGCATCATCACTACCCATCCCTAGTATCACAGATAGGTCTTTAACCTCTTGTTGTGTAATTCCATACCCAGGTAGTTCATCAGAGTGTAAAATCCCTTTAACATCACTAATTACTCTGGCATAAGCCGCAATTTCAGGTCCTAATTTTCCTTTAAGTTGACCTTTAAAATCGGGTAGAATAAATGCTAATGCAATGCCGTTTGATAAAAGCCTTTTCACCAAATCAGAATCAGATTTTTTAAATATATGTGTTACATCAATAATTTTTAATTTTAACATATCCTTTGAGATCTTTTGCCCAATCAAGTCTTTTTGAACCTGAAGTAACATTTTTTGTCTCTCTGCTTCTTTCGTAATAACCATAGGAATTAAATTTAAATCCTGCACTCCTTTAATTTCAACTCTAGCGCCCTTTTCAATTGAGACATTGATATCTTGTCGAATTGTTCCAATTCCCCGCCTTACTTTTCCGGTTGATCGTAGAATTTCTCCAATAGTCCGAGCAGTTTCCAAGGCTTCTTTGGGAGTATAAATTGTAGGAGCGGTGGTGATTTCAACAAGAGGGATTCCTAGCCTATCCAGACGAAAGATAATTTGTTTATTTTCTTCATGAATTTTCCTAGCAGCTTCCTCCTCTAAACAAATAGCATCTATAGGTATTTTATGGGTCTTGACATTTAGATATCCATCCTGGGCAATTATAGCAGTTCTCTGAAATCCGGAAGTCGTTGAACCATCAATTACTAATTTTCGCATAAAATGGACCTCATCAACTATTCGAGAATTAAATTTACGAGAAATCTCGATACCAATATCTAGAGCCATGTCATTAGGAGTATGGGGGGGTTCCTCATCAATTTCCACTAGACATGTTGTGTCATTGTATCCTTGATACAGATATTTCTTCCCTTTTTGAGATTCTTTTAATGCTGCCTGATCTACTTGACCCAGTTCACTTTGTGTAGGCCTTAAACTCCGTAAAATAGTATAGTTAACTTTTTCTTCTCTTAGAATGGATGGGCATTTACAGAATAACTTAGTTGTATCTAATTGTTGATGAATTTCGAATCCTATTTTAATTTGCATTATATTATCATCTTTTTTAGTAAACATAAATATTCTTTTACTTTACATCAAAAAGGAATTAACACATGATGAATCTGGGATTTCCCCCGTGATGTTTTTTAGCATTATCTTTGAAATTTCATCCAAATCATTAGTGTGCCCAAGAGCATACATCAGTTTAATAAGAGCTACTTCCGAAGACATCCATTTCCCTGGAATAATCCCCAAACCCAAAAGGTTTCTACCAGTTGAATAAACCTTTAAATCCACTCTACCGTAAATAGTTTGAGAAGTGATTACAATAGGTATTTTTGAGCATCCACGTTTAATTTCATCAAACAGATAAGAAGGAATGTGACCTAAACCTGTACCCTCTATAATTAATCCTCTATAGTTGTCTACAAAATACTTTAACAGATTTTTTTTAAACCCAGGGTGTATTTTTACCAGGCCTACATTTGGTTCAAATCTATCATCAACAATCACTTTTTTATTATCTTCTCTCATCCTATAATTTCCATGAAATGTTATCCTATTATCCACCTCCCCTATTGGAGGAGAATTAATGCTTCTAAAAGCATCTCTCCGGGATGAATGCATTTTTCGTACATTTATTCCTCGATGAATTAAACAGGATTTATCTTCTAAAGATCCATGCATTACAACTACTACTTCACCTAATGAAGAAGTTGCAACTTTTACCGCAGCTGATAGATTCATAGCAGCATCGGATGAAGGCCTATCTGAGGACCGTTGTGAACCCACTAACACTACTGGCTTATAAAGATTTTTTAGCATAAAACTGAGGGCTGCAGCTGTGTAGGATAATGTATCTGTACCATGTGCAATAACAACCCCTGTAGCTCCAGTATTCAATTGTTTAGCACATTCAACAGCTAAGTCTTTCCAGTGTTGGGGAGTCATATTTTCACTAAGTACATTGAAAAGCAGTTTTGGTTTAATATTAACAAATTCTTTAATTTCTGGCAGT
>CAYZUE010000068.1:0-5546 GCA_964481825.1 Candidatus Hydrothermarchaeota archaeon | reverse complement strand
AAAAAATCCTCTTCAAAGCTTCGAAATTAAACTTACAGGAGATAAAAACATTGACTCTAAAAACATAAGCGATGAGTTATTAAAATATGGAGGTTCTGCATATTTTGTAAGAGCGTATCAGGAGAACGCCATAGTATGGTATTTATACCCTGAAGATGTTAGGAATATCAAGCAAAATATCTTACTAAATTTATTGCCATTGAAGATTCTTCCTGATAATTTAGATTCTAGAGTTTTTCTAGAAAGATTTGAACTAGTTTATACAGATCAAGATGATTATATATTCATATTTAAAGTGAATTGAAAGTTTATAAAAAAAATTCCAGATAATAAAGTTAAACATTCAAAACTAACTGGGTTAAACTAATAAAACATATTAAAAAGATGATAACACAATAATGAAGATAATTGGTATAAGTGGATTGCCTGGAGCTGGGAAAGGCACTGCAGTTGAAGCTTTTAAAAAAATTGGTTTACCTATAATTAATATGGGAAATATAGTTAGAGATGAAGCTAAATCACTTGGATTTAAAATCACCCCCAACAACTTAGGAAAAATTTCTTTGAGTTTACGGGAAAAATATGGGGATGAAGAAGTGGCAAAGAGATGTTCTAAAGATATAATAGAAGTTACTAAATCTGGTTCAGATGTAATAATAGAAGGAATTCGAAGCCTTCAAGAAGTAATTTATTTTAAGACAAAATTTGAAGGTAATTTTTTTTTAATTGCCATTAAAGCCGAATCGTATATTCGATTTAAAAGATTAAAAAATCGTAATAGAGAAGATGATCCTCGAAATAGAGAAGAGTTTGATGATCGAGAAAAACGTGAGATAGATTATGGTTTACAATCAATAATTGACCTGGCTGATTATAAAATAATTAATCAAGCGGGAGTTCCAGATTTAGAAAAGAAGATTATTGAAATTTATAGAAGATTACCATAGTTTGTTTCCACCCCACAAACCATCTTCAGCTTCAATTGTTGCATCGTCATCTTGTAAAGTAGTGTATTGTTCAGAGCTAGTGAACTTAAGAAGTACGCTATAATCCTGTAATAGATGATCCAATGTAAATAATCCTACAATTTGAGTATAATTTTTGTTTATCTCGTAAATTGCTCCGGTGAACTCCTTGATTTTTTTTTTAATATCAAAGAAAGAGCTATCAGTTATAAAAAATAGGAAATCTTTATCTAAAAACTTACAAAAATCTTGAATAAATGTCTGAAGAACGTACCTATTAATATAGTTGTCTCGATTCATATTAGAGATTATATCAATAAAATGCTTAACCTGTTTATTAACTGCATCACTTGTTCTAATATCATTAAAAAAAATTGGGTTTTTTCTAATTTCGGTAAACTCTTCCTTACCTTTAGGACTTGTTTCTAATTTGTAAGCATCCAAAGCCTTTTTAAATTCATCCATGGTAAACATTAAGAATTAATATGAGATTAAATAAGATAAAAGTTTCGTTTTTATTTACTCTGAATTTAATTTAATTCTAGACGGGTTTATATATCATTTATTTTACCTTCCCTCCTTGATATTTGCCATCATAACTAGTTGTTTTTCCTCTAACCTCCGAAAAAACAATTTGACAAAAACAAGAACCTTTTTCTATTTTAAATGGGTATATGCCCTCATTCTTAATGCCTATCGTAAGGATTCCAGAGTATCCTGGATCAATAACCGCGGTTCTGAGAGAAACTGCACATCTAAATAGGGTAGAACGTGGTAGAATAAATGCTACTAAATCCTCCGGCATATTAACCTTTTCGGTTGTTGTACAAAGGTAGTAACTGCCAGGATTTAAACAGTATTGGGATAAATGCAGTTCATTTAATTGTGGCAATTCTCTACTATCAATTTTTAAATTAGAACTTGATATTATTTCAAAGAGATTGTCTATAGTTAAATCTACACCTGCTCCTTGTATATTAGAATCATCAGAATTTTCTATCAGATTATTCTTTGTAATTCTCTTGAGAATTCTTGACTTACTCAAATACATTAGCAGAACTCATAAATGAGGTTGTATACTCTCTTCTAAATGTGATTTAGGTACTGCACCAACGATTCTTTCAACAGGTTTCCCCTCTTTAAATAATATTACCGTGGGAATACTCATTACTTGTAATTGGCCTGCAGTGTTTGGATTATCGTCAATGTTAAGTTTTCCTACAACTACTTTTCCATCGTAATTTTCAGCGAGCTCTTCTATAATCGGAGCAATTGTATGACAAGGGCCACACCAATCTGCAAAAAAATCTATGAGTACCATAGGAGAACTTTTTATAGTATCTTGAAAACTTTTGTCTGTAATCTGTACAATTTCACCCATTTATTTCCTCCTTGTTAATAATTTCCAGCACCAAATATGTTTTTACAATTTCATAATAGGGAGATATTATGATAGGTATTATAACTACCAAAATTGTATAAAAAATTTCGGTTGCTAAACTAAATAATAGATTGTAACGTGTTATATACATTATAAAAAAATAAATAAACGTGAGTGGAATAAACACTGCTAAATTAATTAAGACAACTAACCCCCCATATGCGATTACACCCCTGAAATTCGTGACTACAAATAAAAAACTGTATTTTAAACTGTTTAATACATCAGAATTGTGTAAAACAATCATTTGAGATACAAACATTGTGAAAAAAGAAATTGATAATGTGATTATTATAAGTATAAGGAATAAAACTGCCAAATAAATTGAAAATTGGTCTTTAAATCCTGAATTGATAGAGTATATAGAAAATAGTGTCAACATAATTAATGCAGAACTGGAGACAATTATTTTTACTAAGAAAATCCTTTGCAGATGTTTCTTGGTACCTAACCAACCTTGGTGGAGAGTAGTACCACCATCTTGATTGGTATTCTGAGCCATTGATATTATTGCAGCTAATACTGAAGCTTTAACAAAGACTGTAGATAAAACCCCGATAATCACTACCATTAAAACTAAAAAAAGTGATAGTAAAGGAATATTTGGGCCATAAATAACTAGGTTCCAATAAGAAAAATCTCTCATGAAAGTATCAATGATTAGTGCTATTAAGATAAGAACTGAAGTCCAAATAACCAGATAAAAGAGGCTTTCGATTAGATAAGGTATTATAAATTTGGGATTATTCTTATAATCTCTCAAAGCATTTGAGAATAAAAAACGAGTAATCATATTATTAAAGTAAACGTAATCAATATAAAAGTTCTATCTTATTAGCTTTAATATGGACACCTGATTTATTAACAACCGTACCTATATTCCAGGCATCAGTTGAATGTTTTTTACAAATTGAAATAACTTTATTTACATCCTTTTTACCGACTATAATACAAAAACCAATACCCATGTTATATGTTCGATACATCTCATGATCTGTAACCTTACCTTCACGTTGAATAATATCAAAAATCTCTGGAACTTTAGGAAGATGAGTTATCCTATAACCAAATTTAGTTACTCTTTTTAAGTTTTCAAATCCCCCACCAGTAATATTTACCATTCCTTTAATATCAACTTTTTTTAAAGTCTCCATAACTTCCTGAACATAAATTTTTGTTGGCTGAAGAAGTTCATCGCCAATTACAATCCCATTAACTTTAGACTTGATATCATATTTTTTTAATAAAATTTTTCTAGCCAAAGTTAGTCCATTACTATGTATACCAGAACTTTGAAGGCCCACAACAATATCTCCTGGCATTATCTTTTCTCCAGTAATTGACCTATTTATATCTACAATCCCTACCATCATTCCTGCAAGGTCAAATCCCTTGACCATATCGGGTAATGTAGCTAACTCACCCCCAGAAATTGAGGCGTTTGTCAAATTGGCTCCTTTGAGCAACCCTTTGCCAATTTCTTTTGTAATGACTGGGTTAGGTTTATCCATAGCAATATAATCGACAAGGGTAAGGGGTTCTGCTCCCACGCAGATTAAGTCATTAGCATTCATTGCAAAAAGATCAATCCCAATGGTATCATATTTCTCCATTAGAATAGCAATAATAATTTTGGTTCCCACACCATCAGAATTAACTGCCAAGGCTTGTGACTTATTAATCCTAACTAAGGCTGAAAAATGCCCAATATCAGTTAAATTTTCCCCTACGCCCCCCTTTTTAATAAGCCGTGATTTTTTAATTTCAGATATTAAAGCTTCAATTGCTCTTCCTTCTTCCTCTATATTTACTCCGGCTTCAGAGTATGTCGTACCCAAATAAGTTCCCCCTTACTTTAATCTAAAAGTATCCAGATTTTGTGGAGCTTTGGTTTTTGCCCTAAATATTCTAAACACTGCTGAGGCTAGCTCAGAACATTTAGATTCCTCTCCATGCCCTATTACAATTCTCTCTGGTTTGGGATTCAAACGTCTAATATAATTGATAATTTGATTTCGATCACTATGACCCGAAAATCCTTCAACGGTATTCACACCCATATTCATCGGGATAGCTTTAGTTTTACCATTATCATTTACGGAAATCTCTTTCCAACCTTTTTGAATCCTTCTACCAAGAGATCCTTCTGATTGATATCCAACGAAAATGATACTATTTCTAGGATTATCTGCAAAAGATTTCAGATATTCCATTGCAGGACCTCCAGATAGCATTCCAGAAGTAGCAAGAATAACACAGGGATCACCATCTATGACTTTAGATCTCATAGCATTTCCAGTAACTTTTTCAAAAATTTCTGATAAAAACGGATTTCTTCCTTTATGAAAAATTTGGTTTCTCAAATCTTTATTTAAATATTCAGGATAAGTAGTGTGGATACCTGTCGCTTCCCAAATCATCCCATCTAAATAAATTTTCACACAATTTAAAACGCCTTTGTTAACATATTCTTCAAGAGCTACCATAAGTTCCTGGGCTCTACCGACAGCAAAAACAGGAATGAGAACCTTACCACCCCTATTAATTGTATCATTAATTATGTTTACCATAGCACCTTCAGCTTCACGTCTACTTGGCTGAACATCCGCTGAACCGCCGTAAGTCCCCTCCGTTATCAAAGTCTCTAATCTAGGAAATCGTACATTAGCAGGGTCGAAAAGTCTTGATTTCTCAAATTTAAGGTCCCCTGTAATTGCTAGATTATAGATACCCTCACCAAGATGAAAATGCGCAATTGAAGAACCAAGAATGTGTCCTGCGTTATGTAATGTAAGTCGGATGTCAGGGGAAATATCAGTTACCTCACCATAATCAAGAGGGATAATATGATTAATCATTTTTTTTATAAACCTTCTAGGATAAGGCAAATCTTTTCCTTCCCTCTCAGTTACATCTAGATAGTCCCAGTGTAATAGAAACATGAGATCTCTAGTAGGATGAGTACAATATACAGGTCCTTCATAACCCATGTAATATAAATATGGAACAAATCCTGAATGATCTAAATGGGCATGAGTTATGATAACGGCATCTAAATCTTGAATGCTAAACTCTGGAACATTTAAAGATGGAAAAGAATTCTCTTTATCTCCAGAAGCAACATTTACTCCACAGTCTAT
>CAYZUE010000067.1:0-5821 GCA_964481825.1 Candidatus Hydrothermarchaeota archaeon | reverse complement strand
GGAATATCTTAGAGAGAGGGTATGGTTTAATCGATACATCAGCACAACTTGACGTAGCAGCAACTGAATTCGAAGAAGCCTTAAAATCAGTTGTTCAACTAGCCGAGATTGAGAAATCTATACGTCTTTTAGCCGAGGAAATTGAAAGTACAAAACGCCGGGTAAACGCACTGGAAAATATTGTAATACCCCGGCTAAATGGAACAGTTAAATATATTAAAATGCGGCTTGATGAGATGGAAAGAGAAAACTTTTTCAAATTAAAACGTATCAAAGGTTTAAGAGAGGAAAATGCTTAACTTATCTTAAAGTAACCATAGGAATTATCAAGCTATTTTTTTTTAAACTATCTTTAGTATGGTATAATCGGTGTTTTTAAATTCTTCCAGTATTCACCAGTTATGTTTTTCATTAGCTTAATCTTATCAAATACCTTAGTTTTTTCTATTGATCTTTTGATAATCACGCCGTGACTTTAGGATAAATCAAAAAATGAATTCTGAATAAATCCAGATTACTTTTCCCACGCTCTACCTGAATAGCATTATAACCACTATTTCTTATGGAGATTAGGATGACACTCGATTGGTTCGAAAGCGCTGAAGTCTTCAAGAAAAAGAATGATAAATATCTATGCAATACAGTGTGTGATATATTAGAACATCTTGATATCCCTATTCCTAGAGAATTTTCAGAGAATATCGATGTAAAACCTTTAGAAATTCCTGGGATTTATAAGGTATTAGACGATTACAAGGGTTACAGTGGCTTTAGATTTTTTATGGATGGTGTTCAGCGAACGGTTTTGTGGCAATACTACAATTTTAATGGCACTCAAATACCAATATACTTACATTTCTCTGGTGCGGCTATAATGGAGAGAGTTAGAGCCGATTTATTCAGACCATTTGACGAGATTTATGCTAGAAAAATCTTGGTACCGACATTTTTATTTGAAGAATTGCAAGAATTGGATGATGTTGTTGATAGTGGTGCTGGGAAGTATTGGGATTTAAACGAATTAAGAGGCCGGGCAAAAATCAAGTCTAAAATGTTAAGACAGGATTTAGAACTTGAATTAGTTAATAGGTTTAATAAGAGCAGTGATATACCTAGACTTCTTATTAAAGATGGAAATATTCTTGGCACAGCTAGAAAAAATAATGTTTTAGGTCTTATTAAAACCCATCAGACTCTTTATCTACAGAAGAATTTTCCAAGAATTCAGAAAAAAGTTTGGAATATGGATGAGTTTTATAGAAGCAGTGTTTTCACAATTAGACACAAAGATAAAGACGGATGGAAAAATAGAACAAACTCTTTTTATCTTCGAATACACCCCCCAGCACATCCTGAGATGGGATTAATACGTATCGAATATAATAATGCCCATAATTCTGCAAATGAAATATCATCTTGGCTAATTGCAGAAAGGGCTATAATAGCCGCTTGCAACAGATGGGACAGACAGATTTACCCAATTCAGATGTGTGAAGATTATTTGAGAACTCAGTTACCAAGTTTCAATTTTATTAAAGCTAAAATAAATTCAATGGGAATGTAATATGAAGGCAATTGGATTAGTAGGTGGTATTAAAGAAAAACCCAATACTTCAGACGAATTTTATTTTTGGATACCTTTATGGGAAAAATCACTAGCTATCGGATCCATAATCAAGGTAGTTTCTGGGAATCGAGTAGTATTTGGTGTAATTGATGGAATGCAAAGTTACTCAGATGCCAAGGATTTCATATTCTTCCAACTTTCAAGGGGCGGCGACCCCGAGTTGACACCCCCAAATAAAGAACAATCTATCATAGTTGCAAAGGGAAAGGTTCTCAAACAAGATATTGACAGGCCTCTAATCGATGGCAGAGTTTATTATCCATCAATTAAAGAGTTAGGAGGTATATTAACTTTCGAAGGTTGTAACATACCTCTAGGGACCTTTTCAAACACGGACGGTAATGTAATACCAGTTATGGTGGACGAGAAATATCTTCTTGGGCATGAAGGTGCACATCTAAACATTTCTGGAATGTCTGGTTTAGGAACAAAAACATCCTCATTTCTATTTATTCTTAATTCTATTCTCACGCATTCTAATTCTAGAGTCGCCTGTATCATGTTCAATATAAAAAGCGACGATCTTCTCCATATTAATAAAAATTCAGATATTCTCGAAGAAATGGATAATGAAATTTATTCCACATGTAATGTAGTACCCTCAGGTTTTGAGGCACGTTTCTTTGCTCCCCCTACGGTTTTAAAAGAGGCGAATTCTTTGAAGAAAGATTGTGAAACTTTTAGATGGGGGTATCATGAGATAAAAGAGTTCATACCAGATTTATTAAATGCCGGAGATCAGGATAAGCAAGATAAGTTAGATACGGCCTACTCAACTTTGTTAAAAATGGCAGACTATAAGGGAGTTCAATCATTTTCTGATTTATTAGATTTCATGCAGAACGAGTTTGTTGGTAACTCTAAACTTGGAAATGAGCTAGTCTGTGGTAGTTATACTGCAACTTGGAAAAAACTTTACAATCAATTGCAAGGTATGCTTTCCAGGAAGTATGGTGCTTTAATAACAGGTTATCAAGATGAAGTTTTAGAATTACCTTACCAGGATCTTAATCATAAAGACGTTTGGGTAATAGATCTGCAAAAGTTAGGATTTTATTCTCGACAATTAGTTTTCAAAAAAGTAATATCCGAATTCAAATCTCGCTTAGAATCTAAAAATATCCATGTTGATAAAATAATCCTATTTATGGATGAGCTAAATAAGTATGCGCCATCTTTTAATTCTACAAATGTTTCATCTTTAAAATCTATGCTCATCGATGTTAGTGCAAGGGGTAGGAGTATTGGATTCTCCCTTTTCGGAGCTGAACAATTTAAGTCTAGAATTGATTCCAACATATTAGGTAACACTTGTACAGATATTTATGGCAAGACTAAAGAATCTGAATTAATGGATCCCATATACAAATGGATTTCTGATGATGTTAAAGGAAAGATAAGGAGGCTTAATAAAAATGACAAGCTTCTTGACCATGAACTTTTTGAGGCTCCTATTTTTATAAATCAACCACGACCTCCTTGTAAACTAGGATCTGATGTAATTACTGAAAAAATTCATGAGGAGAGAATAATACTCCCTGAATTGAAATAAGTCACTTCTGTCGTTTAAAATAATTTAGTGTAAGCGCTTCTTTAATTTCGTCACAAGGTAAGTTGTAGAGATAACCTTTACTTTTCCCTATTATCCTTATTTTTAAAATCGAATTATTTCTTCTAAAGTACTATAAACCTCCCTCCAACTTTTAAAATGATAGGCGGGGAAGTCTGGAATTTTAGCTTTTATACCTTTTATTATCCTTCGATTATTATCAAAATAGCAATCACAATCCTCCTTAATTATTTCAGTTATCTTGTGATGTGTAATACCAACACTCAGTTTTTTTCTAAGGTGCAATTTAGTGTAACGTATGTTATTTTTATCAAGCCAATTTATAGTGATTTTTCTGGATCCCTCAAGTCGTCCCGTTATCAAAATAACTTTATGATCCCTGATTAATTGATTTAATAACTCGGACCCTGAAATTTTTTTGACCTTTTCGTAATGGTTGTTCCAAATATATTGTGGCTTTCCATATGGTTTTTTATAATCCTCCTCAGCCATCACTCCGTCAATATCAAAACCAAGAATCATTTTTATATTATCTCGATTATAGCCGATATTAAAAAGTCTATTATTTTATGCGGGAAAATACCAATGATAACTAAGGCGAGTACAGCAAGGATAATCGGTACAATAAATGATATTGGCTCTTCAATTCGTTCCATATTATCGTGTTTTGAAATATAGATGAATTTGATAACTCTACCGTAGTAAAATAGGGATATAGTGCTGTTTATTACTAAAATAATTGCGAGTAGAGTCATATATCCTCCTGAAGCTATTGCTGCTAGTATAAGGAGCATTTTACTCCAGAAACCTGCAAGAGGTGGGATACCTATTAGGGACAGAAGAAAAATAAGTAAGGCAAATGAAGTTATGGGTGCTCTTTTTCCAAGACCCTTATAATCCTCAATTTTACTTCCAATCAAGGTGTAAGATACTAAGGCTACCGCTAAAAAAGCACCACCCTTCATGAAGGCATTCGAAAGGATGTGAAAAAGACTACCAACATAACCTAGAGGTGTAAGTACGGCAAATCCTATAAGGATATAACCAACTTGACCAATGCTTGAGTAAGCAAGCATTCGTTTAATATCTGTTTGCCTTAAAGCAACAACGTTTCCAAGCGTCATTGATATGATTGCAAGTATAGCAAATGCTAGGCTCATGTTATTTCCAAGGGCTATTATTGCAATTGCAAAAACCTTGAAGGCAGCAGCAAATGCCATTGCTTTGGTACCCGCTGAAAGAAAAGCTACTACGGGTGAGGGAGCTCCTTCATAGGTATCTGGAGCCCACATGTGGAATGGTGCTGCAGCCATTTTAAATCCAAAGCCTGCAATAAGGAATATAGCTCCAAGTAGTACAGTCGAATAAAAGGCAGTGATATTATGAGCTATAATACTGGAAATCGCAAAAATATTTGTTGTTCCACTAGTTCCATAAAGTAAAGAGATACCGAATATTATAAGAGCTGAGGATAAGGCACCCACAATAAAGTATTTCATTGCAGCTTCGCTTCCCTTTGCATCCTTTCTAAACCCTGCTAAAACATATGTAGAAATAGATGCAAGTTCAAGGCCGATATAGAGTGTTATCAGGTCTCCTGATGAGGCCACTATCATCATCCCTAGGGTAGCAAATAGTAGTAGCGAATAATATTCTCCCTGATTATTACTTTTAGAAACAAAATCTATCGATCCGATCAGTACTAATAAAGTTACAGACAAGAACACTAGTTTGAAAAAGAAAGCGAAGTTGTCCAGTAGAAACATATCATTTAGAATTGAAGCTCTTAAATTCAAAAGGCTCAAGGAAGAAAATATAGCTAAAATGACGCATATAATACTTACAATGCTTAGTAATCTTTTATTTTTAATAAACAGGTCCATCATCAACACAATAATTGCAAATGAGGCCACTATTAATTCTGGTAAGAGGTACATTACATTCATTTTAACCTGCTCCTAGAAGATTTGCAATAGCACCTGACGAGTCCCCAATTAAATTAAGCAACCATGCTGGGTATATGCCTAAAAGAACTATCAAAATGATAAGCACACCCATTGAAATGCTTTCACTCCAGTGAATATGCTCCTTTACTCCCTTAAGTCGCTTGTGGGGTTGCCCAAATACTATCCTCTGTAACATCCATATGTAATAAGCCGCTGTTATCACAATTACAGTCACTGTAAGTATAGTCAATAAGTTGTAAGTCTTGTAGGCTCCCAAGAATACAATAATCTCAGCTACAAATCCACTTAATCCCGGTAAACCTAAAGATGCTAATGAAGCAAAAACTAGTACCCAGCCTATTATTGGCAATTTTTTTACAATTCCAGAGAGACTTGGAATCTCTCTAGATCCCGCTTTTTCAAGCAATAAGCCAGATAGGAGAAATAATAGTCCTGAGATTAAACCGTGACTTACCATCTGGTAGATAGCACCATTTAATCCAAATGAATTTAAAGAGGCAATTCCAAGTGCAACGAATCCCATATGACTTACGCTAGAGAGGGCTATGAGTTTTTTTACGTCAGTTTGAGCTAGACAAACAAAGGCTCCGTATAAAATACTTATAATCCCAAAGATAGCCAATCCCAAGGCGAAAATTTTGACAGTTTGCCACCGTT
>CAYZUE010000066.1:0-5869 GCA_964481825.1 Candidatus Hydrothermarchaeota archaeon | reverse complement strand
TCTTTGACATAAGTCAACGTAAAATTCTTCAAAATGTTTAATGCTTCTTAGTATTTTAATTAGAAGCTCAGCTAGAAGGCTAGAGCAAATATATAATAAAAGAAAAAAGAAGTTGGAAAAGGAATCCCAAGCACCAATATACGAGGTAGGTGAGTTCTAATAGTGTAATCCCGCTCGTTCTCTTTTTTTTCTAATTTGGAGGTCCCTTATTTCAATCGGAGATATTCTCTCCTTATCATATAGTTTTTATTCATAGCTTGGAAAAAACTGTTCTCTGTTCAACGGTTTCATGCTTTTACTCCTTCTTTACTATCTTAATACTTATTTGCTCATTATATATCATTCAAGGAGGGTTTTTTAATTTCTTCCTTGCGTCATCTTTGACATATAACCCGTTATTTCCTTTCGGCTCATCTATAGCTTTTAGTGCAATAAGTTTATCTTTAAGCAGTGCTTTTACAGTTTCACGTTGTTCTACCGCGCATCTTAAATTCTCTCCTCCCGGTGCATTTATGAAATTGACAACAAGTACTCCGCCCGGGGAAAGATTGTCAATGAATGATGAAACTATGTCAAGCGGATTGGGAGTGTGTTCTAGAACGTCTTCACATATTATTAGGTCATAATTATCAGACAACGGTATCCCTTCCTTTCCTCTACCAATTTCCAGGATGTTATACGCATAGCCTTTTCTATCTTTCTTCCATCTAACAATGTCGAGGGTAACTGAGGGAATATCTGCCACGGTGTACTTACAATGGGGGAACCTCTCAATTAACCATCTGTAAGTACAGCTGACCCGCATCCATATTCAAAGTATTGAAGGACTCTCAAAATGGCTAACCAGATGAATATACCACCTGAATCCTCCGAATCTAAAGTAATGTGGATTTAAAAATGGATATGTATCGACTTCTTGATAGAACCCCATAATATCGTTACTGGAAGTTCTCTCCTTAACAAACCAAGCCGTCTTATGCGCTTTTTTATTTATTGCTCTGGCTAATGCCTCTTCATAGGTAAACTTCTGCCCCTTAACTTCATCGTAATATTCGATGGGTTTGTCAAAAATTGAGTAGTCAAAACCCGAAACTTTTTCCCGCACCCTGCGAAATATCCTTTCGAAGTAGTCCAGTACAGTCCCTCGATAGACGTGCTTGATATGAGCCAGTGTTCTTGAATCCATACACTTAACAACTCCAACTTTTCCTAAAGAGATATGGATAGGTTAATATGAATTTCCCTGCTTCTCAGTGATGCCTCGATTCTTTGTCAAAACCCGTCCGACCATAGACTTGGTGATGTGTTCGTAGTACTCGACCTGTGAGATATCCCGATCAAGGAGAGATCGTGCAATCTGGTTAACCGTTGCAGACCCGTTATTTCGTAGCAGTTCTATCAACATCACCGGTTGATAGATGTGAGACATCCGCATCTTGCTACGAATGAAGTCTTGTAGGTCTCTGAACTTACTCATGTCTCACCAACCAATTAATGTAGTATAAATCTTCCAAATCTATGGATACCTTTTTAGTCTATTTTTCCTAATTCCTTTATATGTATGGGCATTGAGCCTAAAGTTAATTGATATAACTAAACATTTCATGTAAGTTCAGAGGATAAAAAAGAGATGGTTAAAGGACAGATAGATAAAAATAGAAAAAATAATATAAAACTTACTAAGTCTAAACCAAACTTGGTTTATATTTTATCAGCTTCTGGATTTTTTGAATTTGAGAAAGTAGGTTTTGAAAAAAGACTCTATGATCAATTCCGGGAAACTTCTAAATATTATAAAAATATCTTCATACTTTCAGCAGATACAAAGAGCTATCAAAGGGATTTACCAAAAAATTGTCAACATAATTACATTAAATTTCCAAACTTGCTGAATAAACCAATCATTAGGAGAATAAAGTTATTAATATTTTTGATTTTTTCCCCAATAATTTTTAGAAATAAATTCAAACAAGCTGATATTATTGAGGCCCGTTTCATCGAAGGTGGAGTAACAGGATTAATCGCTTCTAAAATATATAATAAACCAGTAGTCCTATGGTTTCCTTGGTGGTGGTCAGATTATTTTAAAGATTACTCTCTGCTAATGAGCAAATTAGCTAGAAAGTTGGAATGTCTGATTTTTAAAAACGCAGATATGGTATTAGTTCCAACAACTGAATTACTAAATGCGATTAAATCATGCACACCTAAGAAGATTGATTACTTAGTTAATTTTATTAATACTGATTTATTCCAACAAAAAAAAAGTTGGAAATTGAGAGAACCAATTGAAATTATATCAATAGGAAGCCTAATTGAACGAAAGAATCATTCTGTTATTTTAAATGCATCTGCATTAGCAAAATCGGAATCTCAAAAAGATATAAAAGTAACCTTTATCGGTGATGGTCCACTTTATGGAAGATTAAAAAATATGGCCAAGGAATTGAACATGTCTCTTACGATCTATAGAAAAATGAAGAACGAAAAAATTCCAACTTTCTTAAGGAATTCTGACATTTTTATAATGGCATCTAAAAAAGAGGGGAATCCAAAGGCATTATTAGAAGCAATGTCTTGTGGATTGCCTTGTATTGGAACTAATGCTTCAGGTATAAAAGAAGTAATAAACCATGAAGAAAATGGAATTTTAGTATCCGATAATGCTAAAGCCTTATCGAAAAAAATATGCCATCTAATTGACAATCGAAAGTGGAGAAAAAAAATTGGTGAAAAAGCTCGAAGGTTCATAGTTGAAAAATATTCTTTGACAAATGTAATCAAGAATGAATCAAAAATTCTAAACAAAATAATTAATGATACACCTATTGACCTTAAACTATCCCAGGGATCGATTGGCACCTGTTTGAAAGAAATTGTCGAGATGGTGATGTTATTAATTATTATTATATGTATCGATCCATTATTCATAGCATGGAAATATCTTAAAGAGATTAAACAATCAATATTTGAGAAAGGAACATGAAGGAAATGTCCTCTAAAACTATTCTTGAAAAAGGTTTTTCTGGAGCAGTCCATCAATATATTGCCGCTATAATAAATGGGATACTAGGTTTTTTTATAACTGTATTTATTATCCGAAACTTAACAATAAGTGATTACGGCATTTACAACTTTTTACTTAGCATTGTTTTTTTAGCAATGGTCATTACTTCTTTTGGACTTGCTCCGATAATTCAAAGATATTTACCTGAGTACAGAGAGAAAAAAAACACCTACGTTCAAAAAAAAATAATGACTATTGCACTGGTAATCCGATTTATCGCTGCATGTGTTTTCATTATTATTCTTTTATTATGCACTGATAAAATAATGGATATTTTTCATCTACCAGACTATGCAGAGGATACATTCCCAGTAATCGCCATCATTATACTATTTGTTCTTGAATCTCAGCTTCTTGGAGACGCTTTTCTTCCTTCCTTATTCAAAAATAAATACTGGAATTTATCTAGACTTCTATATAGTATTACCAAATTCACCTTATTCTATTTCGCCATTTCATTTGATTACGGAGTAATGGGAATAGTTTGGGCATGGTTAATTGCTGAATTAATAATATTCGTTTTATTCTCTATTAAAGCATACCAAATTATTTTCTCTCATTCAGTTAAAAAGGAGGATATAATCAAAATCCCCTTTAAACGATTCATAAATTTTGGAAAATTTTTATATTTTTATAATCTTGGGTATATCTTCAGAGATATAGCAATGGATATATTCCTTTTGGCATACTTTATCGGATCTCAAGCTGTAGGCCTGTATTCCTTTGCATATGGAATTCCCTTTTTGATAATGAGCTTCTCCCCTGGAAGCCGACTTAGAGCAGTACTATACCCCTTAATTACTCGTCAATATATTAGAACAGGCAAACAGGATGATTTAGTGTACTACTTCAGACTGATTAACAGCATTATTTTCTTTAGCATGGTTCCAATATTTATTATCCTGATGATATTAGCAGATAAAATTATTTTATATGTTTTTAATCCGGAATATATTCTAATCGTAAACTTATTTATATTATCATCTGGTTTCTTAATGATTCAACAGTTTTTATTTCCCTACCTCCCAATTTTATTCACTTTAGAGAAAGGTAGATTACTCTTTGTGGGTACCACAATATCAGTGTATAACCTTGTAATGGACATTATCTTAATTCCAACATATGGCATTGTAGGTGCAATTATTGCCACAGGAAGCGCAGGAATATTTCTGCTTCTCTACTATAACCTAGCAATTAAAAAAACAATTCATCTACAATACCCTTGGAGATCATTCAGTAAGTTCTCTTTAAATATATTGATCACAGTTTTGATTGTCCTAGCGATGCGGGCACTAATTTATGATGTACTCTCTTTAGTTTTTGTCCTGATGGTAGGGGGACTTGTTTATCTACTATCTTCATATATTAACAAAGGATTTGAAGAGAAGGATAGAAATGTATTGAACGATGCCATCGGGAGGAAGATATGGATATTCTAATTTCTTTGAAAAATTATAGATATTAGTCCATCAAAATGTCAAAATCTTCATATTCAAACCATAATGAACAATCAAGTTCAATTTTAAAAGGAAACCTACAGAGAATGTGTAAATGACGATTATGATTTTAGGTGGAGATGGCTATATTGGATGGCCATTATCCATGCATCTCGCTGTAAACAAGGATGAGACCATAGTTATTGTTGATAAATTATTACGAAGGGCCTGGGTTAAAGAAGTTGGGTCTCACTCGGCTACTCCTATTCTATCGATGGAGGATAGATTAGAGGCTTTTCAAAAGAGCTTCAATAAAATAATAGACTATTGGTATGGAGACCTTCAGAATTATGATTTTGTTTATAACATAAAAAAAAATAGACACCCAGAGCAATAGTGCACTTGGGAGAGCAACCTTCTGCACCTTATTCAATGATAGATGCCAAACACGCAACATTTACTCAAGTAAATAATATTGTTGGAACACTGAATATCCTCCATGCAATCTGCAAGATAGTTCCTGATTGCCATTTAATAAAGCTTGGAACGATGGGAGAATATGGAACTCCAAACATAGACATTCCAGAAGGTTTTTTTAAAATTGAGTATAATGGGAGGAAGGATGTGTTACCCTTTCCAAAGCAAGCTAACTCTTTTTATCATTGGAGCAAGGTTCACAACTCAGGAAATATCATGTTTGCCTCAAAGGTGTGGGGATTAAGATCAACCGATATTATACAGGGCATAGTTTATGGAACTAGGACAAGTGAAATAGATGAAAATGAGAAACTTTTAACAAGATTCGATTTTGATGGGATATTTGGTACAGTGATAAATAGATATTGCGCCCAGGCTGTACTAGGAAATACTCTCACACCATATGGCAGGGGTGGGAAGAAAAGAGGGTTCATAGCTTTGAGGGACTCCATCCGATGTTTGACCTTGGCTATTGACAACCCACCTAAAGATGGAGAGTATAGAGTATTTAATCAATTCAGTAAAAATATATTCTATAAGTGAGCTGGCAAAAAAGGTGAGTAAAGTTGCAAATAATTGGGATCTAAACACAAAAATTATGAACATAGAAAATCCTAGAATAGAGACAGAGGAGCATTATTATAATCCACAACATGAAAAACTAAAGGGGTTGGGTTTTAAATCAAGTCGGGACATAGGGGAGGAGATTGAAATATTGATAAAAGATCTAATAAAATACAAAGATAGATTGATTGCAAAAAAACACGTGCTGATGCCAAAAATACGTTGGAAGTCATGATTAAAGTTAATTACTGGGGTTATTGTTATTTAGATGGTGTAGTATGGTAGGAATTTTAGTAACCGGGGGGATGGGTTTTATTGGCCATAA
>CAYZUE010000065.1:0-5981 GCA_964481825.1 Candidatus Hydrothermarchaeota archaeon | reverse complement strand
CTGCTTTTCCAAGGGCGGGACCAACGAGCCAAAGCTTGGAAATTACCGCGCTGGCTGCATTAAAAACACCCGTGCCAAATGCACCTAATACGCCTGTGACCTTGACAAATGCATCTGACATTGTATCAACAGGCATTATGAACATTTCACCAGCACCCTTTAATTGATCTTTTAGATTTGAATCTTTAAATGCTTGTGCAGTTTTTCTGCCTTGTCTGGTCTGATCTGCCCAAAAACCTTCTTGCTTTTTTTGATGGTCACGTTCGTCGTCAATCTGTTTCCGATCTTGCTCGTTTCCTGCTCTTAGATTATTAAGAACTCCTTTTAATGCAGCTGTATCTACTTTGCCATTATCGTTTAAGTTACCAACTTCTTTCAGCAGAGAGTTTATGTCGGATTGGCTAACTCCTTGTTTACTTAATGAAGAAATAAGTCGTTCTAAAGTAGCCTCGGTTGCCCAATGAGCATATCCCGTTCCACCTTCTTGCGTAAAAATCTTTTCACTTGTAGCCACTAAATGTTCCTAAAATCCATCATTATGTACGTAGATAAATACTATTATAATTAAATTAATTATATACTACTATTTATGAAAATGAAATCGGAGAAATTTTAATGGCAAAAAGTAATAATCCTTTGCAAGGTTATTTGCGTGTTCCTAAGTTATATATATTGTTACCTAGCGGCGGTAAGTTTTCTAATATTGAATCTATTAGTGACATCTCAGACGAATTACCGATATATCCTTTAACAAGTATGGATGAAACTCTATTACGCAATCCAGATGCTTTACTTAATGGTGAGAGCTTGGCTGGCGTTATTACAAGTTGTACTGGTATAAAAGATGCATATGAACTAACAGCAAACGATGTAGACGTTATTTTATTAGCAATAAGATATGCAACATACGGTAATGATTTAGAAGTAACAACTCCTTGTCCAGGATGTACAAATACAGTTAACCATACTGTACAAATTGAACCTATACTAGAAACAATAGAAGTGCTAGAAGATCATTATGATGTTACATTAGATAATGGTTTGCATTGTTTTCTTAAACCATATACATTTAGAGACAGTCAAAAAGCGGCATTGTCTGCATTTAGAGAAACATCAGAACTTAATAATTTAATTAATGCAGAAGCAGACGATATGTCAAAGTTACTTACATTTAATAAAAGTTTCAAAGCAATGGCAGATTTAAATATTGACATTCTTAGTAATGCTATTATAAAAGTTATTATACCGCAAGCAGAAGATGCAGATGATGATCAAGAAGAAATTATAGTTACAAATCATAAACATATTTTAGAATGGGTAAAGGGTATTAGCAAACAACATGCTGATATTATAATTGAAGAATTAAACAAGATTAATCAATTGGGTATTCAAAGAGATGTAGACGCAACATGTGAAGATTGCAATCATGAATTTAAATTAACAATAGAGTTTAACCCATCAAATTTTTTCGATCTCGTCTCTTGATGGAAGACAAATCTGAAGTTTTAAAATATTTGCAAAGCTTACAACAAGAATTAAGAGATATAGAAAAACAAGTGTTTGAAATTTGTTGGTATATGCGTGGTGGTATATCTCTTACCGAAGCATGGTCTTTGAGTTTTGATCAACGAACAACAGTTATGGAAATTATTAATTCTAATATAGAAAGGACAAAGTCATCCGGATTAGCGTTATTATAACTCAGAGTGAGTCATTGCGTAAGTAGTACTACTCTAGTACTACTTTAGGAATGCCTTTAAAGGCATTGTAAAAGTTTTCATTTCATTTCAACTTATTTTTTCTTTGAGTTATTATTCAGATATTTTTGCCATACTTCTCCCGCGAGGGAGAAGTAATTGGTGTTATTATTCGAGTATTTCACCATCCAATAAAGAGGATTTTGTGCGGAAGCGGTTAGCCTGTACTTCCTACCTCATTCTTCTATACCAACGGGACCGTGTTAGTGCTTATTGGTAACATCTAACAGGTGTGTGGGTGCTTTTTTCTCAGAGCCACAATCATTTTAGCCTATATATCGATGCAACTCGCTCATCTGTCCGGAGCTACCCGGGTTTACTTTCCAAACGTGATATACACGAAATCAACTCAGAGCGGATCGAGGTATCCCGATCAAACATTGTTGCTATGTAGTTGCCGATATTAGCCAAAATGTAAAGTTATTATGTAGTGGATTGTTTGCGTTTGCTTTTATTTTTTAATTTGTTTTTGCCACGGTTGTGTGCCAATTTTGCTTGTTGCTTGCTGTGCCTATGGTGGATTAATTTCATTGACTTTTCATTTCAATTGCTATATAATAATACACTAATAGAAGTTTTATGTCAACCGAAATATAGTAAATGTTAGGAAAAAAATCTAAAAATAAAGGAAAAGCGTTTGAAAGGGAAATTGCAAATTTCCTTTCTGATTTGTATGATGAAAGTTTTACTCGAGTTCCTTATAGTGGTGCGTTTGTCGGCGGTAAAAATGCTGTGCGTAAAGAACATTTAGATGAAGCACAAATTAGAGGATTTAAAAGTGATATAATTCCACCTGACGGTTGGAGCAAACTTAATGTCGAATGTAAACATTATGCTGATTTTCCGTTCCATGCGTTGCTACGTCCAAACGATATTCCATTGTTAGACCAATGGATAGCGCAGACATATGAAGCAGCCGATGAAGGCGATTTTAATTTGCTTATTATGAAGTTTAATCGCAAGGGCCGGTTTGTAATGTTTGAGAAAGAAGCATCAATTAGGAAGGTAGGACAGCAAGTACATTTAGTTACAAGTTATCATTATGCATATTACAAGGATTGGATTATGATGGACTTTGATATTTTTTGGTTGGCTAATAAAAGTTTAGTTAAAGAACGTTCACAGAGATAAAATTATGTTTTATGAATCATCACAATAGTAATCAGATAAGTATTATTATACTGGGTTATTGCTTATGAAATGGGACCGAGAAACTGCTGAAGAAAAACATATCCGAATAACAAACTGGCATGAATGGTTTGCTTGGCGGCCAGTGCGTTTATACACGTATGATGCTACATCAGAACACCTAATAGCTACTAGAAATATTGTTTGGTGTGAAACTGTTATGCGTAAATTTAATCGTCATAAACAGCGATTATATGCAACAAAAGAAGATGCTATTCTTAGTAAGTTGGCTGAAGATCATAAAGGAAAGAAAGAAAAAATGTTCTCACAAGATCAAATGGGATATAGAGTAAAGAGTATTAAAGAAATATTTCAACGGGAAAAGGATCCGGATTAAAAATGGCATTTGTAACGTATAAAGTTGATTTTGATATCATATTAGAAGTATGGAAACAACAACTCTGGCCAAATCGAAAATCTGAAATTCGTCCAATGAGCAGTATGCAATTCCTTGGTGGTACTGATATGTCTATATATGAAAAATATGTTCCATCCTTTTGGGCAGTATTTGATAATGATAATATAATTGGTGTTAATAGTGGCTTTGCAACCGCTGATATTAGATATAGAAGTAGGGGAATATGGGTTGACCCAGATTATCGAAATAAAGGTATAGCACAATTATTGTTTGACCAAATTGATAAGCAAGCAAAACAAGAAAATAAATCAGTTTGTTGGAGTATACCTCGTAAAACCGCATTACCTGCATATGAGAAAGCCGGTTATGTTAAATGCTCAGACTGGTTTGATGAAGGAATGGAATTCGGTCCAAATTGTTATGTAAAGAAAAGTATTTTCCATGGAAAAACTGGATACCCGCACTCGCAAAGATCTTTTAGATCGAGCAGGCATTGTTAGAGAATTAAAAGATATGATAAAAGTAGGAGAACATATTACTTTAGACATTCTGGGTGTAATGCCGGACTATAGTCCGGCATTCCTCAAAGAAATAGTTTACAAAATTGCAGAGACTGCAGAAGTAAAAATACTTGATATTGCCCAACATGAATTTAAACCGCACGGATTTACTATGATTGCTCTACTAGCAAAAAGTCATATGAGTCTTCATACTTTTCCAGATAAAAATGTAATAAGTTTTGATTTTTTTACTTGCGGAAATATCTCACCTTCAGTAGCAGTAGATATATTTGAAAAAGAAATTGAGCACGAAAGAATAGTAGTTAAACAGTTTGAAAGAAGTTCTATGAGTCTTTCGTCAGTTTTCTTAATGTCACCAGCAAGTCTTTATGAAGATGTTTATAATACTCCTGGCCAAAAAAAATATTATGTTGTTAATGAGGTCATTGATACTTTTGTTTCTAAAAAAGATCAGTTTATAGAAATTTTAGATCTAGAAGAATTTGGAAGAGCATTGTTTATCGATAATGAAATTCAAGTCGCTGAAAACGACGAACATCTTTATAGCAGTACAATGGTTAGCTTAGCAACAACACTTAATCTAAATAATTCTAGTGCCGCAATAATCGGTGGTGGCGATGGAGGAGTTGCAAGAGAATGTTTATATAAAGGATTTGATTCAATTGATTGGTTCGAATTAGATTCAGAAGTAGTAGAAGCTTGTAAAAAACATTTTACAAAAATTGGAAATATACCGCCAAGTGCCCAAGTTGCGTTTTTGTATCATCGTTCAGTTAATACCCACGTCACTGAAAGTAATTTAATTAATTGTATTTGGGGAGATGCTTTTGAAAGTATAAAATCTATAGAAGATTCAAAATACGATAAAATTTTTATTGATCTTCTTCAAGATCAAACTTGTATTGATCTTATAATAAGAAATATGAAAAATTTAAAAAGAATATTAAAACTTGATGGTGTTATTACTGTGCAGGTTGGGAGTCAAGATTATGAACCAGAGCAAGTAAATAAATGGCTTGATGTTCTTTCTGAAACTTTCGGAAATGTAAAAAGCGAGAATGTGTTTATCCCCAGTTTTGGTTGCAATTGGAATTTTGCATCATCTATTCTTAAATAAAAGGTGGCAATTGCCACTAGTTAATAAATATATTATGCCACATTTTTTACAGACAATGAAGAACTTATTAATGGGTCTTCTAAGTCCAAATTACAGTAAAGGCTATAAATCATTTTATAAAGATTATTGGAGTATTGACTTTACAAATAAACAAGTATCCATTGATATGTTTGTAGAGAATTCTATTGGTTGGCAAGATTTAATTGATGATTTAAAAGAATATTGTGGCGGCGTAGGCGGCGGCGTGAAAGCTATAGAAGTTCAGTTGTCAGGTGGTATAGATTCTCAATTTTTATGTTTAATGTTACGCAAATTAAAAATACCTTTCCACGCATTAACATTTAAATATGATAATGATTTCAATGATCGGGAAGTAGATTCAGCAATAAAATTTTGCCAAGAACATAACATAAAGCATTATATAAAAGATTTTAATTTATTAGATTTTTTTGAAAGCGGCGAATACGAATATTATACTGATCTTGCAGACTGTGCATCTCCACAATATGCAACATTTTTTAAGATGTATACATTAACCAATGCAGATATAATACTAGTAGATGGTTCACCACCTGTGGTGCTATTAGATGATACTGATTTAAACATTGTAGAAGCAGGAACAAAGCGGGTTGACATAAAGGATTATAACATAGAAAAGAAACATTATGGTGTACAAACTATAGGTAAACATAATTATCCTTTGCTATGTTATGGCACTAATGCATCTATAGGATCACAGTTACGATTTTTAGAAAAAATACAACAACCTTGTATAACAAATTTATGTTATTATTCGCCTAAAATATTATTAGACGGGTGTAAAAAAGTAATAGCATATCAAAAAGAATGTAAAATAAAAAATCCAGATATTTGGCCCTATTATATCGAAAAGAATAAATTATATAAAATTGCGTATGGTTTAGATTTACCAAACAAGGAAGACCAAACTGGATTTGAAAAATTTAAAAAATATTATGATAAAATGTATAATGAGAATGATAAATTTAATAAATTATTTCGGTATCCTTTACAAGAAAAAT
>CAYZUE010000064.1:0-6207 GCA_964481825.1 Candidatus Hydrothermarchaeota archaeon | reverse complement strand
ATAAAACCCTTAACATAACTAGAATTTATTCCTACTTTGTTCAAATTCATTACCTCGTAAAATCAACTGATTAGTTTCTTGGTGTTGGAAAATTCTCTTTTGGAAGAGCATAATAAACGGATCCAATCCTTTGAATGTCTCGTGTATTGTTTAGCTCTTTTAAATGCTTTTTAATATCTTTAAAGTAACCAAATATCATACATTCAGTTGAGCACTTCGTAGAACAAGCACTCCAGAGTCCTGCATATTCAATTTCATCCTGTGTGTCCCTTTTCTCTGCTAATCTCCTACCCGCGATCGCTTCTCCCTCTTTATCAATCAGCCTACCTTTGTTATCTCGTTTCACATTTCCCTTTTCATCAAATTCCAATGGCATAATGTTATTTCCTCTATTTACGTATCTATACACTTTTTTTATCTCATTTCTTGTCCATTTTCGTCGATAGTCTATGCGGTGCTTACAGAAATCACATTTTATAGCTTTTCCTGTTTTGGTATCGTATTGTATAGCTCCATATGGACAGGCCTGTATGCATTGTCTGCATCCGATGCATTTCTCGGGTTCTATCCACACAATCCCATCTTTGGGTCTCTTAACTATAGCTCCTGTTGGACATGGTGATACACATGGTGCAGGGTTACAGTGGTAACAGAGCATGGGTACGTAAATATTTTTTACCCGTCCTTTAACAGTTTTAGGGCCTACTTGCATCACTCTAATAAAACGTGGCCCAATTGATAGTTCATGTTCCATCTTACAGCTGGTTTCACAACTAAAACAACCGATGCATCGTTTCAAATCTATAAGCATTACAACTGTGTTTTCTGTTGGATTTTTCCCTTCTAATCCTTCGAGTATTCCAAACATTTGCATTATCTCTTTCTCCGAGGCTTTATTTTCTCTCTAGGCAAAATATTTTGTCTCTCAGGATAGGGAGAAGCAGGGGATGAAAGAGTGTCTGATCGTTTCTTTCCAAAGAAGGATAACATCGTGTTTAAGGCTCTATTTTCTCTCACCACTGTTGTGGCGAAACTCCAATCATTCGAAGGTTTAATGATTATTTTGGCAAGTTCTTTTGATATATAAGACTTCCTTATTTCTTTTACTCGGATATTATCCTCTTCCATTTTTTCCCTTTTATAAATGAATAGATGAAATAATAATTAGAGAGGTCAAAGGACCATTTTTACTCTTTTTTAATTCTTTGTGCAGGAGTAATCTCAGTTATCTTTTCCATTATAACCCCTGGTTTCCTTCTAACACGCGGTATGAATTGATTCTTCTCTGGAAAGACATAAGCAGGTGAACATAGGGTATCACTTCCTCTGCCATTCATGTAAGCTTTACCTATACCCAGGGCAGTCCTTTCTCGCATATATGTCATTATATGATGCGAACTTCCAAAGTACATACAGTGACTTGAACATTTAGCAACACAAGCTGGCTGCAATCCCTTATCAACTCTATGCATACAATAGTCACATTTTATTGCTTTTCTAGTCCGAGAGTCATATTGAATGGCTCCAAATGGGCATGCTTGCATACATTGTCTGCATCCGATGCATTTCTCAGGATCTATCCATACAATCCCATCTTTGGCTCTCTTAGCAATAGCTCCTGTTGGACAAGGTGGAACACAGGGCGCCTCTCCGCAGTGGAAGCAATTCATAGGGTAGTACATTCCTTTTGTATGTTTTCCCACTTTTTTTGGACCGATTTGCATCACTCGGATAAGACGGGGTCCAATTGGTAGATCATGTTCCATCTTACAGCTAGTTTCACAACTGAAACATCCAAAACAACGTTTTAAGTCGATATACATTACCAACCAGTCTGGTGGAACTCCCCAGGTGTGAGAACCAGCAGTCTTAAAGAGACTAATCTGTTCATTTCTTTTCCATGCTTGCTTCGCGGTTTCTTTATTAATGTTATAAAGAGGTCCAGTATTTTCCCAAACGCTTGCCATATCTATATCCCCTTCATTTGGTCTCCCATTTTTTCTTGGGTACACCTACATAATAAATTCCACTATTTTTTTTCGCATGTCGCATATATGATCCAATATTTACAGTATTATCGTCATCTGGAGAAATATAGTCTGCAGGTGTTTTCTTGTGCAACTTTAGAAATTCTTTCGTCTTTTCAACTGCGGAATCAGAATCCTCTCCTTTTCTATATACTTTTACTAAGTTGCATTTGTACTGTGCTTGGGTGTAGAAAGGGTCTTTAACAGTATTATCCACTAGCTCATTGACGTTCTGATAAGGGTAAAATGGTTGATATTTATCGAACCCTTCTGGCATCCATACGCTACCTTCGTCAACCATTTCGTTTACCCATGCAACGCAATAAACTTTACCTAAATCATTTTCAACAATGACAGTATCTCCATCCTTTATGCCTAAAACTTTTGCAGTTTCAGTATGGATATTACAAAACATATGGGGCTCCAACTCGACCATCCAGGGCCACCAATGACCCATCTCATGAAAGTGGGCAACTAGCCTTCCTGTCGACATAACTAAAGGATATTTTTCCCAAACATCAGGCCTAGAGATAGGTGTGGAACTTGCTTCTACATGAATTGGTAGTGGATAAAAACCTATTTGGTCCAAAGCATCGCTCCAGATTTCAACCTTCCCTGAAGGGGTTGGAAATCTTTTATCTGTACCAGGATAATTTACTCCTTCTTTATACATAATCCATTGAGACCCTCTGATTGTAGCCTCAGGATCAGAATACATCATAGCTTCATCTTTAGTTTCTGCAGGCCACATAACTCCGCCCTTTGGACTCTTTTCAGGATCCATCAAATCAGCTGTAATTCCTGATACAAAACTTTCTTGTGAATGGAACCAATTCTGGCATACACGTTCATCAATTTCTGTTTTCTTCTTGTCTTTCCACCAGGTTTTACCATCCGGAGCATAATAAGATTCTCCGAATTCAAATCTCTTCGCTAAACCTGCCCAGAAGTCGATATCAGCTCTGCATTCCCATTGTCTTGGAATAATCCAGTTATGCCATTGGACATGCCTATTATTTCCATGATGAACAACACCTTCATGCTCAAAAAAGCTAGTTATAGGCATGCTTGCATGCATCCAACTTGAGGTCTCATTTGGATGGAATGCTAAGTGAACTCCACAATGTAAGTTCTTCATATATTCTCGAGATTTATTGTTGTTTGGCCATTGTACCAAATGATTTCCATTCCAGATTAATCCTTTTATAGGATAAGGTTTACCTGTGTATCCTGGGTCTATTGTACAAGCGCTTGAGGTGTCACCCCAGGGTATAATCTTATCTGACAATTGTGGCTCTTTTATCTTCATTACATATTCTTTTAAATCCTTCCCAGCACTCAACACTGGTCTGCAATTATGGAGCCAATTCCACCCTCCTCCTTTTACCCCAACGTTCCCTGTAATTGCCACAAGAATCTGATATGACTTATTTCCATTGCCTGCATCGTATTGTTGAGCTGTTCCAAGGCATCCTGTGAAGTGGGTTCTTCTGGGAAATGCTATCTTCTCAGCTGCTAGTCTATAATCCTCTGCAGGGACCCATGTTATGTTCTCGGCCTTTTCAGGCGTGTAATCTTTGACATGAGCCGCAAATTTATCAAAACCAACGCACCATTTGTCAATAAATTCATGATCAATACCATCAATTTCATGAATTAGAATATTAGCTAGGGTAAGACCTACATAAGCATCTGTACTTGGTCTAATCCTAAATGCCAAATCTGCCTGAGCCATAGTTGCGTTAAATCTAGGATCAATGCAGATATAATAAGCTCCATTTTTATCCTGTGCTTCTTTATACCATTTCTCAGTTATAACTTCTAATGCAGCTGCGTTAGATCCTGTTTGAAAAATAGTATCACTGTTCATTGCATCCTGACAGGGATTGAAAAGTCGTAAAAATTCCTTTGCACCAAAAACATACTGTCCAATTGCCCCGGGACTCTCACAACAAAGGGGTCCTTGACCATAGATATTTGGAGTCCCAAACATAGTCATAAACCTTGATCCTCCCAGTTTGTTACCGTAACTACTCCTCCCGGTTCTATGACATGCAACAGCATGTGCCCCCCATTTTTCGCGGATGTATTGTAACCTTTCTGCAATAAAATCTAAAGCTTCATCCCAAGTAGCACGTTTGTATTTTCCATTTACATTATCCTCCCTAATCATAGGGTACTTTGCTCGAAGAGGGTTGTATGCATGCTGATAATTTGCGGTTCCTTTTGGACATAAGCTACCATAATTCTGGGGGTGTTCTTCATCACCATAAATATCGACAATCCTGTTATCTTTCATAAATACTTTCATACCACACCCAGATTCACACATGTTATCACAAGTTGTGTAACGAATAGTATCGTAATCTCTAACGGATTCTTGAGCTCTCCTCAATACAACCAATCTCTGACCTCCAAATCTGCTCTATTCACTTATATTTAAAACAGTATGACTTAACTAAGAATATTTAAAATAATGTACAATATATAAAGGTTTCTAAGGGTTATTTTATGGAGTATTATATAAAAAATAATTAGGAAAAATGAATATTTCGTGTATTGTCCTGGCAGGTGGAGAGAGCACTAGGATGAACAGAGATAAAAAGTTTCTAATTTTTCGTGGCAAGTCGTTCCTTGAACGTTCCATAGATTTATGCAAAATTTTTAGTGATGATGTTATTGTCTCTCTAGGAAATCCCAATCAAAAAGTAGAGGTATTATCAAAGGGAATTCAAGGAATTAGGATTGTACTTGATCATTTATCCCACAAAGGGCCTCTTATAGGATTATACAATGGATTGCAACAATGCTCACATGAATATGTTTTAGTAATCCCTTGTGATGTTCCATTTTTAGACAAATTTATTTTAAAATCTATGATCGATGAAATACAAAGTTATGATGCGATAGTTTTGCGATCAGGTAAATTAATTGAACCTCTTTTGGCAATCTATAAAGTTAAGTCAATGCTTGAGATATGTGAGGAATCAATTAATTCAAGAAAATGGGATGTAAGGGGGGCAGTGTTAAAATTAAAACTAGTTAAGTATATAGATGTTGAAATTAAAAGCTTTTTCAACGTTAATACACGTGAAGATTTTAAAAGAATTTTAGATAATGGTAGTGAATACTGATGTTCGGATGAAGGGCTTTCACAAGAAAGTCTCAGTTGATAAAGCTTTAAAAATTCTTTTACAGAACACTGGAGTCTTAGAAACTGAGAAAGTTCAGATTGCCAATACGCTGGGTAGATTTTTATCGGACGACCTTGTAGCGTCTCAAGATATTCCTCCTTTTACACGAGCTGCTATGGATGGATATGCCATTAAAGGTGAAAATACCTTCGGTGCATCTCAGATTAATCCAATTTATTTTAAGTTAATAGGCAATATCCAGACTGGGAAGGTATCCAGAATAAACATTTGTGAGTTTGAAGCGGCTAGAATAATGACAGGGGCTCCTTTACCGCACGGTGCAAATGCAGTTGTAATGTTTGAGCACGGAAAAGAGTTTAAAGATGAAATAGAAGTTTTTAGGGCTGTGGCACCTGGAAAACATGCTTCGTTGAAAGGGGAGGACGTTGAGAAGGGGGAAGTTATTCTTAAAAAAGGCCATAAAATCCAACCTCAGGATATCGCTATTATGGCTGCGATGGGCATATCCGACATATCGGTATTTAAACAACCCCACGTTTCGATTATTGCAACTGGTGACGAACTAAAAGAGCCAGGAATGGAGCTGAATGAGGCAGAAATATTTGATGCCAATAGCTACTCTCTGCATGCTTTAGTTGAAAGAACTGGAGGTATACCAAAAATACGTGGGATTGTAAATGATAATTATAAAGAATTGATTATAGCTGTTAAGAAAGCTTTGAAATCTGATCTTATAATAATAAGTGGTGCCACATCTGTAGGTGAGAAAGATTACGTTCCAAAAGTAATCTCCGAACTTGGAGCTATATTGGTTCATGGTGTGGCAATGCGCCCTGGTAAACCAACAGGATTCGGGATGGTCGAAAATAAGCTAGTTATAATGGTTCCAGGGTATCCTGTAGCTGCAATTTTTTCATTCCAAATTTTTGTCAGGCACGTATTAGAAAAAATGCAAGGATGCCCTACCCCTAGGAAAGGGTATGTGATTAAGGGTAAGTTAAAGAGGAAAATACCATCTCAAATTG
>CAYZUE010000063.1:0-6316 GCA_964481825.1 Candidatus Hydrothermarchaeota archaeon | reverse complement strand
ATCTTCATTATGAATGGGCTGGTGTCCACTAGCTAAATCTATAATGCTTAATCTTAAACTACCGAGACTCACATTATTATCGGAATAAGTCCCTCGATCATTAGGTCCTCGATGATGTATAATGTCACACATTCGTTTCAAAATGGTCTTATCATCGAATCCTACGAATCCAGTTATTCCACACATTTCATCCACTTATAAAATAACTTATACATTCTCCAACAATAAGTTTTTTAAGTTATATTTAATTAAACCGTAACATGGTTAATAAGCTGATTCTGGCCTCTATCACTGTTTACATATTACTCTTTCTCTATTTTTATCCTCCATTTTATACAACTCTCGATGAAAATAACTACATTAGATCGGCATATTTGATCCAGGAAGGTTCTTTGTTTATTGAAGAACAGACCTACAAATATGGATTCATCTCTAATGGTGAGAATTATGTGCCTTTGTCTTTCGGATTGCCTGCAATAATTCTGCCATTTACATTATTAAGTTGGAAGGCAGTTTTTTTGTCTGGATTGCTTACTCACATACTTGCCACTATCCTGTTTTATAAACTTCTGATAAAGCATAATCTAAATCCGAATAATACCCTTTTGTATCTATTCTTTCCCTACTTTTTTTATTACTCCACAACACTCTTCCCTGATTTTTTTTCTGCCTTCTTTATCTTAGCTGGATTTTATTTTTACAATTTGGAGAATAAGAAAAATAATGTTTTTTCTGGAGCTTTTTTCGGTTTTGCATGTATCTTAAAATATACAAACATTCTTGCCTTTCTACCCTTTGCAATTGTCTCCGTCATAAAGAATCGATCAAGAGTGGGATATCTTCTATTAGGTTTTCTGCCATTTGCGTTTTTAATTCTAACTATAAATCAGAATTACTATGGAGGCTGGATGACTACAGGATATGCTCTCGTAGATTCGGATGTTTCTTTTGAAGCAGATTATACTTTAGATCAGACAATTCCGTTAAGCACTTTCTCTTTAGGAGCCTATAAAGAGTACATACCATTTATTTCATTCAGGCTTCTAATCATTTATCCTTTAATGTTACTCGCATTATTTCTTTATAGAGGTTCTGGAAGAACGGAGATAATATTAACTGGGATCTTATACCTTGCCTTCTTTGGAGCAAGGTCCACTCAGAGTGGTTGGGGATTCAATCTTGACCCTAGCACTATGACTAGATATTTTCTCCCTATACTGCCATTATTGATTTTTGCATACATCCCATTTTACGAAAAAATATTAGAAAAGATAAAAATACGAAAGCAGCAGATTTTGTATTCCTCTTCAATTTTACTAGTAATTGGAGGGGCTTTCATCCTAAATATTCAGCATGATCGACTAGAAATTCAAGAATCCATATCACAAGAAATTTATTTGAATACTGAAGATACGGCATTACTTATAGGAGAGTCAGACATGATTAGATACGTTATGGAGCCTCTCGGCAACAGAAGATTTTTAGGAAGTTGGGAAGACTTTGCACCATTTATTGATGATAAGACCTATATTGTACATAAACGATACCAAGAGGAAACATCATCACATGTGGAAATGCAATTTAGAAAAATGACAGAGGATGCAATAAAGAAATATGATACAACCCTGATTTGGGAAAACGAGTATTTTGATAGATCACGATTCTTTGCATCACGCCCATTTGTACTTGAGATATATAAGATTGAAAACGATTTTATACTGGAAGATTCAAACTAAATCAACACCGGCGAGGATAAAATATAGGATAGATTTGTATGGTAAAAAAAGCTTTAATAACAGGGATAACTGGTCAAGACGGTTCATATCTGGCAGAATTTCTTTTGAAAAAGAAATATAGGGTTTATGGTTTAGTGAGGCGTCTGAGTATGCCAAACTATGAGAGACTAGATAGTATCCTTGAAAAAATTGATCTAATTGAAGGAGATTTAACTGATCAAACATCACTGTTAAATACTGTTGAAGAAATTAAACCAGCTGAGGTCTACAATTTAGCGGCTCAATCGTTTGTTCCAACTTCCTGGCAACAGCCAGTTCTAACGGGAGATGTGACAGGTATAGGGGTTGTGAGGTTATTAGAAGCAATTAGGAAAGTAGACGACTCTATTAGATTTTACCAAGCATCCAGTAGCGAGATGTTTGGAATTAGCAATGAATCTCCACAGAAAGAAAGTACTCCTTTTTATCCTAGAAGCCCCTATGGGATATCCAAACTTTATGCTCATTGGATAACAGTAAATTATCGTGAGAGTTACGGATTACATTCTTCAAGTGGATTATGCTTTAACCATGAATCTCCAAGGAGAGGGCTAGAGTTTGTAACGAGAAAGATTTCTGATGGAGTTGCAAAAATTCATTTGGGTATAACAAATGATTTGACTCTTGGAAATTTAGATGCAATGCGTGATTGGGGATTTGCAGGGGATTATGTTAAAGCTATGTGGATGATGTTACAACAGGATAAACCTGACGATTATGTACTTGCCACTGGGGAAACGCATACTGTAAGAGAATTTGTTGAAACCGCATTTGACGTTGTGGGTATAAACAATTGGAAAAAGTATGTGAAAATTGATAAGAATTTATTTCGACCGGCAGAGGTTCATAAGTTATGTGGAGACTATTCAAAAGCCAGAAAGGAATTAGGTTGGATTCATGAAATCTCGTTTAACGAACTTATTAAGATGATGGTAACTGCAGATATTGAATTACTCGAGAAAAAGTGTGATTAAATTGGATAAAGATACCAAAATTCTTGTTACTGGAGCAACTGGATTCATTGGTAAGCATTTAACTGAAAAATTGACTTTATTAAAGTGCACTGTAGATTCAATATCAAAGGAAAACGGAGACATTCGGGACACAAAATTAAATTTGGATAATTACGACGTTATTTACCACCTAGCTGGCATATCAAATCCTACATTTTGCGATTTAGATTCAATAAAAGCTTGGGATGTGAATGTAAATGGAACGATGAACATCCTAAGAAAGTTAAAAGAAGATCAAAAGCTTGTTTTTGCAAGCTCCGCCCACGTTTATGGGAATAAGAATACTCCGCATATGGATGATGAATCATTGAAACCAAAGGATTTCTATGGTTTGACCAAAAGGGTTTGTGAAGATTTACTCTTGTATTATAGTAAAAAAGTCGGGTATAGATTTACTATTTGCAGATTTTTTAATATTTATGGTGAAGGTCAAAAAAAGGGTTTCATATTACCTGATGTGATTGGGAAGTATAAATCAAATAAAAAGGTAGAAATAAATAACCCTAGAACAGTGAGAGACTTTTTGCATATAAAAGACGCAATAAATGCTCTAGTTAAAGCTGCGGACGTAGATGGAACTTTCAACGTATCATATGGAACTGGAACTAAAATTGAAGATATTTATAAAATTGTGAAAAATGAAATACGATGGGAACATGGGGAGGAAATAGTTGTTGACAACGGAAAAGATGTGTTAATAGGAGACATATCAAAAGCCAAATACGAAATGGGATGGAATCCTAAAATATCTCTTGAAAAGGGTATAAGAGAGGTTATTAAATTTTATATGATGCACGGAAAATAAGCACATATGTTCAATGCCAGTATAATTGTGGCCACATACAATCGCGCTAATAGCCTAAATAAAGTGTTAGAGGCCATGCAAAATCAAGATTTTTCTGGAACTTATGAAATAATTGTGGTTGATGATGGATCCATAGACAACACCCCTACGGTTGCTAGTAGATACCCCGTTCAATTTTTATCTCAAGAACATAAAGGTCCAGCAGCTGCAAGGAACCTTGGCATAAAAAAATCACAATATCCCATAATTGTGGTGATGGATGACGATTGCCTACCTGAACAACAATGGTTAAGAAATCTATTAGCTGGTTTTAAAGGAGATAATATCGGTATCGTATCATCGTTCAGTTATTTTGGTGGTACAAGTACAGCATATCTAAAAAAAGCAATTGCATCTGTAGGTTACTTTGATGAGAAATTTCCATTCGAATATAGGGAAGATACAGATTTAGTGTTTAGAATCCAAGATAAGGGGTATAAAGTCAAAGTAGTTCAAAATGCAAAGTTCATTCACTTACATCAATCCCCTAAGAATCTTGAGGGAAAACTCCGATACATACTAAAGAGATTGTGGGTACATAGAATAGACCCTTTCCTTTTTAAGAAACATCCCAAGAGAACTAAAGATTTTTTAGATATTAAAGCTGGTTTTATTAGAAATCCTGTTAAGGACTTTCAAGTAGCTACGGGTACATGGATTAAAGGAGAACGATTAAAGTTATCTTCACCTCAAGGTGTGATTTTAATAGAGAACAAGACTCCGATTCATAGTATTTTAATAATTCTGGGAGGGATTTTGTATACGTTTGCTGTAAAATTAGTTCGTTTATATGGTAGTTGTATATACAGAAAATTACTGATTTAAAAACACGATTGATTATTTTATTTTAAGGCTTTTTGCCAACTCCGATTATATCCGTCGCTATTATCTTACCAACACTCTCTGGGAGTAAACTATAAAATTGTTTAAAAGGTACTTGGATTGGAGACTTACCTGATACTTTAACTTCATCAAAACCTTGGGATAATAGGAGTTCATAAAGAATAATCGAACTGTATTGGAAATAATGGTTTGGTGATTCCATGAATAAAGGAGAATTGCCAGATGGAATTGGATCACCTCTGAATAGGAGATTTGTAATCTGCCTAAAAGATCTTGAGTTGGGAACGTCAAGGATAACTTTTCCTTCATTTTTTAAGACACGCTTTACTTCATGTAAAAGTTGTAAAGGATTAGATGAATGCTCAAGGGTATTTATTAGTAAAACAGTGTCAAAACTTTTATCAACGAAAGGTAAATGATGCATATCGGAATATATTGCCTTGTACCCTTTCAATTGGGCTTTTTTCAATGTTATAGGAGCAATATCCACTATCGACCCAGCTTCAATTTTTTTCATACAATCAAGAAGTTGACCATTGCTTCCACCAATATCCAGAACTTGCCCTTTAATGAATTTTGAAATATTTGCCCATACTGATATTATGTATGATTTGTCTGCTTCGTAAGAATCATAATAAGCTGATTGTTTCTTAACGCCTTGTTTTCTTATATTGGTTTTCATAAATTTTCATCAACCTATTTATTTTTCAATCTTTTTTTAGCTAATTCTAAACCTTTGCGAAGGTAATTTAGTTCTTCCTCAGCTATACCACCCACAATATACATCAATAAAGAGTAGACGATGACAAAAACTATTCCGAAGAAAAGTGATTCAATAATCGAATGAATAGAAAATAGAGTTAAGAGGAGATATCCTCCTAGAGCAGAAACTAAGGGTCTCCATAAATTTGAGACTGAAAATTTAATTTTGATTACGACCCTTAGGACCCATAATAAGATAGCGAGCTCTAATGATTTTGATATAAGTGTGGCTATGGCGGCTCCTTCAGCCCCATATAACGGGATCATAAAATAGTTCAATAAAACGTTCAAGAGGATTAATATGCTTGTTATTTTTCCTACAACGTCTGGGCGTTTAATACCTGAGAAAAAAGTAGCTATTAGAATAGTCATCATTAGAGGAATTGATACAAATGACAATATTCTGAGAATAGAACCTGCTTTAAGAAAATTCTCTCCATAAAGAAACTGAATGAATATAGTGGAAAACGCGGATAGTAGAAAAGCTGCAGGAAACACAAACATGGCAGTATATTTTATTGATTTTTGAACCATTGATGCCAGAATTTTTTTATCTTGCGAACTTGAGAAATAAGGATACATGGCATAGGCTGAAATTGGTAAGAGATATGTTATAGCAAACATCCAACTAACACTTATTCTATAATAACCAATATCGGTGACGCCCAAGAGCATAGAAATCATGACCTGGTCAACAATTCCATACGCACCTCCAACAACTGTACTTAAAAATACCCAAATCCCAAAGTTGAATAATACCTTTTTTTTTGTTTTAATTTTTTTTGATGAAAAAACAAAATTGTGTTTACTTTTTATTGTGAAAATAACGTAGGCTAGGATAAGAATATACGATATAAATAATGCATAAATAGCCCCTATTACTCCAAAACCAAGATAAACTAGGATTGTGGCAAAGATAAATTTAAAAAATTGTTGAGAAACGTGGATGATTGAATATGTATAAAAATTCTTTACACCTAAAAAAAACTCAAAAAAAAATTAAAAAAAAGAGAGAAAGATAAGGAAAAATCCAGCGAAAAAGACAAAGTTTGAAGCTTCAGGCTAGTTAAAAATAATTG
>CAYZUE010000062.1:0-6769 GCA_964481825.1 Candidatus Hydrothermarchaeota archaeon | reverse complement strand
GAAAACTTATAAGGATATCCGAAAATGGTTACAAAAGTAGTTGAAGTCAAAACATTAAAAGTTGGAAAATTCGTCATGATTGATGGAGAACCATGTAAGGTTGTCGGAATTCAAAAAGCAAAAACAGGGAAACATGGGTCTGCAAAGGCTAGGGTTGAAGCTATTGGTGTCCTTGATAATCAAAAACATAGTATTGTCAAACCTGTTGACCAAAAAATAGATATTCCTATCATTGAAAGAAAAACTGGCCAAGTTCTTGCATTTATAGGGAAAAATGTACAATTAATGGATTTAGAGGATTATACTACCTTTGAGTTGCCAAAGCCTAAATCAGGGGAAATCAAGGGAACTTTAGTGGAGGGTGGAGAGGTTGACTATATCAAAGCTCTTAATAAGTGTAAGATTTTAAGAGCCAGATAGGTGAAGCTTTGTTCACTTCTCATCTCACGTTTGCACATAGACCTTCTGAATTAAAAGATTCTAAATATGCTTTTTTAGGTATTCCCTTTGATAGTAGTCAAAGTTACAGAGTTGGTTCGAGATATGCCCCTCGTGCTATTCGTGAAGCTTCGATTGATCTTGAAAGTTATGATATGGAAGAAAAAACAAATCTTGAAGATATAACAATATCCGATTTAGGTAATGTTGATGTGTCTTTTGGAAATTTTAAGCAAACAAATATAAGATCAACGTCTGTTATAAAATCAATTCTTAGGAAACATACTATCCCGATTTGTGTTGGTGGAGAGCATACAATAAGTTACAGTGCAATTTCCTCTTACAAAAAAAAACCATTTATTATTATTTTTGATGCACATCTAGATTTCCGAGACGAGTACTTAGGAGAAAAATTTTCTCATGCGTGTGTCACCCGTAGGATTGGGGAACTTTGTGGATATAATAACATCCTTGTCATTGGAACTAGAAGTGCTAGTAAAGAAGAACTTGAAGATGCTGAGATTCTAGGTTTGAAATTTATTGAATTTAACAATCGGGCATCTCAATCAAAATACATATCAAAAATTACGAAAGACAGGGATATTTATCTTTCGATAGATATGGATGTGCTCGATCCTAAAGAGGCAAGAGGAGTTGGAAATCCTGAACCTCCTGGTTTTAGCTATGGAGAACTTGTAAATTCTTTAGATTTTCTTCATGAATCAACATTGGTTGGTTTTGATATAACAGAGGTTATACCTTCTTTTGATAGGTATACTCCAGTACTTGCAGCTAAGATAATATTTAAAATCTTAGCCAAAGCTACACGGTGTTAATATGCGACCTAGAGAAGCTGTTTTACAAGCTTTCAATCTAGAAGTACCCGAAAGGCCTTCCGTAACACTTATTGGAGGTGGAAGTTGGACTATTTTTAATTCTGGAAATACGATTCAACAATTAGCGAGTAATCCAGAAAAACTGGCAGAAGTGCTTATTTCTTTTAGCAATAAAATTAATAGTGATATTGTGTATTGTGGTTCGGGATACGCTAACTATGTTATTGCAGCTTTGGGAGGAAAACTTAAATTTAAAAATGTTGGACCTCCCGATATTATCCCTCTTAATATAACCGATTTAGAACAAATAAATAAACTCAATATTTCCAATCTAGAAAATAACATTATAATCGAAAATATATGGAAATCTGTTAATCTAGTTTATGAAAAGCTTAGTGATAAATATCTAATTGCAATTCCAACTTGGGGACCTTTCACAATTGCTTCACATTTAAGAGGGGTAGAAGGTTTAATTATGGATCTTCATGAAAATAAAAAAATGGTTCATCACCTTATGAAATTTGCATTAGAAATAGATAAAGAATATTGTAAACCGCTCTTGGAAGATGGATTAGTAGAAGCAATACTACTTGCAGATCCAGTCGCATCTGGAGATTTAATTAATAAAAAAAGTTTTGATACTTTTGTATTGCCTTACCTTATCCGTTTAAATAAATACTACAAAAAATATGATATTAAAACTATTCTCCACATTTGTGGAAACACTACTGATAGATTAGATTCAATTTTAAAAAGTAAATATGATTGTTTTAGTTTAGATTCTAAAGTTGATCTTACTCAAGCAAAAAATCATTTTGCAGACAAAATAACTTTTGCAGGGAATATAGACCCTGTCCGGATATTAGAACAAGATACTCCCAAAGAAGTAGAATCAGCAGTTAAAAAATGTTTAGATATTGCTTATGAAGATGGGGGATACATTTTAAGTCCAGGCTGCGACATCCCTCCATCGGTCCCAATGAATAATCTCCAAGCTTTTTTTAATACAGCATTAGATTACAAATTTGCAGGCAAAATTTAAGATACTCACTATCTAAAATGCCTTTTTAGGTATTTGATTTTACATATGTCTGTACCAAATTATTATTGTATCAATACATCAGTTTTATTATATCGGTTTTTGTTATTATACCTACGGTTTTTCCTTTATCAACTACGAGAATAGCAGGGTTTGATTCCACAAACTTTGAAACCATTGAAATTTCAAGATTCTTACTTACTGATGGAAAACCATCATTCATGATGCCTACTATAGGTTTCTGTGAAATTTTCTGAAAATTTTTTTCAGATGTTATTACATTAACAATGCGTTCTTCAGAAATACTCCCTATCTGAATTCCATTATCTAAAATTGGTAATTGTGAAAAATCATTTTTTTCCATTAACCTGCTTGAACTAGAGATTGTATCTTCAGGTTTTGCATGTATTACAGGGGATTTCATAATGTGTTTTGCACAGATGCCAGGCTTAATCATTTTAGATTTGATACCGTTAAAAATTTTCCGCAGTGTAGATAATCTAGGGTCTATGTCATTTGATTCAATCCTAGCTATTTCCGATTGGCTCACTCCAGCACGTGAGGCTAATTCCGTCTGAGTTAACCCTGCTTTAAGCCTTAATTTTCGCACATCTTCATTCACTGGAAGGTCAAACATTATTATAATTATTTAATATAATACATAAATAGCTATCTAATTTATTATTATGAGTAATAACCTTATATTTGAAGAGAAAAAAATTATCGGCTTACTTAGCTTCTAATAAGGCAATCCTTTCTTTAATAATCATTTTAAGAACTGATTCGCGTTCCTTAGAATTTGTGCCAGCAATAACACTTATTTCGTTATCTGATATTTTAAATTGCTTTTTCAAATCCACATATTTTTTTTTATTAAATAATATTTTAACTTCATTACACTTGTATTCTCTCATTAATTTAACTGGTAGGGTTTCAGTTAATATATAAACTAAATTAGATTTTTTTACTCCAAATATTTCAATAGCTTTGCTAATCTGTCGCTGAGCACTAGCTTTCAACATTATTTCCATCATTAAATTTTTACTAATCATTTTTTTCCTTTTAAATGATCTTATTGCTTGAATTATGGCAAATTCAAGATGTTCTTTATCAGCAACATATCGGGAATCTAATACCTGTAAGTTATTATAGTTACTTATAACCTCATTTCCGATAGATTTATGACAATTTAATGAAAAAACCTTTATTTTATCCATATTATTTCACTCTAGCTAATTCTATTGACCCTTTACACTGACAGCGTTTATCATTTTGTAAGCTTTGAATTATTTCCCTACAAATATCATTAATCTTTCCAGTATTCTTCCCCATCATTTCTACAACTTCCTTCGAAGTTAGCTTTTGGTCAGACATTCCTGCGCCATAATTTGTAACTGTACAAACTGAAGCATAACATAAGCCCATTTCCCTTGCTAAAGTAGTTTCTGGGATACCAGTCATCCCAACAACATCAGCGCCTAAGGTCTGTAGCATTTTAATTTCTGAAGGAGTTTCAAACCGAGGGCCTTCGGTACATGCATAAACCCCCTGAGGCACAATTGTAGCTTGAGATTTGATAATATTTTGTCTAATATCATTACAATAAGGAGTGCTAACATCTATATGAACAGCTTCTTCATCGTAAAATGTTAAAATTCTATGTTTAGTAAAATCTATGAAATCATGAGGTATTACTATGTCTCCTGGATGCAGGTTAGGATTAATGCTTCCAACGGAATTTGCAGATATTATCCTTGAAATATCGAGTATTTTTAGTGCATATATATTAGCTCTATAATTAATCTTATGAGGTGGTATTGAATGATGTTTTCCATGTCTAGGGAGGAAAACTATTTTATTATCCCCTTTTTTTCCTTGATATACTTTAACCGTTCCAAATGGTGTTTTAACTTTCTTTTTAGTACTTGCTTGGAATAATTCAGAGTTGTATAATCCAGTTCCTCCGATTAATGCTAAGTTCATCTCTAAAACCTTAAATTACAATGAATAAATAAGTGGCTATACTAAAATAAATTAGTAGTCCCATTATATCCTCAATAGTAGTTACAAAGGGGCTTGCAGATATAGCTGGGTCAACTCCAAGTTTATCAAACATCTTAGGTATAGCAATACCAATTGTAGTAGCTAATATTATTGTTGAAAACATAGATGCTCCTACAATGAAACCCAGGGAAGGCATACCTTTCCAAAAATGGGCGATTAGTCCTATGGTTATACCTACTAATAGGCCCATTAGCAGACCTATCTTTATTTCTCTAAAAAAATATTTCCAAGGTTCTTTAATCTCACCAATAGCAATTCCCCTAACAAATACAGTAGACGATTGAATTCCAACATTTCCACCCATACTCATAATAACCGGTATGAAAATAGCTAATAAAACTACTGAACTAAGTGTTTCATTAAAAAATTCAATAACAGAACCTGCGAGAAGTCCCCCTATCAAAGCAAAAATTAGCCAAGGTAATCTTGCACGAACAACCAAATGTGCAGGTGCATCAACCATCTTATTTATTTTCACTTCTGTACCAGCAAGGTGCGCAATATCTTCTGTGACTTCTTCCTCTATTACATCAATTACGTCGTCAACTGTTACAATCCCTAATAATTTTTTAGCATTATCGACAACAGGTACTGAAAGTAAATCATAATCAGCAATAATATGGGATACTTCCTCCTGATCCATATCAAAGGGAACTTTTATTACATCGGGATTCATTATATTTCCAAGTTGAGAACTTGAAGCTGCAAGAACAAGGTTTTTTAGAGATAGAACTCCAATGAGTTTTTTATTGCTCAACACATATACATAATAAACAGCTTCAAAATCTTTAGTATTTTCCCTAATGTACTTAATTGTTTCACTAACAGTTGTTTCCATTGGAAGAGCTACAAATTCAGTTGTCATTAAGCCTCCTGCAGTGTCATCAGGGTACTTTAATAAATTTCTAGCTTCACTTGATTTTTCTTTTGAAAAATAACTAACAATTTTACGTCTAGATTCTATTGTTAAATCTCCTAAAACGTCAGTCATCTCATCAGGGGGTATAGATGTTAGTAATCTAGCAGCAAGTCTTGGAGAGAGAATTTCTACAAATTCTAATTGTATTTCTTCTGGTAATTCTGGAATTAGTTCAATTAAAATTTTATCAGGTAAAACTGTTAATATTTCATTTCTTTGATCAATTTTTAAATTTTGAATAATTTCAGATAGGTCATAAGGATGAATATCTTTGAATTTAATTTTAAGATTTTTAAAATCTTTCTGATTTACTAAATCAGAAACTTTGTTTAAATAATCATCATCTAAAACCATACATTACCAGAGAGATTCGATTATTTATATGGTTTTTCAATCTGAATTAAGATTTTTCCCTGTCTTGTTTTTCCAAGTAGACCTAATTATTACCAAAGATATAAAGGAGACTACTAATCCCACAATAATCATTAGGGTAAGATAAAGATAAGTAATATCCCCAATTAAGAATAGATATATACCCTCAATAATTATTCTAAACGCGATAACAAAAACTGCTAAAAGTATGTATTTCAGTAGACTTTCTTTTTCTAGGATAGCATCAATGCTCTTACCAATCAGTGCTATAATAGCCGCTAAAGCAATAAGATTAGACGATCCATTAATAATTATAGGGGCAGAATTAGGTAGATTTGAGATAGGGACACCTAGGTTACTAAGCTTATCATAACCCACAACAATACCTAATATAGCTATTAATAATGAAACACCATAAGTAAAAAAACTGATTCTTCCAGTTGCAAATGAAGCTCTCAATTCTTTAGTTCCTTTTTCAAATAAATTTTCAAGGCTAAAACCTTTGATTAACAAAAAAACTCCAACGATACCTACTATTAATCTCCATCCATTTTCTCCTAATAGCATGTAGAGAACAGCTGCTACACCAGGAGCACCGATAAAAAGTCGAGCTAATTTTGGATCTTTTACTATATCTTTTAAAAAATCTTGAAGAAGGTAATAAGTACTCTCTAGCTTTTCATTTTGTTTTACAATTACTCTTCTCACGGAAATAATTTTAATGCGAGATTCAACTATCGGTAGAATATGGTCGTCTTCAGCACCGTCGCTAACAAGTACAGCTCCATCAGGGCGGTATTTCTTTATAGCTTCATCAATTTGGTGAGAAAGCTTTGTATCGGATTTTAAACCAAGTTCAGGATCTCCTAATACTGCAACAACTTCTGAAGAAACGCCTTCATTTTTATATTTATCATAAATACGTATAGCTTCAAAAAGGGCATTAGTATCAGTTTCTATTGGATCTGCTAAACCAAGTCTTGTAGCAACTGATAAAACAGATTCTTTACCATAAATTGGGCCTTCCTCACCTATTTTGGTTGTAACGTCGGCGTCACGGTCAATACAAATGACCAGAACCCTCTTGTACTCCATAATTTA
>CAYZUE010000061.1:0-6901 GCA_964481825.1 Candidatus Hydrothermarchaeota archaeon | reverse complement strand
TGATTAGTATACTTCAATGGAAAAAGTATATAAGATACTGATAATTATGTGAAAGCAAAAAAAAAAGATAAATGAGGTCTAATATGTCAAATGAATGGTCTTCCAAAAAAAGAGTTTTAGGTTTGTTAAATGGAGAGAAAGTTGATAGAGTACCGTGCTTTAGTGGAATGGGAAATATAACTGTTCCTGGTTTAGAGAAATATGGTGCAGCTTTTCAAGAAGTTCATAAAAATGCTGAACAAATGGCGAATGCTGCTAGTTCATCGTATGATTTATACGGATACGAGACAGCAGTAGTTCCTTTTGACTTGGGTGTTGAGGCTGAAGCATTTGGATGTAATATAAATTATTATGAACATACTGAGGGGATTCTTTATCCAACTGTTAAGACTAAGGTATTAAAGACGGGGGATAAGGTATCGGTTCCTGACGATTTTTTAGAAAGAGGCAGGATTCCGGTGGTTGCTGATGCTTTACGATTGCTTCAAAAAAATTGGGGTGATAAAATAGCAATTGGCACATATATTTTAGGACCATATACCATGGCTGGACAGCTTATGGATCTTAATGATCTTTTGAAAAACTCATTTAAGCAAAAAGAAGCAGTAACAGAAATATTAGAGGGCTTAATCCCACCCCTCATCGCTTTAGCTAAGCATTACAAAGATGCTGGTGCGGATTATATTACGGTACGTGAAATGGGTGCCCCTTCCGATATAATAAGTCCAAAGATGTTTAATAGTCTTATTGTACCCCCATTAAAAAAGCTTATTGAAGGCCTACCAGGTCCCAGAATTTTACATATGTGTGGAGATACCAATCCTATAATAGAGATGATGCAGGCGTGCGGAGCAGAAGCTCTTAGTGTTGAACAAAGAAATGACATTTCTGCATCAAGAGAAAAGCTCGGAAAAGATGCTGTAATCCTTGGAAATATCGATGCATATAATGTGCTTGTTCAATCTAAACCTGATGTCATTAAGGAAAATGTACAGAAAGCTATCGAGGCAGGAGTAGATGGAATAATGCCGGGTTGTGATATTTGGCCTGAGATTTCTAAAGAAAACATGCTTGCGTTGGTTAATGCAACTAAGGAATTTGGTAAAGTTTGATTTGATTGGCTTTTGAGTAACGTAGAATTGTTAATTAAGATTCTTAAACGATCTTTGCAATTCTAGTTAGTTCAAAAAAATCTCGCACCTTAATATACCGTCCTTTGCCTAGCTTTGCCATTTTGTAACACAATTCATCATCTACACATCCAGGCGGTATCTCTATTACATGGAGCCTCTCGAATTTCTTGGCCGTTTCTTTTGGATCAGGACCTTCTGTTACCCATCCATCTGTTACAAGGATTCCTGTTCGTCTTCGAGCATTCTTAGATATGCTCGAAGCATTCAGTTCTTCTAGACCTTTTTCTAAAGCTTGATTTATGTTTGTCAATCCTCCGGTTTTAAGATTCAGAATTTTATCAACTAATTTTTCTACTCTCCAGTCTTTGTTAATTGGCTTTATAATTTCTGCATTTTCATTGAAAGAAATAATTGAATAATAATCATTTTGAAGCTTGTAAGATAGACTTGCAATTGCAATTGCAGCAATCGATATTTTTTCAAAATTCATAGAATTGCTTATATCAAGCATCAAAGTAACCGCAAATTTCTTAGGTTTTTTTTCTAGGGATACAATATCATTATAGTCTAAATGCTTCTTCCCATAATAGTTTTCTAAAGTCATCTCCAGATCAATTTCGTTCATGCCTGGGTTGAATGGTTTTCTAATTTTAATCGATGGCCTAAGTCCAGTTCCAACTATTCCTCTAGAAAGAGCTAATATTGATCTGATTACAGCCCACTTTACTGTTTCTTTTGTATTTTTATCTAATGTAGCACCAATTTTGCTGTAAAATTTTATCATGGGCCATTTTATCAGTTCTTTTTTTTCAGTAAAAAGTAAAGGCCCAGTGTCACTATTTTCTTCATCTCCAGAATTGTTTTGTTTAATAAATTTTAGAAAAGCTCTGTCTAAATATTCTTTTTTTTCCAGTTCAATACCAATATATTGAGCTTGTTTCACAGGTTTATTTTTTTTTTTTTAGAATCGGATTTCTCTTTTACTTCTTTTACTTCTGAAATAATCTGCTTAATCACTTGCTCAAGTTGCTTAAATGACCTGTCATGCATCTCTATCTTAGTTGCCAAAGCCATTTTTGTAAGCTCTAACAATTTATCGTCATTGAGAGAGAACTTATCCTTAAATTTCTGTACCATCTTAATTAAATCAATTGCCCCTCGAATAGAAGATCCCCTGCTGATATCAGGATGTTCTCTGGTTTTTCTAATAATTCCTACAGCTAAATTTATAAGCGCGTCATCCTTACAATTGGTCTCTTTCTTTACTATTTTTCTCTCTTCCTCTTCTGTTTGATATTCAAGTCTTATTAAAATGAATCTATCTTTAATAGCCTCGCTTAAAGGTGCAGTACCTACAAATTCTTCTGGATTTTGTGTTGCAATTATTCTAAAGTTCGGTTTGGCTACTACATCCCCTAATTTTGGAACTATTACTTTTCTCTCATCCATAGCAGGGAGTAGGACGTTTTGAGTACCTTCCGGCATTCTATTGATTTCATTAATGAATAATATTGAACCATCTTTCATAGCGTTTATTATCGGTCCTTCATCAAATGAATCCCAAGTGTAACCAAGTGATATTACTTTAGGAGGATCAAACCATCCTATTAGTTTCTGTTCAGTGTATCCCTCATCACCGTCAATCCTACAAAAGGATCTTCCAAGATGATCGGTAAGGGCTTTAGATATCTCGGTTTTACCAACGCCCACTGCGCCTTCAATGAGAATATGTCTATTAGCTTCAAGAGCAGATAAGGCCAACATAAGCTCATTATCTCTTCCAATTATCCTGTTCTTTTTTTTAATTTCTTTTATCTCGTCTGTCATTTTTTATTTCCTGCAGTCTATTTGTGTATTTATCCTAGATACTGCACATTTTTTTTTTATTTACCTGTATATATAATATTTATACATTAAATGGGAAACAGAAGAACTGTTTTTTTTTATTTTTTATGGTTAATCCTTTGTATGCATACTTAATAATTTCCCAAATCAAATTTTATTTTACTAAGGACTAAATACATTTAAAAGTTTTCTAAATCTGTCTAATTTAGATAATTTCCTAAATCATATCAATTTTTTTGTTAATTCGCACATATATATATACTTTGCATTATTTATACATTATATACAGTAATTTCTACTAAAATTATAATAAATTAGATAATTTCCAATATGTTAAGCTATACTAAAAATTTTATTCTAATATCCTAGTTTCTTTTGAATTAAATCAATTATAACGAAAAGTTTAAATAATAACATGCCGATTTAATCTTCTATTCAATATAATAAAAAATTTCTAAAGGTGATAAAAATATTTGGAATACAATTGGTGGAGGCAAATTAATGGCCAATAAAGATGAGTTAAGTGACAATCTTCGTGAAAAAATTAAGACTTTTGATGAAGATGGAATAGAAGCTGCAATTAAAGAAATGTGCGATGCAGGTATAAGTGCGGTTGAAACTGTAGCTGTCATTGGAGAAACTATGAACTATCTTGGTAAGTTATTCGAAAAAATGGAAGTTGCATTACCTGAGTTAGTGTTAGCCGGCGATGGTGTTAAAAGGGGAATGGTGCATATTGAAAAAGCTCTGGAGGAGACTGGGGAAGAAATCGAGAAAATGGGAACTGTAATTCATGGAACAGTTCAAGGGGACATCCATAGTGTTGGTAAAGATATGGTTGAAATGTTCTTAATGACATCTGGTTTCGATGTCACCGATCTTGGTACCGATGTTGCTCCAAGGGTTTTTATAGAAGAGGCAGAAAGGCTAGGAGCCGATATAATTTGTGCTTCTGCATTAATGTCCACATCCATGCCTGTACAAAGAGACTTGGTAGATTTTATAGAAGCAAAAGGTTTAGCTGACAAATACAAAATAATGGTTGGCGGTGGACCTGTTACCATGGCATGGGCCGAGCGTATTGGTGCTGACGGATGGGGTAAAGATGCAGTGGAAGCTAGAACAATGGCAATGAAATTACTTGGAAAAGATTGATGGGAGATATAAAATGAAAGGTAAATTTCTAGATTTTTGGAGAAGGGTCGAGACCGGTCCTATAATGTTTGAGAAGGAGTATATGACTAGGCATTATTATCCGTTGTTGAAACAGACATGCGAGAAATATGGTTTCAAGTATGAAGAGGGTACCAATGGACTTCCTAGTGAAGTTGTACCTTGCAATAATGAAACTATTGACAATATTTGGGAGGCTGCAAAAGAGTTTGTTGTTAAATGCGGAGTTTTATGTCAAAATACTGAGAGAGTCATTTACTTTACAGAAGATGAAGTTAATGATGCAATGTACCATGTACCTAAGAAGGTTACTGTAGGATCTCACACAGATGAATATACATGGAAACATAGAGGCTTAGAGGATTATGGTGTCAGAAATAGCGGTAAGAATCCTAATGTTGCTATGGGACGAATTTTAGGACCTATAACTGATGACGTCTATGAGAAAGTAGGTATGAGTTTCGTAAAGGAACCTATGGTTGATATGATGCATTTTCAGGGTGTAATTGCTCACCTTGACGGTGTTGATATTAAACCTTTTTCTCCCTTCGAGATGATGTCGGAGATGAAGAGGGTATCTAAAGTAAAGGACGTTTGTAGGAGAGGTGGAAGACCGTATCTACACGATGGTGCAAGTATGCCAATTAGTCTTCAAGCAGAGATGATGGGTACTTATGGTCCAGGTATTAATCCTGGGGATGCACACCACGTTTATCTCCAGCCTCATCTGAAAACAAATTATGATGAGATGTGTAGAGCACTCATGTGGCATCAATTTGGTTCCCAAACTTGGGGTATTGGAATGGCTTATATAGGTAGTATACCTGGTGCAGCAGCAACTTCAGCTGTTAATTGTTTAGCTGAATTAATTGCTTACGAAACATTGTATCAGCCTACAATGTTGGGTGTTTGGCCGACAGATGCTTTATACTTCAGTAACTCTAGTAAATATTCTCTGTTCGTTGCTAACTGGGCAGTTGCAGCAATGCACAAGCATACTAAAATACCATCTATTTTAGGAGCGGCTTGGCAAATGACTTCTAGAATAGGATATGAATACTTCTGGGAGACTGCAGCAGGTGCGATAGGATCTGTAAGTTTAGGTGCAGGTACTTCTGGAGGCACTGGTGAGCAGAGTGGTGGAACTAATTGTGCTGCAGGTATCGGCGCAAGATTTGCCGCTGAAGTCGGCAGAGCCGTTGGTGAAGCTGATTTGAAGAGAGAAGAAGCCAATGAGATGGTAATCAAATGTTTAGGTAAATATCAAAAGTTCATAAACGATAGAACCGCCCATAAAATGGGATGGTTGTTCCAAGAATGCTATGATTTGGATACTATTGAACCATTGGATAAACTTAACAAAGTATATAAGAAGGTTAAAGGAGAAATGAGGAAAGAATTAGGTCTCCGAATCGACTAAATTGATTATAGAATGAATATATGTGATTAATTAAAGGAGGAATTGGTGGGCAATGAATGGAAAAATTTTAATGACAGTTGTAGGTCTCTTACTTTTGAGTTCTATGGCTGCGGTTGAAGCTGGTCCGCTTAAAGGTGTCCCCGGTAGTGAACACGAACTACCATTGGCTGAAGATATAGTTAAACCAACTCTGTTTTCACCGGCACTTGGAGCAGGATTAGCAATAATGTTGTTGGTTATTTACCTAATTATAGGATTAGTAATCAATCAATATATGGCTAAGGACACGCATACGTTTTTGATAGCAGAGAGAAACGTTGGTTTGGGTATGGGTATTGCGTCTGTATCCGCAACTTGGATGTGGGCTATGGGAATTGCAGCATCTGGTGCTGTAGCATACCTCTTTGGTTTTGCAGGACTATGGTGGTTCTGTCTACCTCAAATCCCAGCGTTCGCGTTAATTGTTCCCTTTACTAGGTATATACGAAATGTAATGCCAGGGGGATACACGTTAGCTGAGTATGCTCGAGTTAGATTAGGAAATCTAGGACGATTCTTATTCGCTCTGTTTTTGATATTAGGTGCTATTGGATTCGCCTCAATTAACATCAAGGGTGTATCACTAGGTCTAATGACCATGTTTGGATTTGACTTTAGGCCATCTGTATATCTGATTGCTTTCGGAGTTTTAGCATATGCTATATTCGGAGGAATGTGGAGAGTAGCTGTTATAAGTACAATCCAGTATTGGATGATTTGTATCTTCGGTTTCATAGCTTTGGCTACGGCCATTCATCAGGTCGGAGGAACAACTTGGATTGCCGAAAGAATGATGCAAACCCCAATAAGATACCAGACCCTTATGGATCCAAAAACCATTGTAGAATATGGGATATTAGGTAATTACGGACTGATTTCAGGCGTTATTTGCGAACAAGCATTTTGGCAGAGAGTCTGGTCCATGAAAAGGAAGGCAGTTGAAAATTCCTTTATTCAGTGTATAATATGGGTCACTCTTGAAATTATCTTGTTCGGATACTTCGGAATTATAGGTATTGCAATGGGTGCTAACCTGATGACAGATCTTGGAGGCGATGGAGCAGCTGTCGCATCTTGGGTAACATCTCACATTGGAGTTGGATATGCAGCCATAGCGTACATGATGGTTCTGTTTGCAGCAGGTATGTCATCACTTGATGCAGCTTACATGGCTGTCGGAAGTATTCTAGCTGTTGATTTTGTGAAGTACTATAAACCAGGAATATCGGACGGTGGTCTTCGCAATGTAGTCAGAATAGGTATGGTTATAGGCGCTATAGGTGCAGTAGGT
>CAYZUE010000060.1:0-6912 GCA_964481825.1 Candidatus Hydrothermarchaeota archaeon | reverse complement strand
TTAGTTTCACAGGGAATTTCACCCCCACATAATTTAGCATCCTATGATGGATATGCGTTACAAGCGGAGGATAGCCAAAGTTATCCCTTAAAAATTGTTTACAAAATATATGCTGGAGAAAAGAGCAATAATATTCCAATGCTTAGAAAGGGAGAAGCTATGGCAATTGCAACTGGTGCCTTCCTCCCAAAAGGATCTAATGCTGTTCTACGTCTTGAAGATGCTGAAATTAAAGGTAATCTACTCTTTGGTGTAGCCATAAAAAAAGGGACTAAGGTGGTTAAAGCTGGTAGTAACTACAAAAAAGGGGATATGATTCTAACGAAGGGACACAGAATAAGGCCGCAGGAAGTAGGTCTTCTGAACGATCTTAACATCGATAAAGTTAAAGTTTTTAAAAAACCTATAGTGGCGATTTTTTCCACTGGCAATGAGATTTGTAATGGAATTAACCGAGATATTAATGCTCCCATGATAATGGCCTTTCTTAAGGAATGGGGATGTAAAGTGAATTATCTGGGAGCCGTACCCGATGATCTTGAAAAAATAAAGAAAGTCCTATTAAAAACTACTAAATACGATGCAACAATTACCAGTGGCGGAGTATCTGTAGGGGAAAAAGACTACACCTTAAAGGCCATGAATGAGCTTGGGAATATGATTCTTTATAAAGTTAAAACTCGCCCTGGAAAACCAATTGCCATAGGAATAATAAACGATAGGCCGGTTTTTGGATTACCAGGGAAACCTACAGGAGCATTTACTGCTATTGAACTTAACCTAAAACGATACTTCTTAGGGAATATTTTTAAACCAACCTTAAAAGCTAAGATTGGAGAAACGATAAAACTAAATGTAAAAGATAGTGATACAATGGACATGGCAAACATTGTGTTTGTCCATTGTAAAAACGGTACCGCTTATCCTGTTGGATTTCCTAAGTCACATATGAGGCTAATAAATCCTGGAGAACTTTATAATGTATCTACTATAGCATCTTCAATCAGAGCAACAATTGCAGATGGGTACACTATAGTGAAAAATGATTTGAATAAAGGAAACGTCGTTGAAGTAACATTGTTCTAATTTACGTATATGCCCATAAATTGAACTAAGTTGTACAAAGTTGATTTAATAATCTACCTAATTAGGATATCTCCCTCTTCTGTAATTGCTATATCTATCTTTTTTCTAACAAATCGCCCATCTATCTTCCCTTGACCCTTTTTTTGAATGAGATTAGCTAAAGCCGGAAAATTCTTAGTAATATGAATCTTATTAGAATCTGCTTTATTATAAATTTTAGTTACGACATCATTAAGATCCTCTCCAGGACTGACTGTAAATAAAAGAGCTGTCCTCAGCATTAATTCCAAATTCAATGTGTTTTTCGACTTTTCAATGTTTATCATTGCTTTCTTTTCAGTCGCTGAGATATTTGCCCTTGAAGTTTTGAATTTTCTGGCGATGTCAACCTGTGTTTGTCCTTTAAATCGAAGCTTTAGAACTTGGATTTGCCAATTAGTAAGATGTGTATCTTTAGTCATTAAGACCCCCTATTAATTGCGTAATCGGCTATGCGAAGAAGAGCTTCTTTTGCTTTAGATTCTTTAAAATGTTTAATCTCATCCTTAGCCTGGGTAATAAAGGAGTTAGATCGATTAAAGGCATATTCGAGTGAGTTATTACGCTTTATAATGTCCCTAGCTTTATTGATATCATCTAAAGTAACATCACCCTTATTAAGAACTCTTTCAAGGAATTTTTTATCTTTTACAGAAGCCTTTCTTAAAGCATGAAGAATTAAGAAAGTTGGCTTGCCCAGAGTCACGTCTACCCCCACTGGCTTTCCAAGTTGAAATTCGCCCGCACTAATATCGAGTGCATCGTCAGTCATTTGAAAACCAGTACCTATTAAGAAACCGTATCTTGATAGAGATTCAACCTCTTTTTTATTTCCTCCCCCCAAAATAGCACCACACCTTGTAGAAGCTTCAAAAAGCGAAGCTGTTTTCCTTTCAATTATCTCTAAATATACTTCTTCCGTCATATTAGTATCACCCGTGTGAATCGTTTCTAGAATTTGACCATCAGCTAGTTTCTTACACGCATCGTAAATAGAATCTGAAATCCTTTTATCTTCATACGATGAAATGAGACCAAACGCCCTTGAAAAAATTAAATCTCCTGCAATTAAAGCCACATCATCTCCCCAACGAGCATTTACTGTTTGACCACCTCTGCGGAGAGAACTGCAGTCAATAATGTCGTCATGAATTATCGTTGATGTATGTATCAACTCAATTGCGACAGCAACTGGGAGAATTTGATTTAGATCCACTTTTGAGTTCAAAGTTTTTTGTGATAACATTAAAAGGGTAGGCCTAATGCGCTTCCCTCCATTATTAATTAAATGCTCTGAAGCATTATGTAGAAGTGAAGGGCTGGAATTTGGAATACTTGATAAGATTTCTCTTTCAATTCTCTCTAACTCCACCCGAAAATTCTTGTCAATAGTATCTAAAATGTTTAAAGTTTTCCCAATATCGGCCATATTGCAGATTTTATACTAGAAACTTTTTAATATTTCGCATAGATTTTATATATCTATCAAATATAATCCAAGTGGGTATGTCAGGTAACAACTTTGGAAATTTATTTCGGGTAACCACTTTTGGAGAATCGCATGGAACAGCCGTCGGAGTAGTTGTAGATGGATGTCCGTCAGGATTAAAGATTGAGAATTATGAAATTCAAAGTGAACTAAATAAGCGACGCCCTGGGCAAACCACTGTTTCAACCACTCGTAAAGAAGCGGATAGAATAGAAGTCATTTCAGGGATATTTGAAGGCAAGAGCACTGGCGCTCCTATTACTATGATTGTCCACAATATGGATGTTGATTCTTCACCTTATGTTGAATTAATGCACAAACCTAGACCAAATCATGCAGACTTAACATATGCGATGAAATATGGGCACTTCGACTGGAGAGGAGGAGGGAGAGCTAGTGGAAGAGAGACAATTGGCAGGGTAGCTGCCGGTGCAATAGCTAAAAAACTCCTTTCAAATATCGAAATTGAGATTGTAGGCCATGTTATAGAAGTTCACGGAATACGTGCTAAATCAACTGGAATTGATGATATAAAGAAAAATGTAGATAAAAATCCTATCAAATGTGCAGATTTAAAAATTGCAACTATTATGGAAAAAGAGATATTAAAAGCGAAAAAAAATGGGGATTCCGTAGGGGGGATAGTGGAAATTTTAGCCCTTAATGTCCCGCCTGGCCTTGGTGAACCTGTATTTGACAAGCTTGACGGAGATTTGGCAAAGGCTATAATGTCTATTGGCGCTGTAAAAGGAGTTGAAATTGGAACAGGTTTTGAATCAACTAAGAAGTTTGGATCCGAAAATAATGACGCTATAATACTAAAAAGGGGAAAAATTTGGACTAGCACAAATAACTCGGGAGGATTATTAGGGGGTATTTCAAATGGAATGCCAATAATAATAAGAGCTGCGGTTAAACCAACTTCTTCCATTTCAAAGAAACAGAAAACAATAGACCTAGAGAATATGAAGGATGCAACTATCAGTATTAAAGGTAGACATGATCCCTGTATTGCTCCTCGAGTACTTCCAGTATGCGAAGCAATGGTAGCTATAACCCTGGCAGATCATGCTATAAGAAGTGGTCAGATTAATGCCTCAAAACTTTAAAATTTTGAAAAAAAAATGTATGTCCTAAAAAAAATAGGCAAACCATCCAGGAAGTTTATAACTTTTTAGTGGAGGATTGATATTTGCAATAACTTTTATAAACATTAGGAATCAGTAGAACAGAAAAGAAGACTTTTTACTAATTTTATTGCCTTCTTTTTATCGATGAAGTGATTAAAATGGAAGAAACAAAAAGGGAGATTAGATGCTCTTACTGTGGAGAGTCTTATGAAAATAGTAAGATAGTTGGAAAAATAAACACTGTTCAGAGGGGGGTTAGATTTACATATGAAGTTGCTCTTTGCATCTGCAAAAACACGTACCGAGGAAATATTTTGAGTGAAGAAAAACTTCCTCCACGAAAGTTTTCTCCACGCAAGTTTAAGAGATAAATTAATCTAGAAAATATTATCCAATTAACATTATTTTTAAAAGATCTCTCAAACCTGGAGAAAATCCTAAAATAAAAATGGAAAGATACCAAAAATTTATGGTATTTTTTTCATATAAAATTTTCTGAATTGCATATATTACAGTAAAAAGTACTAGAACTTTTAAAGGGTAAAGTATTAAGCTAGTACCCATACTTTCTATTATCGAACCTTCAATATAGTGTTCTTCCCAGTAACCATATATTTCAACTGCCACAACAGTTGCGCTAGCATCAAACATATGAGCTGCAATGATAATTTTAACCCATAATCCTTCCAAATAAGATATATTACAGTATTTGATGATTCCTAAAATAGAAGCTGTAGATGCAATAAGTCCAAGACTAATATAGAAAATAGGAAAATATATTTGAATATTCTTGAAGATTATAAATGTTGGGTAAAAAATTATGACTAACCCACTGATTCCTAAAACTTTATAAAAATTATATCCAATTTTTTTCTGGATAATATAAGCCCCCGCGGATGCTAAAATAAGAATCCCAAAAATAGTGAAAAAAATTCCAGGGGAGATTAAAAATGCTGTTTTTGGAAGAATTGCAGCATCTTCGAGAGTACGGAGCATGGAACCTAGTATTAGAAATGGAATAAGGGCAAGTAAAAACTTAAAGTCTATTTGTATTTTAAACTTCTCTACTATTTTAAAACTCAATATAATTGCAGTACCTAATACCAGACCATAGACTAAGGTATTGTAAAGATTATAACCAATACCTGTGTATATGGGATCTATAAAATATTTTTTTAGAAGATTTATCATTATAGAAAGATGTGTTACAATTGACTCTTGATGAGTTCACATAAATTGCAACTTCTCACAACGAGGACATTGGATGTAGCTAATTTTTCTACGTTGAGGGATACATGACCAACAAGCATCCTTTCAATTTTACTCAATCCTCTTGAACCTAGAACAATTAAATCGTATCCTTTAGATTCCTCTATAATTTGATCAACAGCATGTCCATTTTTTAGAATTGTTTTAACATTTAAATTAAAGTATTTTTCTAGCTTTTTCTTTCCAGAATTAAGAGCATCTTTAGATACGCTTTTAGCAACATCTTCAGGAGGATTTATTGTTCTTTTAATCGTTGGGATGACTGATAAGAGAGTAAGATCAGCTTTTAAATTTTGAGCTAAGTAACCTGAAAAAATTTCCGCGTTTTCTGCGTCTTTGGAACCGTCGGTACAAGTGAGTATTTTTTTTATTGGAACCTGTGTTTTCACGGACAATACCGGGATTTTAGAATATGCAGTGATATCGGTAGCAACACTTCCAAAAACAGTTTTTTCGACCCCTTCTTTTTGGGTCCTACCAACAATAATTAAATCATAATTACCTTCCTCTGCTTCTTCAATTATTTCTTCTGTTGGCTTCCCATGCCTTACTTTTAATGTTACTAATTTACCGTGGGATCCGCCAGCCTTTAGTTCATGTACACCACTATCAGTCTCATGAAGAACCATCTCCCCAGTTGTTTTAGCCTCTACATCCAATCCAATATCCTTGAGTATTTTCCTAGCTTCCTTTAAAACTAAAGTTTGAGGAAGATCAAGACCCCATTCTTGCAGCTTTTCATGAGTCTTAGATATCCTACTCTGATAAATTGAAGAAATTGTTTTCATTACCGTCATAACCGTGATATCTGAATTTAGATTGTGAGCCAGTAAACCCCCACATTTAATAGCCGATTCAGAATACACTGAATCGCGGATACATAATAAAATCCTCATTTAATTCACTCCTAGAATTTTCCACCAAGTCATAGCCATAATCAAAAGAACAGCTATAGACATAACTGCCATTAAAGATCCAGCCTTTACGAAATCAGTAGACCTTATGTAGCCGCTTGCATAAATAATTGCATTAGATGGTGTACCAACTACAAGAAGATAAGCAAAAGCTGAAGAGATGGCTGTTGCAAAACCAACACTCATCAGACTTGTTGCTGAAATTGCAGCCATATTTAAAGTAATTGGTCCGGTTACTGCTACCGCCGCACCATCACTCATGGTATTTGATACTATCATAACAAGGATACTTACAGCAGCCACTAGAAGTAACCCAGAATCTGCTCCTATTGGAGTCAAGACAGTTAAAAAGCTCTCCGCAAGCCAACGTGCTGCTCCTGTATTTTTCATAGCCAAACCAAGAGAAATAGCTCCAGCATATAGAAGTACTACTCCCCAATCCGTACCCCTATTATAATCATTCCAATCAACAAGTTTAAAAATAATAAATAGAGTTGCACCAATGATAGCAACAAAGCCAAGGCCTATTGTCTCACCTACAGTAATCCACATAATTAAAGTTACGAAAAAAATCCCGATTGACAACCATTCATTCTCCCCCATTTTACCTTTATCACCTACTTCTTTTTCGATGCTTTTCATTGCTACAGATAAATCTTTTACTTCAGGCTTAAAAACTCTTAATAATATTAATGTTGTGAGGGGAATCATCACCAATACCATAGGGAAGGCATACAAAATCCAGTCTATATACCCGATATTTATGTCATACATTTGACGCCAGTATTCAATCATAATGACATTTCGTGCACCTCCAGAAGGAGTTCCAAGACTACCTATAGCAGTGCCGTAAGCAATTGAGAACATTATGAGTTTACCTAAACTCCTTAAATCCTTGCCACTTTTAACAGTTAATGCAATACCAACTGGCAAAAACATAGCTGCAACAGTATGATTTGCAATGAAAGCTGCAAGGATGGCGGTA
>CAYZUE010000059.1:0-7071 GCA_964481825.1 Candidatus Hydrothermarchaeota archaeon | reverse complement strand
TTGTACCTGGTAAATCTAAGTCAATCGGTTGTTCAATATCCAAACATTTAATGCCAAATCTGTTCAGCACTAACCTAAATATAGAGATAAGCCTCACCCGATGACTGATGTATTTACCTTGTTTAACAGCTTCTTTCGCAGACGTATAAATTTTTATGTTATTTTTTCCACTAAAAATCTTCTTAGCTTCGTCTAAAGCTGCTGGGTCAGTTACATGAACATGGGCCCCAAGATTTAAAAGATGTTGGATAATTTTTATTGAAGGAGCTTCACGCATATCATTGGTCCCTGGTTTAAAAGCAAGGCCTAATATTATGACATTAACTTCTTTTAGAGTTTTTATTTTACGCTCTAACAGCTCAATCATACGTAAAGGTTGTGTCTCATTTAGTTCTAGTGCTGCATTTAGAACAATTGGATGGTAATAAACCTCCTTGGCTTTACCCACTAATGCCTTAACGTCTTTAGGGAAACAACTGCCACCAAAACCCAGACCAGCGTCCAAAAAATTCGGCGACACCCTAGAGTCCATCCCCAAACCTTTAGCCACCTCGTATACATCAATCCCCAGATGCTTACAAATGTTCCCGATCTCATTAATGAAACTGATTTTAGTAACTAAAAAAGAGTTAGTCGAATATTTGATCATCTCAGCAGTCCGTGGATTAGTATTCAAGATAGGACTATCAAAATTGGAATATAACTCTTGCAAAAGAATTTTGGAACGTTCATCTATACACCCAATTATTATTCTATCTGGATTTAAAAAATCCTGAATTGCTTTACCCTCTCGGAGGAATTCAGGGTTCATTGCAACTCCAAAATCTTTACCAACTTTCTTACCAGAATATCTCTCTAATATGGGGAGAACAGAATGCTCAGTAGTTCCAGGTATTACAGTACTTTTTACTACTACCAAATGATATTCTTTTTTATCTTTGATGATTTTTCCTATATCCTTACATACCTCATCAATATACTTTAAATCAATATGATCAAGTAGTCCTGATGGTGTTCCAACACTTACAAAGGATATTTCAGAATCCATTATAGCATTTTTCAAGCTAGTAGTGGCCTGAATTCGACTCTCCTTAATATTCTTTTCTAAAATTCCCTTAAGATTTTCTTCATAAATAGGCGGTATACCCGAATTTATATTATTTACTCGATCAGAATCTATGTCAACACATATAACTTTGTGTCCGAGGTCTGCAAAGCAAACACCAGTCACAAGGCCAACATAGCCCGTACCTACAACTGAAATCTTCATGATTCGAGATAATCCCTCAAACATTTAAAACCTTTCCATATACCTATATATAAAGAAGGCATTATTTAACCTAGTGATAAATTGACTAAAATAACAGTACTATTGCCTTGTTTAAACGAAGAAAAAACAGTTGGTTCATGTATTTATACGGCTAAAGACGCTCTTAAGAAAATTGGAATGATTGGGGAGATAATTGTAATAGATAACGGATCAACAGATAGATCAGCTGAAGAAGCACGAAATGCAGGTGCCAAGGTAATTATTGAGCCTAATAAAGGTTATGGAAATGCCTACTTACGAGGATTCAATAATGCGACCGGTGACATTATCGTTATGGGAGATGCTGATGGAACCTATCCATTCGAAACTATACCTTCGCTAATCCAACCAATATTAGATGGAAATTCCGATGTAGTAATAGGTTCTAGATTGAAGGGTAAGATTTTTCCAAAAGCAATGCCTTGGACTCATAAGTACATTGGTAATCCCCTCCTTTCCTTCCTTTTAAACTTACTGTTTAAAGCAGAAATATCCGACGCACATTGTGGTCTACGAGCAATATCTAGACCCGCTCTGAGGAAACTGGATCTTAGCACTCCGGGAATGGAATTTGCCAGCGAAATGATAATTGAAGCAAAGCACAAAGAGCTAAAAATTTCGGAGATTCCTATTGAATATCATCCTAGAAAAGCAGGACAAACTAAAATGAGTTCATTAAAAGATGGATGGCGACATTTACGATTCATGCTGCTATATAGTCCTACTACTCTTTTCATATTACCCGGAAGCATTCTTTTTTTTCTAGGTTTAGTTCTGGTTATACTTTTAGTTCGCGGACCATTAAATTTTGGTAATTTTGGTTTGGATATTCATCCAATGATACTTGGGAATCTTCTTGTAATACTTGGATTTCAAGTTATAGCGCTTGGATTATTTGCTAAAATTTATGCATCTATGATTGGATTAGTAAAACCTGATAAAATTACTAAATTTTTCCTTCGTTATGATATTTTGGAATATGAGATACTTGGAGGTACAATTTTATTTCTTGCTGGATTTTTAATAGATTTTAATATAGTTTTGAATTGGATTAAAGGGGGATTTGGAGAACTAAGTGAGCTCAGAACCGCAATTCTTGGTTCAACACTTGCTGCTATCGGCATACAATTAATTTTTTTAGGATTATTTATGAGTATCCTTCTATTAAAGCGAATCAAAGATTAAAATGAAAATATGTATTATATCTGATGTTTTCTATCCCTATTTAATGGGGGGTGCTGAGAGGAGGTACTGGGAGATTTCAAAACGGTTAGCAAAAAAACACGATGTCCATGTTTACACTATGCGATGGTATGATTACCCAAAAGAAGAAGAAGTGTTTGGAGTTAAAATACATCGCCTAAATGTTCCAAAGGGCTTATACACGAAAGGACGAAGATCTATAGGAGATGCATTGCGCTTTGCTTTTTCTTTGTTTCCTATTATTTTAAAAAGACACAAATTTGACATAATTGAAGCAAATCAATTTCCATTCCTTCATCTTTTTCCAGCTAAGATTATTGCCATGAGGGAGACTGCCCCTCTAATAATTACTTGGCATGAAGTTTGGGGAAAATACTGGGATAGATACATGGAGAATGCGTTATATCGCACTATAGGTAAGACGATAGAACAGATATCTTCCTATCTTCCAAACAAGATTGTAGCAGTATCAACTAAAACGAAAGATAACCTAATAAAAAAACTTGGGGTTAATCCAATGAAGATAGATATTATCCCAAATGGAATAAACTTGCGATATATTAACACAATTAAATCAAAGAAAATTAAAAATAGAGTTTTATACGCAGGAAGACTACTCCCTCATAAAAACCTTGACGTTTTGATAAATGCTATGCCAAAGGTTCTAGAAGTATTCCCCGATGCAACTTTAAATATTGTTGGTGAAGGGCCTTCAAAAGGAGAATTAGAAGATATGGCAAATTCACTCGGTATAAATAACAAAGTTAAATTTTTAGGTCAAATAGACTACAAGGAAGTTATTAAACAGATAAAATCTGCATCAATATTTGTTCAACCTTCAACTCGAGAGGGATTTGGTATTTCTATTGTTGAAGCAATGGCATGTAAAACCCCTGTTATAGGGGTCAACGCAAGAAATAGTAGTGTATCGGAAATAATAAACGGAGAAAATGGTATTCTTTGCGAACTCAACGAAATTTCAACAAAAATTAAAGAAGTTTTAACAAGTGATTCATTAAGGATAATTCTAATTAAAAATGGATATGAATACTCCGCTAATATGGATTGGCAGAGAAGATTTGAAGAAATTAACTCGACATATAAAAAATGTTTAAATTAATATTCGTGAATATTGATTCAATGTATTGTAAATCCTTAATACATCAAAAAAACATTATGGAAAATCCCTTAACATAAGGATTAGAAGTTGATGTTATTTTGATATTCCGTAAAAACTATTCTATACTAATAAGAAACGCTTAAATAATTCATATTAAAAGTATATGACAGATATGGATGTTGATCAAATAATTAAACGCGCAACAATAGGTATTACGATAGTAGGTTTCCTAATTGTTATTTATGCGTTTTCATCAGATGACGTACCGGTAAACTCAACAGGATACACTGAGCTTTATTTTTTAAATCCGGATAAGATTCCTGAGGTGATGGAAGTTGATAAAAAATACCCTATAGATTTTGTAATATCATCCAATGAACCTCAAACATCTTCTTATAAATATATTGCAACTTTTAATAATTCTGAAATTGCAAGTGGAGAATTCACGTTAAAATCGGGTAACCAGAAAATAATTAATATAGAAATTATGGCCAGATCTTCATCTTGGGGAATTTTTGAAAATGGCAGTTCTAGTAAGGAATTACTTGATACATTCACAGCAAATGAAGCTCATATGATTCAGGGCCCCGATGGAAACTTGAACATTTTTCCTGAAAAATTCGATCAGAGCATCCATATTCGTTCTGACGAAAAATTTCTTCTTTTAAACCAAATTGGGACATATACAAATACCTATCAAGATTTAGAATCCATAAGTAACTCTACGGAAAAGGAAGCTAGTGGGAAGTCGGAAATGAGCCTCAGAAATATTAACGATTCAGGGTCTACAAAACTAATCACCGGTGAAATTATGATGACTAGCTCTTTTGAAACTCAGGAAATGATATATGAATGGGACAACCAAATTCTATTGCCAAAATTAAATATGGAATCCCAAGATATTGTCGGATTAGCAGCACCTAACCGTAATTATAATGCTGTCGGAAACTTGGATATTGCATACAAAGAAATATCACTTAACTTTAAAGCTGGGATCCCTGGTAAAATTTACGTAACACTCTCACCTAACTCTGAGGAAGAATATTTGATTTATTATAGTTCCAAAGATGAAAAAGATAGTTTAGTACTGCAAATTGAAAGAAATTATACAATAACAACTAGCAAAGGAGTGATTTCTGTAAAAAATAATATTACTGAAAACGTTTATAGGTATAATAATCTAGAGACCAAAATTGTCATCATTAGTGACAATGGTAAATCACACGAGATTAAATTTAAAAGCTATGCAACTAACTAATATAATTTTATCTTGATTAATTCTTATTTACTAAAGAGGTACAATCGATGGGACAAAGTGATATAGATAACAAGGAAATCGTGGAATTAAAGGAGAATATTAAAGAATTACAGGAAAAGATAGAAGAATTAGAAAAAATGGAAGTCCGTTTGTACAGATTTAAAAAAGATTTTGAAAACCAACTTTTAACATTACGTAAAGCAGATTTAATTTTATTAGAGAGGTTAGAAGAATTACAAAAAAATATACTTTAAGGCCCTTTTTAAATTCTTAATTTATAACCCATTAATATTTTTTTTTAAAATTAGAATTTTGATTGATATCCCCTCCTATTTATGAATGTAATAGATTTTAGCACTTCCATCATCATAAATCAAGTTAGAATCTTCGTTAAATTTCTCTATAGTCTCCTTTGAAACAAAATATCTCTCATGCCTCATTCCCTCGGCGAATTCTGCATACTTGTGCATACGTTCAGTTATTAGGAAATAAGTATTTTTATTATCGTATATCCTGCCAAGTGAATGGTCTTCTTTAAAAAAATTCTTTGGTTCAGGTAATTGTCGGTTATCTAATATTAATTCATCTCTTAAATTTATAGATTTTGAAGCATATATTACATAGTTATCAGAAAAAATAACTGGTTTAAGATTGCCTTCAAAAACATAATAAGTACCAATCCAATCGATTGCTTTTTTCTCAGAGGTATCATGTTGTATGATATAACTCCTATCATCGAATAACATGTTACCTTTTTCAAACATCGACCCCCAAAAGACGACCGAAGGAAAAGCAGTTACCAAACTAATTGTTGCAAACATTGCGATTATTCCTGATTGAAGTCCCCGTTGGGGGATTTTCATAAATATCTGCTTCAGCCCTACTGCAGAAACTATTGCCAAAGGGATATAGATATGGTCCATAAATCGTAAAGGATCTCCAAATGGAATAATGCGGAAAATACTTAGGATAAAAGGTAACGTTATTGCGGCAATCCAGAAAAGAATTGGCAGACCTCTTAAATTCAAGGAGAAATAGAGTCCAACTAAGCTAAGAATAATCATAAAAAATCCATTGAACAGCATTGGAATTGGATAGTGTAGTATTAAAAATAGTTTCCCACGAACAAGCTCAGTAGCTGCAATAGCTAAACCTATTGTTATTATAATAATTAAAACCTTTATTATTTTGAAGGATAAAAATCCATTAAAGGTTTTCTTGAATACATCATTAAATATTGGGAAAAAATAAGGAACGGCATATATAATCGTGATAGAAATTGTAAGGATAATTAATGGACTACCAGGTAAGATAATTTCCAATGATTTAACAATATAACTAATTGGAGCCTTAGTTAATGACCACCAACCTGCTGCAATAATTGTAGTAAATAATAATATTGCTAATGATGATACTAAATTTCTAGTTTTTCCATAAATGTAAACATAAATAACAGAAAAACTAAGCCACGAAATAATGAAAATAGCTGAAGAGAAATTATGGGTGAGTATCAATCCAGAAATTAGGATAATGGAAACAATAATATTCTGCAACTTAGGACTCTTTAGAGATTTATAGGCAAAGTAGAAACCAATTATAAACATAGGGATTCCAAGTGATTCTCTAACTGCCTGAGTTGTCCAATGAAGATAAGGAGTTCCAATGAGAAGGAGCAAACTAGCGAGAAGCCCAAGATCTTTATCTCCAAAAAAGTCGTTGACAAATTTATAAAGAAAGATTATTGAGAAGATGCTAAAAATTGGAATTGTGAATTTCAGTAAAGACATAGGATTTATCTGAGTTATCATTGCTAGATTTGCAACAATTAAATGCATTGCTGGTTGTTGTGACGGATAAACATCCATTGCTAGACTTTTATATTCAAGTATTCTTAGAATCATTGCATACTCATTCCAGGAATCCCCCCAAGTGAGGTATTTGAATCTTAAAGATAGGACCAACGAACCCACTGTGGCTAGGGTAACTAATCCAAAGATTCTCTGTTCTCTAAAGGTGTAAAAAACCATTATAAAGAAAATGGGAATAAAAAATCCCAGTGAAATAACATTAATTCTAGAATACAATAGAAATAAGATGGCAAGCAATCCAAGGGATAGCTGAAAAAGATGCTTATTCATCCCTGCTCCCTCACATTAAACCTTAAAAACAGTCTTCTATAAG
>CAYZUE010000058.1:0-7262 GCA_964481825.1 Candidatus Hydrothermarchaeota archaeon | reverse complement strand
TAATGCAAAATTTGTGGCAAATCCTGGTTGTTACCCTACAACAGTTATAATTGGCCTTGTACCATTGTTGAAGGAAGGTCTAATTGAGCATGATAGGATTGTTGCAGACTCAAAGAGCGGAATATCTGGATCCGGTAAAGGGCTAAGATATGATACACAATTTTGTATGGCAGAGGAAAGCATTACACCTTACAAGTTAGTAGGACATCGTCACTTACCTGAAATTGAACAGGAGCTTAAAAAGTTTAATAGTAATGTAAAAATATCATTTGTCCCTCACTTAGTACCCGTCATTAGGGGATTGTCCACAACATTACACTGCTTTCTTAAAAGGTCGTTAGATGAAACAAGAATCCATAATATTTTTACAAAATTCTTTAAAGGTGAACCTTTTGTTAGGATTTTAAACGTAGGTGAAATCCCAAGAATGAGTGCAGTAAGAGGTACAAATTACATTCATTTAGGGGGATTTCAAGTAGACTCAGAAAGGGAAAGGATTGTTATCGTATCTACAATTGATAATCTAGTTAAAGGAGCTTCTGGACAAGCTATTCAGAATATGAATTTAATGCAAGGATATAAAGAAACATGTGGATTAGAGCAGACCGGGATACATCCATAAAAGTTTAAGTTTTTAAATGAAACAAAACTATATTAAACTTAACAACAATGTAAATTTTATATAGGAAAGATTATTATTTATATGACTAATTTTGTAAATTAAGCGTAGAGGAGGTTAAGCATGGGCAGAATACGGCAGAAGGACATAAAGAATACAGCAAATGAGCTTATAAATAGATTTAGTGATGACCTTGGAACTGACTTTAAAGAGAACAGAAAGTTTATTAAAAGTGTTCTTAGAGTTCAAGGCAAATTATTGATGAATCGCATTAGTGGATATGTTACGCACATTGTTAAAATAAAAAAGTGAAAGGGATGAATTTCACAGGATGTTTTACAGCTATTATTACACCCTTTAAGGGGACAGGATTAAATCCACCAGTGGATTGGGAGGGTTATGACGAACTATTAAAATTCCAGGATAAAAATGGGATCGATGGGATTGTAGCTTGCGGTACTACTGGTGAAAGTCCCACACTATCATACGAAGACCATTGTCAAGTAATTGAAAGAACAGTAGAAGGTTCAAAAGGATTAACAATTGCTGGTACTGGATCAAACTCTACTTTGGAGGCCATAGAAATGACAAAAGAGGCTAATGAAGTAGGTGCTAATGCTAGTTTACAAGTCTGCCCTTACTACAATAAACCAAATCAGGAGGGGCTTTTCAAACATTTTGGTGCTATAGCAGAGGCTGTGGATATACCTCATATCTTATATAATATACCTGGAAGGTCAAGCAAAAAAATTGATCCATCAACGATGGCTAGGTTAAAAAATGAATACTCCAATGTGATAGGGGTGAAAGAAGCAACGGGTAACCCTAAAGTGTGGAAGGAAATACGGGAGAAATGCGGAAAGGATTTTCTTATACTTTCAGGAAATGATTCAGATACTTATCAACTAATGAAAGATTACAATGCAAAAGGAGTCATATCAGTTGCTTCGAATATCGTTCCTAGTGAAATAAAGGATTTTGTTAAACTAGGGCTTAAGAGTAGATTTTTAGAAATGGAAGTAGAAAATAAGAGATTAAATAAACTATTTGATATTTTATTCATAGATACTAACCCGATTCCTATTAAAGAAGCTATGAACTATCTAGGATTAAAGGCTGGTGGTTATAGATACCCACTTTGTGAAATCAGTACAAATAGACGACAAGATTTGATTAAAACCTTAAAAAATTATGGATTGTACAAGAGGGATTAGATGAAGCGAACAAAAATAGCGGTGGCTGGTGCACTTGGGAGAATGGGAACGCAGATAATAAAAAAAATTAATGAAACTGAAGATTTGGAAGTGGTACTAGCTATTGAAATCGAAGGATGTTCAAAGAAAGGAATGGACATAGGGGAAGTTTTAGGGATTGATAAGATGGGGATAAACCTTACAACATCTGACAAGCTTGAAGATTCTTTAAAAAAAACTAATCCTGATGTATTAATTGATTTTACAACCGCAACCGCAGCTATAAAAAACATCAAAATTGCATCTAAAAGAGGGGTTAACCTCGTAATAGGTACCACTGGTTTTTCAAATAAACAAAGAGAAGAAATAGAATCCTATATCACAAATAATAAGGTAGCTGCAGTTATTTCCCCAAATATGTCAAAAGGTGTAAATGTTTTTTTTAGAATGGCTATGATAATGGCTGAATACCTTAAAGGATATGATATAGAAATTATTGAAAAACATCACAGATTCAAAAGAGATTCACCTTCGGGAACAGCTTTAAAGGTTGGCGACTTGATCGCTGAAGCAATAGGGGAAGATTTAAGTGACAAAGCAGTTTATGGTAGAAAAAAAGGACTTGTACATAATCGAAAGTCAGGAGAAATAGGATTTCATTCAATTAGGGGGGGTGGCATAATTGGAGATCATACTGTAATATTTGCTGATACTGATGAAAGAATTGAGATAACTCACATAGCAAATAATAGAGGGACATTTGTTAATGGGGCAATCGCAGCTGCAAGATTTATTAAAACACAAAAAAAAGGTAAGATATATAACACCTGGGATGTATTAGGAATTAAGAAATTTATCTAAATGCGATTAGTGAATTGTCTACTTCCATTTTTCAGCCTGTTCATATAACCTCTTTATTCCATCTAATACATGTGTCGCTTCAAGGAAGAATTTTTTATCAAATGAATTTCTCTTTTCTACGAACTCGGATATTACTCCTAAATACCACCTTACATGTATTGAATCTTGGCTTAAACTATGTTCAAAATTGTAAACTTTTTTACCAACCGTTATTTTATTCTCTAGAAGCTCTACATTGTTATTATTAGTATTAATAACATTATGAATTTCTCGCTTATCAGCACACCAGTCTAGGTTTATGATTGTACTTCTATTTTGAGAGAAGTGAAGTTCAAAGCTGATGCTATTTTCAATGCTTGAATTATTAAAATATGATATTTTTTTAAGATTGGTACTTTTGAATTTTTCATCCATAAGATACATGGCTAGATATATGCTGTGATAACCATGATCCATTAAGATACCACCCCCAGAAATTGTGTAATCTATTCGCCAATCAGGTTTCCAGTCACTATTGCCTCTTCCAAAACTTGTTCGAAGAATGTTCATCTGGATATTGCAATTACCATTAATAACCTCTTTTAGCTTTTGGTATTGAGGTGCATATTTCCAATTGTGTACAGGAAAAAAGAAAACATTACTATTATTAGCAATTTTTTTAATCTTTTGAAAATCGCTCATATGGGCAATTGGTTTTTCACAAATTACATCTATTCCATATTCGGCAGCAATATCAAAAGCTTTAGCCCTATAATTTGGAGGAGTACATAAATCAATAAAATCTATTTTTTCATTTTCAACTAACGACCTAATAGTTGAATATCCTTTTAGACCATAACCTCTTGCAATATTCTTTCTTGTAGAGCAGTTATCGACTGCTGCTACTATATCGATACCTAGCTCTCGGTAAGCTGGTAAATGACCATGCTCTGCAATATTACCAAATCCAACAAAAGCCCCTTTAATCAAATCATCTCCTTCAGATAATCCATTGTTTTTCCTGCTGCAAGCTTTGGATTTGATGTATGTTGGTTTAATTCAACCGAGAGCCATCCATCGTAATTAATATCGTCAAGATAATCAAATAACATTATGAAATCAATATCGCCTTCTCCAGGTAATAGATGTTGATGTGGATGTTGTCCAAATTTCGCATCATCAATGTGTATGTGCCCTAGGTACTCTTTCATTTCACCAATAAAGTCTTCTGGAGCCATATCTAATGCAATAGCGTGACTTAAATCACAAACAGTCTTAAAAACAGGGATTTGTATTTGTTCGATAAATTCAACGGTCTGATCTGGCCTCTTTAGAAATTTCTCAGGCTCTGGTTCAAGAGCAATTGTTATTTTATTTTTTTTTGCATAATCTCCAATTTGGATCATTGCATTAAGAAAGTGAATTTTCATTTCTTTAGAAGGTGGTTGGCCATATAGATACCCTGAAGATGTTAATACTATTTTTACATCAAATTTAACAGCTAAATCTATGACTTTTTTAAATTTAACAATATTCTCCTCCCGTAAATTCTCAGATTTTATATAGTCATAATGCGCACTAAGGGCTGAAATCTCCATTCCTTTTTCCAGTACTAGATTTTTTACTTTGTTAATCTGTTCCTCTTTATAATAAGGTGATAAATGCTGTCCTTTACACCAAAGCTCTACTGCACTATAATCTAGACTGCTCAAACTGTCTAGGGTGTATTCTAGTGAGAAGTTCTTGAAACCATTTGAAAAAAAACTTAGATTCCTCATTTCTTCTTTCCTCTTATTATAACTGAAGCCTTGATAATTATCTCTTCCTCAACATCGATAAATCCAGCATCATTTAACAATTTATGCCATTCTGCCAAGGTATAAGTCCAACATTTACCAAATTCTACTACATGTTTAATAAAAACTAACCATGCACAATGAAATATATTATTTGATTTGTATATATCGTAAATTGTAATTTCTCCACCATTCTTTAAAATTTTAAAAGATCCCTTTATTATAGGGATTATATTTCTAAATTCATGAGATGCAAGTGTAAAATAAATGGAATTAAAACTCTCATCTTTAAACGGGAGTGAATACGCATCACCAATTATCAATACCACATTCTTTCTTCCATCATTCTTCTTTTTATTTATTTTAAGCATCCCTGGAGTTAAATCTAGACCAATGATTAAATCGGAGTTAATATGCCTTGTAACAAAACCAGTGCCACAACATAGATCCAAGGAAAACTTTGTAGACTTATTATCAACAATCCGATTCCGGATATAGCCATATGATCCTAACATAAGTATCTTAGTGAAGAAATCATAATACTTTGATAAAGATTCAAATCGAGTGCGCTTAACCATCATATCATCCCTTATATTTTGCGTTAATTTTTTTTTTAATATTTAAGTTTTATTCTTCATATTTAATATGGGATCTGAACTACTTTGTGAACAAATACTTTTATGGCATGATTAGCTTATCACTTTTAAATTAAAAATCCTAAAGAAAATAATAAAACAGTTGAACTATATAATTTTACCATCTCTTTATTTGCTAAAAATACTTTATCTTTATTAAGATAGTATTTTCTAAGATATCTAACTGAATTTATAGCAAAGATGCCTGATAAAAGGGAGATTAACGATAAAAGTGGAAAGACGCCTAAAAGACTCATAGAAGTAATAAAAAGGAAAATAAATCCTACTGACAATATAAAAGCATTTAAACCTTTCTTTCTACCTATTCTAACTACTAAATTCTTCTTTTTTGCACGTTTATCCTCTTTATAATCGGGAATTTCATTTATTATTATCATTGCCCACATAAGGATACCTGGAACGAGACCAGCAAGGAAAGCTTGAGTCGCAAAAGAATTGACTTGGACATAATATGCTCCCAAGGTAATGATAGGCCCATATCCGATTAACATTGCAAGCTCTCCAAAACCTCTGTAAGCAAGCCTCAACGGTGGAGCTGAATAAAAAATGGATAAAAAGAATCCAACAATGATTAAATAAAAAAGTGGGAGTCCTGTCTTAATGGTGAGATACAGCCCTATTAAAAGAGCACATAAGTAGAAAATGAAAACTACAATCAACATTTCTTTTGAGTTTATAGCACCGTCCACTAAAACTCCGCTTCCACCACTATATGGATTTTTTTCACTAGTACTTGAACCGTCAGTTCCAAGCTGATAGTCTTGAATATCGTTAAGCATTGTTAGACCAAATTGAACTAGAGTCATAGCGATAAATACAAGAAAAAAATAATGTAAATTGAATACCCCTACCGAGTACCATGCTACAGCACTTCCTAAAATTACAGGAAATATGCCCTGGGGTAGGAATTTCAGTCTTACTGCATCAAACCATATCTTAAAATTCATTTCAACACTTCCTCGAGCTCATTCATCACGGATATTCCCACATTATTATTATTCTTATCTTTATTCCATGAGTTCAAGCAAGCCCTAGATATGACTTTATCGAGAGGTGCAGGATTATAAATAAATTTTCTTATACTGCGAGGATTTAAAGATAAGGGATTATAATTTTTCGTAAGCCGGCCTTGCTCAATAGCAAATTTTTCGAGTCTAGTATGTGGTTGAATTCCTAAAAAGAAAATTATTGGCTTAACAAAATCTGACCTGAAAATATCCTTGATTTTATTATAAACTGAAATACTCTCAAGGAGGGACTCCTTAGTTTCAGTAGGAGCGTTTAGAGAAAAATTTAGTAGGATATGTTGTCGATCATATCCTGCTTTTTTAATCATCTCACATGCCTGTAATACATCCTTAATTTTAAAATCAAGGGTAAGAAAGTCTACTATACGCTGAGAACCACTAGCTATACTTAATTCAAATTGGCTTATCCCACTTTGTAACATCTTTTCAGCTAAGGGCTTATTCATATTCTCAATTCTTATATATCCTCCCCAGTCGATGTCAACTTTCTCTTTAATTATAGCATCGAGAGTTTCAATACATTTAGGAACATGAAATTTACTTGGGATAAATTGTGAATCGATAAACCATATCTTATTAATACCATAATTATGGTATAATTGGGATATTTCGCTTGATATTGCTTCTTTGGGTCTACACCTGACTCTGTTTCCATCTATATGTGGGTAGATACAATACATGCATCGATGCCCACAGCCTCTCTTAGTTTGAACACCGACAAATTCATCTTTGTAGTCATTAAATTGTGGGAAGATATTATTAATGTAGCCAAAGTCTATAGCATCATGATTCTCAATTTTAACGAATCTTTTTTTTTCACCTGTAAAAATTTGGCCATTATTCTTAAATATTACCCGTTCATCTAGAAGTTTAGAGTTTTCAAAGCCATGAAGAACTTTCACAAGTACGTCCTCTCCCTCTCCAATAACCCCTAAAATTCCGTCTTCCAACCTATTAATGACATGTTGAGCAAAAACACTGACTGCTGGTCCCCCAACAATAATTCTAGAGTTAAAGTTTTTAGCAACGTGGTTGATATAACTAAGATTTTCATCTATCCTAAATCTATAGTCTAAGATAGATTGGACTCCTGCTATCGCAGATTTCAATTTAGAAATTGGATTAGGAGA
>CAYZUE010000057.1:0-7488 GCA_964481825.1 Candidatus Hydrothermarchaeota archaeon | reverse complement strand
ACTATTTAATGAAATAAGATGCAAGTTATATTTTTTAAAATAAAAACAATAAAAAAAAAAGAAGAGGATTAGATTATAACTAAGATATTAGATTATAATCTTCCCTTTATATTCTAACGACTGAGTACAGCCCAAGGTGGAAGTGAGATATACTTCATTGGCTTCCCACAATGTTGGGGCATGTCTACTTCTGTACTATCCTCAAGGTTCATCAGTTTTGCATCGTCTTTGTCAGACATAATTACTGTACCTTCTCCTATTTTGGGTAAGTCTTGAGTGGTACCGCAATCAGGACATAGTAAATTTGCCATTTAATTCACCTTCCTTTTATCTACATACAATTGGTATCCAATCGTAATTGCATCCTGTTGTCTCAGCGTTGTAATGTGTGCACATCCTGTTTCCATCACCATCTGTTCGCCGATACATTGAAAGGCAAACTACGGGATCCTGATGTAACTGGGATAATGGGCATCGTTTTATCATTTTTTAACCCCCACTAGTGCATTCCCATTTGCGAGTTACTGTATTCTCTTTATGCTGGTCACAGGACTGACATTCATTCCAAACCTCAACCGGTTTATTATCTATTGGGCATTCTCTACCACAAATTGATTCTAATTCTGCCATTATTTTAACCTCCTAGGGCTTGGGTAACCCGGCTTTTTCCATAATCTTAGGTCCTTCATTCTTCACGGTGTCTACCATCATCTGAATGTTAGCCATATTTGTAGACAATGCAGGAGGAACTTCGCAACCTGAGCAAATACTAAATCGGGAATTTAAACCCTTTGTAACAAGAGCAGCACTGACGCTTTCTAGCATGTCAATTGTTGCTTCTCTCATTTGTTCCGGTGTTGCTCTGACCCACATCTGAGGATTAAGACCTCCCATCATTATGGTGTCATCTCCGTATCCATTCAATATAACTTCTGCCTCAGTTAATGACCCAACCATATTTGGATAATGGCAGTAACTAAAGTACACTGGTTTCCATTTTTTTACTTGAACATCCATATTTGGTAAATCTGCACAACTATGTATTCCGAATAGGATACCGTTGTCTTCCTCAGCTTTGTTACATACTGGACCGTATTTATCTCCTTCAAACTCATTATATTCTTTATCACCTAGAACAGAATAGTTTGCCCAAAGATAGTCCATAACACAAGTGTCAGCACCGTTTGCTGCTTGGGCTGCAATATGTTTAGTAGCTGTTTCGGTTGTAACTTTAAGAGCCTTATGTACTTCATTTGGGTGAAGGTACATATCCATAAACACTTGCTCTGCGAATGTAGACTGGGTTAATTGAAGGAGTGGCCCGCAAACTAGAGGCACAACTATAGTGTTACCTTGGGCAACGCCCATCCCGTCACCTATCCGCTCTTTAATCATTCTAGTTCCTATTGCAAATTGACCCATTCTTCCTTCCATTGTAGTGAACATTTTGTCTTCTGGTACTTCCAGAGTTTCATAGTCCTCTACATTCTTTATTGCAGGGTTCCTGGTCTGTGGTGTGTTTTCATCAGGGAACCATACATCAGTACCCAAGTCTTCAGCTTCAATGGATAAGCTAGTTAATCCAAGAATGGCCTCATATCCAAAGTATTTCCAGCCTGCAATATCGGCAGCGGCCCTCACCTTTGGATCTTCACAATATTCTCTGTTGGTAGCCCCAACAAGCCTTCGGTTTACTTCCGAAGCGAGAGGTAATGTAGTAAGTCTATCTACTGGAGCATTTGTCATGCTCGCTACAATCCTCTCTATATGATTCATTGTATCTCCCATATTCTATCCTCTCCAACCGTCTTTTTTTATTCTAGTAAAAAAAATCTTGTTCGATTAATATATATATGTCGTTAAGTTAGAGGCTTATAATGATACCATATTTTCTAATAGTAATAAGTCCCGATCATTGCTATTGTGAGCCTAAATTTATCTTATTTTATCATCTTTTTCACATTATTTTTATTTTATTATAAAACTATTATTCCTTCTTTAATGGAAAATCTTGTTAATATATCGGCTTATGTGATCATAAAGTTAATACTTGAGATTGGAGGAGTATACCTACGAATTAATAAACGTAAAAAATACCAAAATCTATTTTTTAAATTCTGAATTCTTATCCTCCAAATCCTTCAACCGTTTCTCTAAAGAAATTAATTTTTTACCAACCTGATTGCTCCACTCTCCCCGTTCATTTGTGTCTCTACAATTCATGATAGTAACTTCCAAACTAATTAATCTATTCATTACTTCTTCAAACTGACTAATCAAATATATGAGTTTATTATTTAACTCTGCAATTTCTTTGGCTTGTGAATCTATTTGACCTTTGTAAAACATTTCGTATACCTCCTTTATAATTGTGTTTTTTCTTATAATATACAATTATAACCCTGAATTATGAACATTAGCTATCAACCTATACTTTTTACATAGTTAAGCTATTTAAAAATAAGAGTTATCTATAAATATTTTTATCTACTCCAATTAATAAACTTGATTTATATCTAATTAGTGATGGATGGAATTATAAAAGAATAAAAGTATGAAGTTCTTAGTTCGATGCTTAGAAAATGCAACAAATAATGTGATGGTGTTCTTGATATTATGATGGATGATCATTACAAGATAATATGTTTATTTCCTGGTTTCGATAAAATAAATGTTACAAAAGATTATGGGCCGTTTGCTGTTTATTTATCCAGATTGAATCACAGTGTTAAAATTCTAACATATAAGAACGATTCAAATAAAAACATTAACTATATTGATGAAGTAGAACTCATTAGACTAACTGGGAACCCCCGAAATTTTTATTCTATAGATATTCCTCTCATCCGCTATATTATACAAAATCAACTAAATATCGACTGCGTAATTGCATCATTTACTCTTAGTAATATCATAGCTTCAATATTTTTCAAAATATATGCAAATGGATTTTTCATACTTAAAATGGACTCTGATGGAAGGTTGTATAGGGGTAACTTGGGAATTAGGATCCTAAAACGTCTAATCGGAAAATTAGTCTTCAGAATTTTATCTTTAACTTCTAGTTTAATCATAATTGAAACTCCAGAAGCTAGAAGAAGAATATTGGATTTATATCCTTATCTTACCCGTAAGCTGAAAGTAGTTCCTTTTGGAATCGACAGAAAAATATGGAAGAAGCCAATAAGTTATGAGAAAAAAGGTCATAATAAAAAAATCCTTTTTACGGGAAGAATCGAGTATGGGAAAGGTGTTGATTTATTGATAAATGCTTTTTCAAGATTGAAAAATCAATATCCTGATTGGATTTTAGATCTTGATGGAGAAGTTATGCCTTCATTCAAAGATAAATTGGATAAACTAATTGTAAAATTAGAAGATAGAATAATCTTTTCTAATTCAAATAACACCAAAGAACTTTCTGAAAAATACGCTCAAGCAGATATTTTCTGCTTTCCATCAAGATATTTCCATTCTTTAGGACCTGAGAGCTTTGGTGTTGTTTTACTTGAAGCTATGTACTTTAAAAATGCAATCTTAGCTTCAAATGCAGGTGCTTCTGAGTATGTGTTGGATTATGGGAATGCTGGGCTGATTTTTAAAACCAATGATTTAGAAGATTTAACAAAAAAATTAAAAAATCTTATGGGTGATGATAATTTAAGAAGTAAATTGGCGAAAAATGCTCAATCTCGGTGTGAAAATGTGTTTGATTGGGAGCAGATAATACTAGAATTTAATAAAGAACTAAAAAGCTTGAAAAACGGCGAATAAGTGGTTTATAGATGAATAAGATTAATCTGTCTCATACTCTTTTCATTCTTGGTGCAGTAGGTGTAATTATAACTTCAATTTATTCCACATTCCCTTTTGCCAAATTATTTTTTATCCTTTCCCATCTTATATTGGGGGGAAGTCTCCTCATCTATCTTCTAATTGATTTCAATAAAGGAAGTAAGGTAGAATACCATTTTTTAGCTCTTCTCTTTCTAGTATCTATAATAAAGGTATTAGGAGTACATTTAAAATATGGGCTCTATATGGGGGCAGATTCATTTGTTGAATATACAAAGATTACATGGCTCCTCGAAAATAAAGTCTTGACTGTTGGTGATGATTTATCTATAACACCATTAGCAATAATCTACGGAGCTATAGTTTCAAATGTTACAGGTATAGATCTTCTTGATGGCTCTTTTAATCTTATCCATCTAATAACCAGTGCTTTACTTCCAATTGGGTCATATATATTGATAAGAAATTCTTTTAATATTAAAGTTGCAATTCTTGGAGCTTTCATTTTAGCTTATCATCCAACAAACACAGTATTAGGGATGTCTATGACCAGGGAGAATTTAGCACTACTCTTCTTCTTTGTCAGTTTGATCCTAGTAATAAAGCAATTAAAGTCACCTAAAATATCATATCTATTCCTTTTTTCATTTATGAGTATAGGTATAATATTTGCACATTATACAACTGCTTATTTCACAGCATTCATCTATATTCCAATGACTATTGCAATTTTTTTCTTTCATACTAGAGAACTTATTTCAAATCCAAAGAATATTTATCGTTTCATTACCCCTTTTATTTTTTTAGTAATTTTCATCTTTTTTCTTTCGACCGGAGGATACCCTGCTATGGGTCCGGCTAAATCATTATTTAAATTAGGATCCGGCTTTATTTTAAATCCAAAATTTATCTTAGGATTTTTTTCCTTAATATTTTTATATTTTATAATTCCTAAATTAAAAGTCTATTTACAAAACAGAATCTCTAGTAAGTTTTTATGGGGAATGGGTGTAGGCATTATAATAATAAGCATAATTGCCTGGTCACAATTAGCTCCCCTTATCGGATCGCAACTTCATTATCAATCAATGTCATTTCTTTTGGGAACGTCTTATACAGAACTCATGTACAAATTTTATGCTTTATTTTTCGTAGTTGGTGCATTAATCTGTATTTGGAATCTGGCTGTATGGAATTTAAGTAAAGATCAGGCAGTCATCGTTGTAGGCGGTATAGCATCTGTTGCATTGGCAGTAGTATGGGTAATTTCAGACCTCTCTACAGCCCTTGGTCCACATAGGGCTCTAAGATTCTCGGCTATTTTGAGTTCTCTTGTTGCGGCTATATTGGTGCTTAATTTATTTAGAATCATTAGAACAACAAGACTGAAGACGATCTATATTTCCCTAATTTTAGTTGTATTTTCCTTCCCCATTACTGCATATTTAACAGATTATATGGCTTTTCACAGCGATCCCTACCCTTCTAAATTAAATGATAATATGTATAATATCCGAGGGATAAATGAAATAAATACTTTCAATTTTGCGCTTAATCTCATTTGTCCAGGTACAAATTGTAGCACTAACTCTGGTGGTATAGGTTCAGACATTACCTCGGTGATAGAATTTAATAGAGCTGAAAATATCTTTAATGAAAAAATTACTTATAATTCTCAGCCGATGAATAAAGATGTACTTTTAATTCCAGAAAAAAAATCCGCTCTTTTCCTAAGAAAATCATTATTGGAATATGGTCAATATATCCAATATCCTATTGGAAGTTATTTCACAAGCGAACCATATATTGAGGAACTTAGTGATGAAGAGCGCATTAATCTAAAAAAGATAATTGAGAATAATGATATTCTTTACTCAAAGGATGGATTTATGTTGGTTCTTGTGAAGGATTCTAGAATTATGAGGTAACACGGAGGGGTTAATTATCAGAAATTCAAAAGTATCTATCATAGTGAATGTCTATAATGAAGAGAATAATATTGCCGATTTTTTAAACTCTCTACTTAATCAGGCATTTAAAGATTTTGAGTTAATAATTGTAGATGATGGATCAACTGATTCCACAATGTCTATAGTAGAAAAATATGCTACTAAGCTAGATATTAGAACTGTAAGCCTAGAACACGTCGGCCTGATCAAGGCTAGAAATGAAGGTATTAAGAGTTCTGATAAAGAAATAGTTATAACCCTAGATGCGGACGAAATAATTGATGAACACTGCGTTGAGAAATTAGTAGATTCGTTTAAAGACTCGGATGTGGTCGCCGTTGGTGGGTTTATAGATTCTTATGGCAGCAACTGGATGTGTAGGGGTAAGAGAACATTAAGTAAGATGGTTTTTTCACTAGAAAAAAGGGACAATCAGGTTACAAAAACATATGGGGGCTGTTCTGCGTACAGAAGGGCTGTAATAGAAGAACTTGGAGGGATGGGAGTAGATGATGCTGCAGGCGATACTAGTTTTTCAATTAAAATGCACAAAGCTGGTTTGAATGTCATGCTTAGAGATGATGCGATAGTCTATCATAAAGAACCTGGGAATTTACAAGCTGTTATAAGAAGGGAAATAAAACAGGGGGATGCGAGCTTCAATTTTTGTTATAAGTATAAAATGCTCTCTAACTGGAAAGTTCTGTCAAGATTTTTTCCGTTGGTTCTCTTATCTCTTCTAGTATTTAGTTGGAAATTAGCTTTTTTAGGTTTTTTTTCTACATTCTTAATAACACTTTTTTTGGTGAAAAATATAAAGTCTGGATTTAGTGACAAAATTTATGGGTGGATAGTACTTACTTATACAAGTTTTTGGTGGAGTTTAGGGTTTCTTGGTAGCCTTGTAGTAAATTTTGCCAGAAAAGTTATTTAGCTTTAAAAATATCTATCAATCCTTCTTTTAGACTATATTGTGGTGTGTACGCGAGTTCTTTTGTTGATTTGGATATGTCAGCAACACTTCCTCTTGTTTCCCCCATCCGCATGGGATGATATTTTGTTTTTAATTGTTTTTTACTTACTTGCAATATTAAATTTTTAAGTTCATTAATTGTTGTGGATTTTCCAGTACCTATGTTATATGCTTCTCCGGGATGTCCTTTTTTGATTGCAAGTAAGTTAGCATTAATTACATCGTTTATGTAAATAAAATCCCTTTGTTGATTCCCGTCCCCATATATTACAATTTGCTCGTTTCTTTGAACCTTACTTTTAAATATTCCAATCACATTATTAGTCTTTTCTAAACCATAAACATTGAAATATCTTAATATTATCGTTTCTAAACCATAAATTTCATAATAAATCCTTAGATAGTTTTCTGCTGCAAGTTTGCTAACTCCATAGGGATTAATTGGACACTTTACATCATATTCTTTGATGCCCTCCTTCCCAAAATTCCCATATACCGCGGCAGTTGAAGAAAATATAATCCTCTCTACGTCATTCACTCTACAAGCTTCAATCAAATTTAGTGTTGATTGTACATTTACTTTAAAATCATGGAAAGGTCTATTAAGTGAAATAGGAACTTTTGTCTGTGCTGCGAAATGAAAAACATATTTCACATTCTTTGTAATTTCTTTTAATAACTTGTAATCCAATAAATTACTACGATAATTCTTTACGCCTTTTATTTCATTTACTACATTTGTGGAAAAGTTGTCAATTGAAAAAATCTCGT
>CAYZUE010000056.1:7248-7716 GCA_964481825.1 Candidatus Hydrothermarchaeota archaeon | reverse complement strand
TAATTTCCGAAATAAATGTATCCAAAGAAAACGAGAAACAAAAGGATGAACAAATTAAAACTTTACAAGAAAACGTAACAGAAATAGAAAAAAACACCTTATCAATTGAAAATAATCTAAAAGAAATACACGGTGAATTAAACAACAAAAAGAGAGAATTAGAAGAAAAAGAAACACAAAACAACACCTTAATTTCCGAAATAAATGTATCCAAAGAAAACGAGAAACAAAAGGATGAACAAATCAGCAAGTATAAGCTAAAGGTAACAATTATCGAAGATGAATTGAACAAACTCAATGAAGAGATTTCAACTAAAGAATCTGAATTGAATGGGCTTCAGAAGAATGTTCACGATTTAAACACCACAAAAAATACAATAATCAAGGACATTTCAATTAGGGAAAATAAGCTAGAGGAAAATGAAAAACAAATATCAGGACTAGAGGACAAAATTTCTGAAAAAAATA
>CAYZUE010000056.1:0-7148 GCA_964481825.1 Candidatus Hydrothermarchaeota archaeon | reverse complement strand
GTCAACTTGCAAATTCAATTGATACGATCAAAGATTTAGAATCAGAAATAGAATCATTAAAGGAAAATGAAAAACAAATATCAGGACTAGAGGACAAAATTTCTGAAAAAAATAGTCAACTTGCAAATTCAATTGATACGATCAAAGATTTAGAATCAGAAATAGAATCTCAAAACAAAAAGACAGACGAACTTATTAAAGCCAATCATAATTTAATCAAAGGTAATAATTTATCGGAAAGTAAAATTGCTGCTAAAGAAAGTATAATTGCCAGCCTTCAAGAAGAGAAATCCCAGATTAAGAAGAAAACAGAAGATGCAATTATTGAGAAAAAAAAAGAGTATAATACTAAAATTGCAGAAATTAGGAATATTATTGAATTAAAAGAATCTACACTTAATGAATCAAGGGAAGAAATCAAGAATCTTAGTTCGGATAATAATAATTTAAATGCAAAAATAGATTCGCTTGAAGATAAGATGATGATAAAAGAAGAGGATATATTGGAACAATCTAAGGTTATATCCTCACTAAAAACAGAACGACATAACCTATTTGAAAATATGGAAAAGAAAGATTTGAAGATTCGTGAAACTGACGAAAAGTTGAATGCTGCAGAAAAATTTATGAAAGAAACTTTAAAAGAGAATCTTGAAGACTCCTATGAAGAAATAGTAAAGAAAATTTTAGAATCTCTTGTTAATAAAAAACATCCCTAACCTAGAACTATTAATACAAAAAAAACATGCTCTTACCTACTATTTAAGGGGTGTACTCTATTTGATTATCAAGTGCTTGTAATATTTCTGGACCGGTAAGTGTAGGATTATCCTTTATAGTGGCTAAGATTAAATCAAGATTAAATTGATAACTAAACTGTGCGGTTATCCAAGTCTTAATTAAATATCGTGGAGGAAGTTGATTTAGTTTTTCTAGAATAGAAAAAGGGAGCATCATAAATAGACCTAACCCTTTTGAAAATCCATTACCATGATCTGGAGATTTCTTAGCTTCCTTCTCTTTTAGATGAATAGCCATAAAAGCTCCAAAACCTATCAAAATCTTATAGTACTCATAGGGATTAACAAATTCTAAACCTTCTTCTATTTTTATCATTGACCTAAAAGCCTTAGAATCAAATTTCTTCTTTAATTTATTCTTCCCTGGAATTTGACCGATATCCTGTTCTATTAAATCAATTAGAGGTTCTATTTTTGAAATAAATTTTTTACCCTTAATTTCAATATACTCGCCCTTCAAAGTTTTAATAGCGGCAGCAATACCCTTTTCAGTTGTACATCTTAGGTCTTTATTTTTTTCAAATCCCTTTTTTGAATAAATTATCTGGATTAATTCAGAAAAATCAACTGGTTTTGAAAGTGCTATCAAATAAACTTTTTTTGTGAATTTGCCATTTATAATTGGATTTTCAAAATTTTGCAGCATTTTCTTACACCATACCTAACATTAATAGAATCTATGTATCAATCTCTTTATATATTACCTAATCTACTTACTAATTCAAGTATAAAATATAAAATCGTGAGTAGTTCTTTGAATATTTTATTGGGATTTGTATAAGGCGGTTATAACTTTTCTAATATCTAAAGCTATTTTTTTACCAACCCCTTGCACCTTCATTAATTCATTAACATTAGCGCTAAATATCTTTTGCACTGATCCAAATTCATTAAGAAGTCTTCTCGCAAGTACAATGTTCACATTTGGAAGACCTGCAATAATGCTTTCTTGTTGTTCTTTGGTAGACAAGGTACGTTTGTCGCCACGTATTTGGATTTCATTGGTACTTTCTTTTTGCTCTCTCTTAACAATGGCCATAAGCATGCCTGCAGTATCTTTTTCATTTTCTGTAAAAATTATGGGTATGCCAAAATCTACAGTTATACTTGCAAGTGCCCCCCTTACAGCATTGGGGTGAACCCCGCGTTTTGAATATATCCCTCTACCTTCAATTATAAGTATTGGTCGTGTGTAACTCTGTCGGAGATTTAAAATCTGTTTAAGAAGGCGATTATCGATTATTGACTGAAGAAAATCCTCTGTTGTTTTTCTCTCTACTCCTACTCGATCACTAAGGATATAATCCCCTACATCTAATAATTTAGGTTTTGATACTATTCCATATTCAAGGAGTTCTCGAGCCACATTTGAAGCAAGCTCCCTAGAATCAATTATGATAGTATGCTTAACCTTTAAAAAGTCTTGAATATGTTTCTGATCTACTTCGATTCTGGGATTATATTGTTTGATTTTCAAACGTTCAAGGATAGTTCGCATTTTTCGTTCCTTATGAAAACTACTCCAGTAAATTCCCTCATCTCTTGATTTCCTAGTCATTAGAACAATGACTTTACCCGATCTACTCCTACCCGTCCTTCCTCTCCTTTGTATAGAACGTATTTCACTGGAGATAGGTTCATAAAATACCACCAACTCTACATTTGGAATATCCAACCCCTCCTCTGCTACGCTTGTTGCAACTAAAACGTTATATTCACCTGACCGAAATTGCTCTAAAATTTCAAGCTGTTGCTTTTGAGTTAAGCCTTTGTCATCTTCCCTTGAGGCTTGTCCAACAAATCTAATTGGCTTAACCCCTCCAATCTTATCTAGCTCTTCAACTATTTTTAATGCAGTATCTCGAAACTGACTAAAAACAATTATTTTCTTCTGTGATTCCTTTGAAATAATATTAATAAGTGCATCAAGTTTAGGATGGTGGATTTCCTTAGATAAATCCTCAGTTAATCTAATAGCACTTATAAAATTCGTATCATTTAGTAAACTTTTAATAGCTTTTGACCGTGAATTTTTGAGGCGTTTAAAATATTTGTTTAGCGTTACTAGTCCTTGAGTTTCTAAAAGTTCTAAAGCGTGTACAAGATTTATACAAGCCGCCAATGATGATAATCCTGAATAAGTCTCTGGTGACCCTCCTTCTTTCGCTAATCTTTCTTGGAGCTTTTGTCTTAAAATAAGAAGTTCCTTTTTTGGTACCTTTATACCTGAAGATTTGCTTAATCCTAATCTTTTTAAAAGTATGAGTCTATCTTTTAACGATACCTCCAAATTATTATTTATTTTTTTAAATGGATTTGTTAAATCAACCTTTCTCCATTCAATGCTAACATCTTTAATATATGATTTTACATCAATATCAGTATCCGTCCTCACTTCAATGTTTTTTATTAGAAGATTCTTACATACCTCCTTTATCCTATTTTCATCCCCACCGGGAGACGCGGTTAAACCAAGGATTAAGTGGTGATCTGATTCTTGAAGATAACGCCTAGCTATAAATGGATAAGGATAATTTCCAGTACCACGATGCGCCTCATCAAATATTAGTAAACTTACATCTTTCATAGAGTATCTATTGGAAATACAGTCGTTTTCTATCACTTGAGGCGTTGCACAAATTATTGTTGAATTTTTCCAAAACTCCGCACGATCTTTAGGAGATGTATATCCTGTAAAAACAGTAACCCTCTCCTTAGATACATTTAAAAATTTTTTAAAACTATTATAATGTTGATTAACAAGAGGTCTTGTGGTTGAAATAATTAGGATTTTACTATTTGGAAACTTTTCTAATCTATGGGCCGCAAGGAGGATGGCAATAATAGTCTTTCCCAATCCAGTTGGAGCTACAACTAAAGTGTTAGATTTTGATGCATTTCCAACAATGACTTCCTGATAAAGACGAGACTCTATAACTTGTTGCCTAATAAGTGGATGAGTTACATACATAAAAAAAAATTTGTTAATTTAGCATATACATTTTACCCAAAAAAAAAAAAAAAAGGCGTGCTGGTAGTAACCCGCCTTTTGTTTTAGGCATCATTCGTCTAAGCACCCAACCGTTCGCCTCCCGCGGGGGATATGGCGATTATCTGGGCTTGCATCCCCGAAGTTGGCCGTTTCATCTCCTCAAAAAGTTCTCAGGCTCTAGCCATCCTAGATGTACTATATGAAGAGTATCGTTTCTGCTCCATTGCTAAGCCTCTCAGCTTCCTCCCTTGAGGGAGGCCGGGTCCCGCGGTGATGGGCGGAGTTTCCTCACCTGTATCCAGGCGATAGATGCCTTCCAGCTCACCTGATTATATAATCTACCATCAACTATAAAAAACCTGATGGATGTTATAAGATATCCTATTAAATATGAGATTATCCCTAGGGATCACTACCGCACTCCCCATAGATCAGGCTATTAATATTGTTCGTCTTTCAGAAGAAAATAATTATTATCGAGTTTGGGTGGGAGAAGAACTTCAAGGACCTGATATATTTACATATGTATCAATCTTAGCATCAAATACTAGCGACATAGGATTAGGTACAGGAATAACAAGTCTTTGGGTTAGAAATCTGGCAGTAATAGCAAATTCAATTTCTGGAATTCAAATAAACTCAGGTGGAAGATTTACTGCAGGATTAGGCGTAGGTGGAATTCCAGAATTACAAAAAATATTGGGAGAAAAACCTAAAGAGACGATTGCTAGAGTGAGAGAAAACATCTTCCTTCTAAGAAAAATTATCACAGGAGAAAAAATTACAATTCAAAGTGATTTCAATGATTTTCAAAGATATAAGTTAGCATTTAAAGTTCCTTCTCTTAAAATATATTTAGGAGTCCGCGGAAAAAAAATGTTGAAACTTGCAGGAGAAATTGCAGATGGCGTTATATTCAGTGGCCCACTAAAACCTCTAATAAATGATGTGCGAATCGTTGAAAAATCAGCAAAAAAAAATGGTAGGAACCCAAATGAAATAATCAAAGTCCTTTGGAACCCTTTTGTTCTTTCTGAAAAAAATGAGGCCATAAACCTTGCTAGAGATGTTGTTTCCGTGATGTTGGGTAGTATGCCAAAACGTTCTAATGAGCTGGTAGTTGAAAGAGAGATATTAGATTTATGTATATATGGTAATAAAGAAGAAATAATGAGAAAAATATCTGATTTAAAGTCAATTGGATTTAATGAACTTGCACTAGGTCCACCTTATGGTAAAAATCCTAGCAAAGTGATTGAATCCTTTGGTAGGAGAAATCAAGATTAAATGGATTTTGGTATTAATTTTAATGGGAATCAATCCCATATTAAAATTAGAGATGGAACGAAAATTGCTGAGGAAATAGGATTTGATTACATATGGGTAGGTGAAAACCCACAATTCATACATCCGTTTCCAATTATTGCAACAATTGCAGGAATAACAAGTAAAATAACTGTTGGTTGTGGCATAATATCTCCCTATTTAAATAAATGTGAAAATATATGCACTACTTTTAAAATGTTAAATGAAAACTATGGTAATAGGTTCATAATAGGTATAGCCCCAGGAGATAAACGAAGCCTAAAGGAAGTGGGTATTAATATTAAAGAAGATAAGATAAAAAAATGCATATCAAAATTAAAAGATTTAGAATTAACAGTATTTTTAGGTGCAGCTGGGCCTAAACTTCTAGGTAACACTTCTATTGATGGAATTCTCTTAAATTATGTAAATCCTGAATATGTAAAATGGGCTTTGAAATTTATTAAAGAAAGAACATACGTTGCAACTTATTCTCCATCATTACTTCTACCAGACAGGAAGTATAAAAAATCCCTCAGAACAGCTGCTGCCACAGTGGCCGCTGGTAGTAACAAAGAATTTCAAAGAGAATTCAACATTGAAGATAAAGTCAAGGATATACAGCATATTTTAAGTAGAAAAGACTATGGAAAATTAAAAAAATATGATTCATTTCTACTGGATCGATTTACACTCTCAGGTAACGTACATGAAATAAACGATAGAATTCAAGAACTTAGAAAATTAGGGATTAATCAAACTATATTTGGTTGCCCTATGAGCAATAATTTAGCAAGCATAAAAAAATTATTTTCCATTATTGGCTAAATTAAATTAGAAAAATATTTTATTTTTTTAAACATTTAAAGAGTTTTATTTCAAATTAAATCCATAGAAGCCTACGCCTTTATATGGCTCCCCTAAAATCAAAGCTTAATCCATCTAATTTAAACTAAAAAACATAATAGTCTTTAATAGGCTTAGCAGATCTGACGCCTAAGCTAGCGCTTTTTCTTAAAAGGATACCTTAGACTATTAGTGGCTGCGGGCTGAATACGTCGCAAAAGCTTCGTACTTACACCCCAGCTCTATTGACCCCGTCTTCTACGGGTGTCTTTGTTTCTACCAAATGTTACAGTCACCTGTCCCATCTTTTTCCCTTAACAAATGCAAGAGAAAACTGGTAGAAAGTGGTTGCCTATTTTCGAGGGCGGTTTCGTGCTTAGATGCTTTCAGCGCTTATCCGCATACGGCGTAGCTGCTCGGCATGCCCCCTCGGACAACCGATCGACCAGAGGCCGCGGCCCACCGTTCCTCTCGTACTAGATGGACCTTCCCCTCAGGCAACCTACACTCCCAAGAGTTAAAAACAAACCTGTCTCACGACGGTCTAAACCCAGCTCACGATCCCCTTTAATGGGCGAACAACCCCACCCTTGGGTGCTGCTGCACACCCAGGATGGAAAGAGCCGACATCGAAGTAGCAAGCCGCGAGGTCGATATGAGCTCTTGCTCGCGACAACTCAGTTATCCCCGAGGTACCTTTTCTGTCATCTCCGGGCCCCATCGAGGAGCACACGGAGGTTCGTTAGGTCCTGCTTTCGCACCTGGAATTCTCTCTGTGCGAATTCCAGTCAGGCCAGCTTTTACCCTTACACTCTACACCGGATTTCTGACCCGGTTGAGCTGACCATAGAGCCCCCCTGATATTTTTTCAGGGGGCTGCCGCCCCAGCGAAACTGCCCACCTACCGATGTCCCTCCGAAGAGGTTAGCGGTACAGACATGGATGGGTAGTGTTCCATTGACGCCTCCATACTCGCTGGCGCGAGTACTTCGATGGCTCCTACCTACGCTCTACATCCACAACCATACTACAACGACAGGCTGCAGTAAAGGTCCACGGGGTCTTCTTTACCCCTTGGGAGACGCTGGTCTGTGCACCAGCATAACAGGTTCACCGGACTTCAGTCAGGGACAGTGGGGCTCTCGTTCATCCATTCATGCAAGTCGCCAATTAAGCGACAAGGTATTACGCTACCTTAAGAGGGT
>CAYZUE010000055.1:0-8211 GCA_964481825.1 Candidatus Hydrothermarchaeota archaeon | reverse complement strand
TGTATTGATTCTAGCAATGATAATTACACTACTATTTTTATCAAATGAATCAATGAAAGTGGAGAAATCAAATCCCAAGATGTTTGGGAGATAAATTGTGTACAAATAATTAAAAAAAACTGATGTTTGGATAGTTAAAGAAATCAACAAATCTTTTTGTGAAAAAGTGAAGAAGTTAGAGAATTATATTTATAAACTTTGAATTGTATCTTGCCCATTAACTCCAATTAAATTCACTTATTGATAATCTGATTTAATCCTTTAAGTAGGGAAATCATTGTATTACCTACAAACAAGGCACCCCCTAAAACCGCAACAATTGCACCTGCTCCCATTAGGTTCATTGCAAGTACCGTTAAAGGATTTTCATATCCGAATGCCTTTCGAGGTGCATCATAAGAACCTGCCCAAAATAGCCCGATTATAATAACTAAAAGTCCAAGGCCATATAAGTAGGGTTGATACCTCGCAATCCTTTCGCTATAAACTTTTATTCCCATGCGTTGCAAGATAACTGAAGTCATTCCCATGAAGGCCATTGTTACTGCTCCCAAGGCTCCATGGTAATGAGCAGGAACTCTGAGGTTGCTTTCCAATCCTGGGACACCAATAATACCGCCAACACCAAACAACAAAATAGAAAGTATAAGAGATGAAAATGCTGGATTGTCCCACGGAAATCTTTTGGTAGTAAGACTATTTTTAGAATGTTCCACTAGGGATTTTAATACTATAAGTGCTAGGAAAAATGAGGGAATTCCAAGGCCAACGGCCATTCCTAGAGTAAAGAGACGAATTTGATCTAAGGTGGGAAAGAGGTATATTATAGGTAATGTCAAAGCAGCGAAAAGAAAAACTAGAAAGAGTTTTTTAACCGCATGTTCATTGCTTCTACCCTGAATAGTTTTTTCTAAAAGAATAAACCAGACTACAATCATAGATAGAGTGTTAGCAAATTGAATTATGTGCCCTGGCCCCCAAAAAAGAGACTTATAATTCGAGAGACCGTTGACAATGGCAGAGAAGAAGACACTAACGAAGGCAATGATAGTTATGGCAGATACTACAAGCATTCCATAACTAGGAATATCAAGATTGCTATTTTTATCGAGAATTTTAAGTTTGATATAACAATAAATCGTAAGTGAAATACCCAAAGCTAAAAAAAACAAACCAATAAAGAATATCGGATGATCGATTATAGGGACATAATCTATCAATATAGGATTGCCAATACCAAAAAAAGAGGAAACTCCTATAAGTAACATTCCGATTACGGAAATCCAAAAACCTCTGAACCAACTTGACAGATGAGACTTAGTATTTGATGGTAATGTATAAATCCACAGGGCACCCATAAAACCAAGAAACCAGATTGTAAGTGAGAATATCACATGCGCAACAATAGAAATCTGGAAGTAATCAACATTAGGAAGAAGTTTAACAGCTGGTGTCCGTGTCATAGCGGCGAGAAAGGCAAATACACCTGAAAATATTAGGGCGGATACAGCAAAAAATAACCAATAATACTGAAGATCCTTAACATCTTTAATCAAATATTTTACCTCCAAACGTATCAATAGTAGGTTTAGATTAAAAAAATATCGTTATGAAAGTAAAAAAAAGGTGTTCACCTAAATCTTTTACACCATAATCTACGTATACGACATCTAGGATGAGAGTACTAAATAATAGGAGCACCCACATATTATCAAGTAATTTTTGCATAACAGATATTTTTTCTGGACTATCTTTCTAATTATCTAGGTATATTGGATTATTAAACGAAAATAATATGATTGTATAACAATACTAGGTTAGTTTGACTAATGTATCCAAAAGCATGCCAGTAAAAAGAACCACTAAATAAATGCCTGAGAGTTTGTAACTCCCCCATGCTCGGCCTTTAGTTGGATCTAACATTAATTTTATATTTGTAGTTATGAAGACAAGGCCGAAAACAACTGCAATTATCAGATACAAAATGCCAAAGTAACCTAAAGCGTAAAGCAATAGAGAAGCCTGGACGAGAAGAATGGTGTGCATAAGAATCAGGCGCGCAGTTCGTTCATTACCCTGAGTAACAGGAAGCATGGGCACATGCGCATTTTGATATCCAGATTTATGAACTATTGCAAATGCCCAGAAGTGCGGCGGAGTCCATAAAAATACCAACAGGGCAATAAGGATGGCAGCTAAAGTGGTATTTCCGCCCATAGCAGAATAACCTGCCAAAACAGCACAACTGCCAGCAACGCCACCTATAACTATATTGGCTTCACTACGTCGTTTCAGCCAGACTGTATAAACTAGAACATAAACAAGGGCTCCAGCAAAGATGTAAGCAGTGGTTAAATAGTTTAGTTGAGAAGAGACAATAAGAGCCATTCCGACAAGAATGATTCCAATCCAACAAGCCTTATGAGGGGAGACTTTTCCTGAAGGGAGGGGCCGATACTTGGTTCTATCGGCCAACGCATCAATATCTCGATCAAAATAATGGTTAAGGATACTTGCTCCCGCAGATGCTAAAGCTCCAGCAAAGGCTAAAATAAGAATCTTCATCGGTTGAAAGACGCCTTTAGAGGCGACTATAGTTGCCACTAATGACACAAAAACCAAAAGGAAAACTATTCTCAACTTCAAAAGGACAATGTATTCTCGCATCCTTTAAAACTCTCCTTGTAACAGCATATTAATCTTCACCGTAAATATAGAACATACCCAATTATTCAACTAGGTTAGATAGTTGATAAAGCATCTCTTAGTTTTTATTCATAATATTATCTTTTATACATCCACTTTAAGATAGCTTTTGAATAATACTAAAAGAAGCAGATGTATTTATATTTAAGGTAGCGTATACGAATATTATTATTTATTCCCAATTATAATTATATGATATAAAAAAAAAGTAATTTACTTAATGATTTCAATTATAATTCCTGTATTGAATGAAGAAACTAGAATAAATGCGTGCTTAAATTCAATATTCTTATCCACTTACAAAGATTTTGAAGTGATTTTAGTTGATGATGGTAGTACTGACGATACCTTAGGCCATGCTAATAAATATGAAGTTCAGATATATCGTTCAAATAAAGAGGGGCCAGCTTATGCAAGAAACATAGGAATAAAAAAAGCTAGAGGGGATATATTTTTTTTTATAGATGCGGATGTTGAGATTCAGCCAAAAAACTTGCAACAAATTATTGATACTTTTGAACAGAAGAAGGATATATCTGCAATTATTGGGATGCGTACAAAAAAATCCATAAACAAAGGAATTACCCCCAATTATTGGGCATTGTGGAAGTATTACATGTATAAAAAAACTACTGGAGAATATATTGATTTTTTTAGTACTAATAGAGGGGCAATAAAAAGAAGTGCATTGGAAGATGTTGGAGGATTTGATACAATTTATAAAAAGGCTGATATTGAAGACTATGAATTAGGTTACAGATTGAGGGAAAAAGGACATATGATCTATTTTAATAAGGATATTGAAGTTAGCCATCATTTTCCTAATTTAATTTCTTCGATAAAAAAAACATTTCGAAGAAATATATACTGGACTAAAATATTTATTAGAAGGAAAAAATTTGACAGCGTTGATATTACAGTTGATAGGGGAATTTTAGCCGGTGTTTCATTTCTAATTCTTCTATTAGCAATAATGGGGATTTTTTATAATTCTCTGATATATTTAGACATATTATTAATATTATCATTTTTAATGCTGAACGGCGGCTTATTTGCTTTTATTTTAAAAAAAAAAGGATTTAAATTTTTCATTTATTCTATTGGAATAAATTATATTTTTTCTATAACTTTAGTATTGAGTGCAATAACATCAATTCTAGGGTTAGTAGGGTTAGTAATTCGAAAAGAATAGGTGATAATAATTGAGAGTAACTGATGAGATTAACAAAATCCAATTTTTCTTAAATGGTGGTCTCCCTTCCTACTTAATATTTTTTGTTACATCCCAATGCAATGCACGATGTAAAATGTGTTTTAATCTAGAAAACATTAATAATTATTCAGTAAGGAAAAAACTTTCTATTGAAGAAATTAACAAGATTTCAAAAAATCTAAAATCTATAAGTTATTTAACTTTATCAGGAGGCGAGCCATTTTTAAGGAAGGATTTAGATGACATTTGCAAATTATTTTATGATAATAACTCTACCCGCTATATCGGTATTCCAACTAATGGATCATTACCATCGATTATTACAAGGAAAGTAGAAGATATATTAATTAAATGTCCAAATTTAAATTTAAAAATTCCATTATCAATTGATGCATTAAATGAAGAGCATGATAAAATAAGAAATCTTAAAGGTTGCTTCAAAAATCTACTTAATACTTATCAAAAACTAGATGGATTAAAAAAAGATTATAACAATCTTGAGATTGCAGTAAATACTACATTTTCTTCTTTCAATCAAGATAAAATAACAGACGTTATTGAATATGTTTTTGAAAACTTTGATATCAAAAGCCATACTTTAACCTATGTACGCGGGGCAGGTACTAACCCTGAATCTAATATAGTTTCAATCAAGAATTACAAAAAAGCGGTTAATCGTCTAGAAGAAATTTCGAATTATAGGGGGGCATTAAAGGGATTTATTTTAAACTTTAATAATTCAATTAGATATAGAACTAGAGAGATAATAATTCAAACTCTTGAAGAAGATAGAATGATAATTCCTTGTGTTGCTGGAGATAAAATGGCTGTAATTGATGATATTGGCAATGTATTTCCGTGTGAAATTTTAGGGAAAAAAATTGGTGACCTGCGAAAACATAACTATAACTTTAAAATTATGTGGAATAGTTATAACGCTAGAGAAATCCGACAATTTATAAAAGACAAAAGGTGCCACTGTACATTTGAATGTGCAATCCAGAATAGCATCGCTCATAAAATAACAGAATATCCCTCGATAATTAAGAGATTACTAGATTCTTAGGTGAAAAAACATTTCAACAATTATATCATAAATTTGTATATTGTAGAAAAAAACTATGGGAATACTACTTTAAATTTAATTTTATTCAACAATGAATAGTTTTTATTACATTCTCCCATTTTAAATGTTAAATTAGTGTATCAATTGAAATTTCCACACTTGTATAAATAGACACTTCCGTTTCTATAAAAGAACTCTTTTTGCAAACGGAATTTATCGGATTCATATTGGATATTTTTTATTAAATCCTCATTTGTTTCTCTTTTTGAGACCTGCCATTCAAAAAGTAAAGCATATCCTACATCATTATTAATACAGTAATCAAATAAAAAATCAGTTGCATATTCTGATGTTTTGAGATTTATTTTTTCAATTAAAATCCGGTTATTCAGATCATATTTTTTTAAGTAAAAACCTGAAGGCTCATTGCTAATAGGTGTTATGATCTTAGTACTGGATTCTATATTCTGTTGAAAATAAAAAAAGATGTCATCATAGGGGAGATAGGGATAATAAGGTGTAATTGTCGATGAAGTATACTGGGGAATTAAATATGACCCATTTGATTTCCATGTAAGAGAATCCTGAGTGAAATTAAAGTTAAATAGAGATAAGTATAGAAAAAATACGGTAGAAACATATGTGAATTGAATATTGGTTTTTTTCCTGAAATCTTCTACAAAAATGGCAATAATAATTGCAATAACCGGCATAAGAGGAAGAATAGCTCTCCCCCCAGCACCGGAATTCAGAAAATTCCATTTGCTTTCTAAAATTTTTGTAAAAGCAATGTTCTCCATGAGGGGAAAAAGGTAAAAAATTGAGAACCATATTAAAAGAAAATAGGATAATGAATCTTTCTTTTTAAATATAAGATAAAAAAATCCAACGACAAATAGGATGAATAGTGGCTCTGTAATTAAAGAGGGAAGTAATCGTATCCAATGGAGTAATACCTCCAGATTGAGGATATTTGTGAAAATAAATTCGTATTTGAACTCTCTAAAGAGAGACATGTAGATTGTCCAAGGTAAAGTAACAATCAAAATTATCCACATAAGATAAAAATGATTTTTTAAATCAATCCTTAAATCTAGATGTTTACGAATATTAGATATAAAGAATAATCCGATTACAGCTAGGAAAAGTATCATGGTATCCTTATATAAAAATCCTAAACTTGCAATAAAACCTGTAAGAATGAGATCATTAAAATCCTTATTCTTAAAATAACGTAGATAATAAAAAGATGCTGTAGTAAAGAAAAAGGTTACTCCTGAATCTAAGTACGCTACATTCCCAAAATAGAAAATTATTGGAATATAAAGTGTAATTAAACCAGCTAAAAGTGCAGTTTTCTTAGTTCTATGTAATCGTGTAACTTGATATACAAAATAAGATGTTAATAAAGTAAAAATTATTGAGTGTAATCTAACAGCAATCTCGTTAAATCCAAAAATAGTCAATTCCAAAGAGATTATTACTGCACCAAGGGGATTATGACGAATGAGTGTTTGATGTCCTAAAAATAATTCGGTTTCACTAAAAAGGAGGGGACCCACAGATAAAATTGCATAAAAATAAATGAATGATAGTAATATTGAAAAAAATACTAAGTATCTATTATCAATTTTTAAAAATGCGTCAAATATTTTATTAGTTCGGAATAAGAAAATAATAATCAATAAAACAATTAAAATTATAATAAAAACGTTATTAATAAAAGTGGAAAACATGGTAATTATTGAGGAAAATGCCTCAAAAAGAAGCATGCCCCGAATAACATGCCATGCTTCATCCCCACCGGTTTGTATAGGAAAAGACGCAGCATACAAATGCAAAATAATTGCAGGTACTGAAAAAACAATGATTAAAATTGAGTCTTTTTCAGAAAAAATATTTTTTGTGAATGAATTATTTTTTCCCAATATACGTCTGAAACTAAAAACTACCTCCTGATCTCTTAGATTATTTTTAAAAATTGAATTTATAAAAATAAGGTTGATTAAAATATATAGTAGTAACAGGGAGAATTGTATAAATAATTCAGAAAAATTTACTGTATAAAACCAAAGGGGATATATTATTAAAAAGAATATCCATTCTAAGAAAAATAATCCTGTAAAGAATTTATATTGTTTCACAAATTCACACCTTAATATTCCTTGTTATTTTATTAGTATGTGTACTCCTATCCATTTTATTAAGCATCGATAAATATAAAATCAGATACAATATATATATTCATTTTCTTCAGAGGAAATGGAGATGGATAGGAATAATTACGCTAAAATAGCTCTAAGTGTTGTACCCAGGATTTTATCTGCAATGGATAGAAGCGAGATTTCTGATACTTTTGGATGCATTGATAAGCCATATTGGCATTATAAGATTAGTGACTTTCCATCTGCTAGATGTCAGGAACCGATTCTTACACTCGCAATTCTCCACGAAAATAAATTTAGAAATAACATTTATTTCAAAAACCCAATGGCTAAACTATGGGCAGATGCTGGATTAGAATTTCTTTCACATATCCAAAATAAGGATGGATCATTTAATGAGTGGTATCCAAATGAAAGAAGCTTCTGCGCAACTGCATTTTGCACATACAGTGCATCTGAAACTTTTAGAATTCTTGGATATAGACAAACGGATTATAATAGTATCTTAAATATGCTTGAGAAAGCGGGATTATGGCTTGGTAAAAACGAGGAAAATGTGTCGAATCAACAAGCAGGTGCTATAGCTGCTCTATACAATATTTACAAGATAACTGGAGAGAGAAAATTCAAGAGATATGCAGAAGATAAACTTACGAATATACATAAATCTCAGTCAAAAGAAGGATGGCTTCCAGAATACGGGGGAGCAGATCCTAGTTATCTAACCGTAACTATTGATTTCTTAGGAAAATATTACAAAGAAAGCAACAATAACAAAACGCTTGAAATAGTTGCACCCGCATTAAAATTTTTAAAATATTTTTTACACACTGATGGATCTATTGGAGGGGGATATGGATCAAGAAATTCTGAAATCAAGCTTCCTCATGGATTAGAAATATTCTCAAAATTGAATGAAAATGCTAGATTTTTAGCAGATGGCGTACATGAAAAAATAATGGACACAATACATCCAGGCATCATGGATGATAGGTACGCCTTCATTTACCATGTTTCTTACCTGCAAGCATTTTTAGAGCATAAAAAAAGCACTCCACCAT
>CAYZUE010000054.1:0-8389 GCA_964481825.1 Candidatus Hydrothermarchaeota archaeon | reverse complement strand
CGCTTTAAGCATCCTTAGTAGTGATGGTTAAGCGTTGCAACAATTCCAAAAACTACTCGTTCAATTTTTTCCCCTGTTTTAGTCAATATAAAAAGAGCTATTCTCTTGTCTAATGACTGCTTAATTATTGCAGTGGCAATCATTAGCGAGCCCATGATAAAGAATACTGAATCACTGAAAAAAGATTTAGCTACAACATTTGGACTCATCCCAATGAAAATGACCTCACCAATTACAATTAAAAAAGCAACCGCAGGAAAAGGTATAGCCTCTGTTAGGAAAAAAATTACAGCCATTGCTGCAATAGCAATTATAATCTTAGCACCCCTTGTAAGAACCGCTCTTTCAGTTAGCTTAACTTTTTGACCATCTTTAAAGTGAACTTCCTCCATAGAATTTGAAACAATTGTATCCTTATTAACAAAAAGCTCAACGCCGTTTTCAGTTTCTATTAATCTATCATCTTCTGTAATAATTCGATTTAGAACAACTAAATCCCCATTTCTTTTTATCTTCTTTTCTCTAGATTTAACAATTTCACCAATAATTAGATGGTCACCAGATATAGTTACTAAAGGCGACCCATCCTTAGTAATTATCTTATTATCTTGAAAGATAAGAGGGTCTCCCCCGAAAAGTACTCCTCTACCATCACTCACAATAACAGTATTACCACCCGTATCATAAGGTAACAAAAAAATCAATAAAAATAATGCAAAACCAAAAATTAACCATTTATTATTTTTTACTGTGTTAACTTCAAGCATTATATAATTTCCATTTATAATTTTATAAAATTAATTAGGCGTATGGATAATTGTTTATTAATTAATAAATCTTTTCCTTTATTATGGATAAAATATCAATAAACAGATGGATTTTCTAAATTAAAAGCCTATAAATCTCGAAATCGATCTAAAGCCACCGCAAGAGATTTTTTTAAGTACTCTAGATTTAAACCTGTAAATGTCCTTAACTTAAACTCTTTTCACCCAGCCTCCATTAACATTGCCTCAAGTATAGTTCAATTTAGCTGAATATTTCAATAATCAACTTCATAAACTATTTAGCACGACTTAATGACAAATTAATCATTAAAAAAATACAGATAAATTTAGATTAAATACTAAAAATAATGGTAATTTTAGTATATAGACGGAAAAATAGAGAATTCTTTGAATATAAAGGTAAATATTACATTTTTATTCAATTAAGAACTGGTTTTGATTAAATTTAAATAGGTTACTGATATAATCTAATTTCAAAGCAGGGATATTATGAATTTAGGATTGTTTGTAAGTGATTTACAATATAATGATGGGATATTGAAACAGATTTCAGCATCGATGCTAGGGATATTCCTTGTAGAGAATGGAATTTATCATGCAGTCTTAAATAAGAACGATGCGGCCTCATCTATATTAGATAAAAAAGATGCTAATTTCTATGTTCTCAACGAAGACCTTGAAACAAGGGGTTTTACCAAAGATAATGTAGACAAGAGAGTCAACATAATAAAGATGGATGATCTTGTTGATTTAATTATGGGGAAATACAAAAAACTTGGATGGATTTAGAGGTATTTTTAAAATGGGAATATTATCAATTGGAGTCTTTTCCTCCCTAGTTGGGTCTATGAATACTGATTTTGTTATTAAACTCTCAAAAACAGCTCTTAATAAAGGTCATAAAGTTAATATCTGGCTATCAGGTAATGCAGTTATGTTAGTAAATAAAGATCAAAAGGAATTCAAAGATTACTCCCACCCTGGAGTAGAGTTGCCATATCTGATTGAAAAAGGATTAAATGTGGTCGTGTGCGAGGCTTGTGCTAATGCACGAGGATTAACAGAGAAAAAATCAGTTAAAGGAACTAAATTTACATCAATGGACTGGTATCTTGCTTATGGGGCAGCAGGAGATAGAATGCTAAATATAGGGGGTGAATAAAATAGAACTCAGTATCTTATTCATCGTCCAAAATCCCCCGTATAAAAGTGAAAATTCAAAACTAGCAATGACTCATGCCCTAGCAGGCCCTTTAACTGAATTGCATATAGATAAAGAAGTTAAAACAGCTGTAGCTTTTGTAGGAAACGGTGTTCTTAATTGTATCAAAAATCAAAAATCTATGGATCATTGGGATATAACTAGCAATGAGCAACACTTAAAAAATCTACTCCTATCAGAAGTCCCGATTTATGTTTGTAAAGAAGACCTTGAGAAAAGGGGAATCAACAAGGATAAACTGGTGGATGCCAAAGATTTAGGTGGAGATGAGTCTATCAATATAGTAACCTTTACTGAAATTCAAAATGAAATAGAGAATGCATCGGATCTCCTGCTTTTCTAAAAAATTAATTTAATTGAAATTTTAGTAAATTTAGTGTAAAAAAATATTACAGGAGTTTAATGGAAAGATGAGCATTATTTCATTCTTCATTACCAATCTGCTACCTTATATTACAATTGTTATATTCATAGGGGGATTAATTTATCGTATTCAAGGGTGGATTAACACACCTTTACCCATGCCTTTAAGTGTAACTTATCCAAAATCGAGAATTGATCAAATAATTAAAATTTTGAGAGAAATTTTACTTTTTCCATCTCTAATTAAAAATGATCGAAATTTATGGATAGGAGCTTGGCCCTTTCATGCTGCACTGGCTATAATAATACTGGGGCATTCAAGATTATTTACAACAATTCCTGACAAAATCCTATTTACAATTGGATTTACACCTACAGGAATAAAGGCTCTTTCAACAATCTTAGGAGGAATTGCTGGCATTGTAATTATGTTTTCACTAATTTACCTCCTTGCAAGACGATTTACAGAAATAACTGTTCGGAACATGAGTAATCCAATGGATTACTTAATCCTGATTTGGTTGCTAGGCATCGTAATTGCTGGTAATTATATGCATTTTTATAACGCCCCTTATACAGATATAGCTGAGATGAGAACCTATTTGAAAAGTATATTTATATTAGAGCCAATTGCACCCCCAGGAAGTACTGTCCTCCTGATCCATATGTTCCTTGTACAAATATTATTGATTTCTTTACCTTTCACAAAACTAATTCATCCTATTGGAATATTTTTCACTCAGGGAATAAAAAACTCCCTTGTATTATTGAGGAATGTAAAATGAAGAATGACGATCCAAATGAAAATAATCCATTTAAAATAAGTCCTTCACCATCGACTTCAACCCCATTTCCTAGTCCTCCCGAATTTTTTAAAGAACTGAAATTAAAGACCGAGATGGTTTCGGATGCTGAAAAGCCTAATAAGGCTTTAGAAGCAATGGAAGAAATATTAAATGAGCGGCAAAGTATCCGAGTTTATATGGATACCTGCACTAAATGTGGAGCATGCGCAGAAAGTTGTCACTATTATCTAGGCACTAATGACCCAAATAATATGCCTGCACATAGAGTTGATCTTTTTAGAAAAGTGTATAAAAAACACTTTTCGATCGAGGGAAAACTATTAGGACCCCTCGTTGGAGCTGAGAAAATGGACAGCTCAGTATTAGAGGAGTGGTACAAATATTTTTACTCGTGTTCAGAATGTAGGCGATGTAGCATATTCTGCCCATTCGGTATTGACACGGCTGAGGTTACAATGGCTGCAAGGGAGATAATGCTAAGAGTAGGAATTGGAACTAAATATGCAAATGAGATAATTTCTAAGGTTCATAAAATTGGAAACAATCTAGGAATACCTGAATTAGCTTTCTGGAGCAACCTTGAATTCTGTATTGAAGAAATAAGAGATACTATGGGAGTTTCTGTTAACTTACCTGGAACAAAAAAAAATCCGACAGATGAAATAGCCCAGGCAAAGATTGGGGCCGAAATTCTGTATGTCCCACCTAGTGCTGATCTTTTTGTCAACATTGATACACAAATTGGAGCTATGCTGATATTTCACGCTGCAGGAGCTGATTACACAATGAGCCACTCAGCATCTGAAGCAGCAAATTTTGGGCTTTTTCAGGATTATGCTGATCTAAAGGCAATTAATAAAAGGATAGTGGATGAAGCCCATCGTCTTGGAGTAAAGAAGGTAATTTTTGGAGAGTGTGGTCATGCTTGGCGCGCATTTAAGAATATAACAGAAAAGTGGAATGGGCAATTAAACTTTGAGATAGAACATATATTCCAATACACGGAAAGACTGATACAATTGGGAAAGATAAGTTTAGACAAAACCCAAATAACTCAACTAGTAACCCTCCATGACCCATGCAACTATGCTAGAGGAAGTGGTCTCTTAGACCCACAGCGTTATATCCTAAATCAAACAGCAACCAACTTTATTGAAATGGATCCTAAAAAAACCAGGGAAAATACATTTTGCTGTGGAGGGGGTGGAGGGATGCTAATGGATGAACTCATGGATTTGCGCATGAAAGGTGCTAAACCACGGGCTGAAGCAGTTAGAGATGTAAACGCAGAGTATCTTGCTGCTCCATGCGCCATATGTAAAGCTCAACTTCGTCTTGCAATGGATCATTATAAATTGAACACAGAAGTTGGTGGAGTTCTTGACCTAGTTGGAAAGGCAATAAAGATCACCAAAATGGATGCTTCAAATGATATATCTTCAAAAGAATCAAAAAAGAAAACTAAATGCTCTCTCTGTGAAAAGGAATTTCAAAGCTATGACGAGTGCGCAAATCACACTGAAAAAAGCCATGAGATATCAAAAAATCAAGCAGATATGTGCTGTGAACCTCAGTAGGATCTATTAATAATTGTTTGAACTATCCTAGATTAAGTGAAATTAGAAAAAAATATTTGATAGTGTCTAATGGTAAATGATAATCTTTCTTACGATCAAGTCCCTTAAGGTAGGAAGTTTCTTCTCACTATTTTATACTATCAAACACAGCCTGTTGGTTTAGGTAATCCGGCGATTTTACATGCCTGTTTAGCTGGTCCAGCAGGAAATAGCCCATAAATATATTTTAAATTTTTATCTGGTCCAAGAGTTTTTTGAGTCTCTTTAACAAGAATTCTGATCATAGGGGCGATCTGATATTTAGCGTAATATTCTCTAAGAAAATTGATAATCTCCCAATGGGCATCCGTCAAAACGATATTCTCGCCTTCAGCTATAGTCTGAGCTACGTCTTTGTTCCATTTTTCCCAATCTCCCAAGAAACCATTTTCGTCTAATTCTAATTTAGTTCCCTTAACAGTTATAGACACCATATTATCACCATAATCTTAATGTAAGAAATTAATAATTAAATACCTAACAACTTACTTATAAATATTTTGTAAAAAAAAATGATGTTTTTACAATTGCTTAATTTCTTCAGCTAACCTCAAAAAATTATGAACCATCCTAGGATATGATAATATATGAAGATGTAGATAACCCGCGAGAGTATTATTTTTTAGAATTCCATCGTATTCGCCATTAATCCCATGGCCTCGAGTGGTTTTATAAGCAAACTTTACGTCCCCTTTTAACTTAATCTTTGAATAATGAAATTCGTGCCCAACCAAAGTATCTTTTTTCATACTCAAGGGATTATCCACTATTGCAGTTGTTATAGCATATCCCAAGGCTTGGCGTGATTGCATCATCTTAGTGTCTAATGGAAAAAACCCAACCATTTCGTAGCTTCTTTCATCTTTTGTAATCAATTTGTCTCCTAAATACATCAGCCCGCCACATTCTGCATAAACAGGTTTTCCAGACTCACAAAATTCCTTAATATCTTGCCTTAAAGAACTGTTATCCTGGAGTTCCTGAGCAAAAATCTCGGGAAAACCTCCACCTATATAAAGAGCATCAACATCAGGAAGATTTTCATCTTTAAACGAATCAATATACTTTATCTCTTTGCAATTGGATTTCAAAGCATCTATTACATCCTGATAGTAAAAAGTAAAAGCTTTATCTCTTATTATTCCGACATTCACATCAAATTTTTTTAGATTATTAAATACCGGGTGATTCCTTTTAGTTCTTAATTTTGGTGCTGAACGAGCGATTTCTATTATTGCATCTACATCAATATTATCTTCCACTATTCTGGCTAATCTATCAAATTGAATTTCTATATCCTTCTTTTCAAAGGCAGGTACAAGTCCTAGATGCCTCTCTGGAAAAACAATATGTTTATTCCTTTGTAAAACTCCAAGAACCCTTAAATCAGTAAGACCTTCCACTGCTTCTCTAACCTTACTTGCATGTCTACTACTTCCAGCACGATTCAATATTACACCTTGTAAGTTTACCTTTGGATCAAAAAGTTTATATCCTAAAACGAATGGTGCAGCCGAGCGAGCAATTCGCTCAACATTAGCGATTAATATAACAGGGGCCTTTATAATCTTACTTGCTTCAGCAGAACTTCCTTGTTCATTTACAGAACTTCCAGAGTCATAAAGTCCCATGGCCCCTTCAACTATTGCAATATCTGCTTTTTTAGCATTTCGTTGAAAACTTTCAAGTACGTCTTCTTTTCCCATCATAAAACCATCAATATTCCTAGAATGCCTGCCGGTAGCAAAAAAATGAAAACTCGGATCAATGAAATCAGGTCCTATTTTATATGGCTGCACTGTATATCCACGATTTAGGAGAGCACGCATCAAGCCTACGCTGATCATAGTTTTACCTACTCTACTACTAGTACCAGAAATTAAAATCCTTGGAATTTCCATATTATATCAAGAACCCTACTTAATGTTTAAAAAAGTAATTGATATTACCATTTATTCATATCAAACTAATATGAAATTTAAAAAAAAAATGGGCTATTCAAAAGTTATAGCACTTTCAGGACAACTATCAGCAGCTTCTTTACAGTCACAACTATTGCAAGAATTTTCATCTATTACGTATGATTTCCCATCATCGCCTAACTCAAAAACTTTTGGACAAATTACCTCACAGGTTCCACACCCAGTACAAAGAAAATAATCTACAACTGGAACTGCCATTATTCATTCTCCTGCTAATTTATAAACATATAAAAAAAAATATGATCTTAAAAACTCAAATAATATTCATATTAAAAAGTTTGGATTGAATCTTTAATATATCTATAATCCAACTTTCTAAAGGAATGAATTTTTAAGATTAACCACAGCTGCCACAGCCACCAGGACTGCATCCCTCTGAATTAGAGTTTTTTATAACAAAGCCTTCGCCTTGTTCTGATGCAACATAATCAATTTCAACTCCATCGAGAGCGGTTTCTGCCTCGGTAGTCAAATAGAATTTTACATCGTTATTCTCTAAAATATTCTCACCGTCTTCTGGCTTCTCTTCCAGAGAAAGACCATATTGAGGGCCGCTGCAACCCATACCTGCAACAAAAACTTTTACACCGTAATCTAATTTTCCTTCTTTCTTTAGAAGATTTTTAAATTCGACTGACGCTTTATCTGTTATACTCACCATAGTCTCACCTAAATATCTACTAAGTGTTTATCGTCGTAAATATTTTTTACAAAAAAATACTGTAAAAATAGCGAAATATATATCAATTTTAAAGAAATATGGTGTTTTTAAACTATTTAAAGTAAGGATTTGGAAATAATGTCCTGTTTAATAAATAAGGCTAAATTTATATAAAAATCTGTATTATAAATATATTGGATTATAAAGGTCGTTAAAATGGACGAATTAGATAAAATAAAAAAAAAAAAAATGGAGGAATTAACTGGTAAAGTAGAAAGAAAGAATAATAGTCCAAGTGTACCTGTCATTATTTCAGATGCGTCTTTTAAATCTATAATTAAACTTTACCCATTGCTTGTTGTTGACTGCTGGGCTACCTGGTGTGCTCCATGTAAAAAAATTGAGCCTATTATCAATGAACTAGCAATGAATTATAAAGGTGAAGCAGTATTTGGAAAATTAAATGTGGATGAAAACCCAACTGTGTCTGAAGGATTTGGTATACGGAGTATACCTACTCTCTTATTTTTTAAAAATGGAAAATTGGTAGATCGAATTGTTGGAGCTGTACCTAAAAATCAAATAGAAACTAAGTTAAGATATTATTTCTGATAGTCTAACAAAAAAAATAAATTATAATGGAAGGCAAGGCAAATATAAGGATAGATAGAGATTGGTATCATATTCACAAGCATTAATACTGGGGATTGTTCAGGGTATTACAGAATGGTTACCAATAAGTTCTAGTGGACATTTAGTCCTTTTTCAGAAATTATTTGGTATAGCCCCCCCAGTTGCATTTAATGTTTTCTTACATCTTGGAAGTTTTATTGTTGTATTAATTGTATTCAGGAAAGATATTAAATCCTTATTACTAGGTGTTTTAAAAAAAGATAAAGATTGTATAAAATTTTTTATTTGGATAATTATAGCTTCACTACCTATTGCTTT
>CAYZUE010000053.1:0-8849 GCA_964481825.1 Candidatus Hydrothermarchaeota archaeon | reverse complement strand
TTAACTTGGATTTTAGCATCGTCTAATGTTGAATGAACTGTATGTGCCTCTACAAAGGTAGTTATCTCTCTAAGTCTAAGCATAGGCCTTGTATGTTTAGTTTCGTATCGAAAAGTATTAACTACCTGATAAATTCTAAATGGCATATTTCCATGAGACCTGATCCATAGAGAAAACATTGGATAAATAGCAGTTTCACTTGTGGGTCTTAATGCAAGCTTAACATTTAGAGGTTCACGTCCACCATGAGTTACCCAATATACTTCATTTTCAAAACCTCTGATATGTTTAGCCTCTTTTGCAAACTCCTGATCTGGAATTAAGAGGGGAAAGAGGACCTCATCATGCCCACTATTTTCCAGTATTTTTCGGATATTTTCAAGAACTAATCTTCGAATTTTAAATCCATATTGAAACCATACATAAAGCCCTTTAACAGGGTAGCGTATATCTAAAATTTTGGCCTTGTCTAGTATCTCGTTATACCATTCACTAAAGTTATTTTTCCGTTTCCCATTCATAATTTAACCTGCCATTATTAATAGTATATCTCTTAATCCAGGTGCAAGACCTAACGTTAATATAATAACCTTTAATACATCGCGCATCATACCCTTTTCAGATTTATCTAAATAATAGAGTACCGGAAGAATAACGCCTAATTTTAGAGGGAACATAACAGATGGATGTGTTGCGGAAATAATTGCATTAGGAAGGACGTGTTGAGCGGTTAAGCCATAAAAACTTATTCCTAAATATGTTGCACTCGCATCAAGCATATGTGACTTAATTATACCCAAATTAAACTTTTCATTGATAAAATCGAACTCTAATTTTCTCAATACAATGAAGACAATTGCTACTATCAATCCTGAGATGATTAGGGATTTGAAAAATGGCAGGAAATTTAAGCCTAATTCAATTAACTTAAAACTAGTAAATAACGATATTAATATGCCAACAAACAAAGGAAAATAATGATACTTAAAATTAATAATTCTATTGAGGTATATCCCAATAAGGATCGATACAACTAAAATGACATATATTATTATGTATATCCCTGGAGTTTTGAAGAAATTCGAAGTTATGACTTCATAGTCCCTTAAAACTCTAAGTCCAGAACCAATGAAAATGTAGAATAGATAGTAACTAAAAAAATGGCTATCCAATTTTAATTCTATTTTTTCAAAAAGTTTAATTGTATAATAAACGAGTAAACCTAATAATAAAGCGTAAAATACTGTATTAACGATGTTGTAACCTGTACCATAAATAATTGGATCTAGCAAATATTTTTCAATATATCCTTGCATGGAAGAGAGTTATTGAAACATACTTAATAAAGTATTTCTAACAGCTGGTCCAAGTCCAATTGCGATCAGAGCAGCTTTGATAGATTCTTCAACAAATCCTTTATCACTTTTTTCAAGCATGTGCAATACAATTAAAATAGTTGCTGCCTTAAGGAAAAAGATTGAAACCGGTGTAAATGTTTGCATTACATAATCTGCAATGAAAAACTTTTCTTGAAAACCGTAAGATGTTATTCCAATGTAAGTGGAACTTGCATCTAGCATTTGCGAAAAAAGAATTCCAAAGTTTGTTTTGTTATTTAATAAATTTAGCTTTAACTTTTTTAAACCTAGAAATAACCCGGAAGACACAAGAACAGCCAAAGCTAAAGTTACAAATAACACATTAAAGTTTATCAAATTAAATGGAAGATTTACAGATGCCACTACAATACTTAAAATAGCAATTAATAATGGTATCAAAGCATAAGGTAGTTGAGTAACTTTTTCAATTAATTTTCCTATAATAATAGAAGTCAAAAATAATGTGAAGATCAAACCGTATATACCTACTGTACTATAGATTGGAGAATCAAGATAATGGAAGTCCTTTAAAAAACCTAGTATTCCTCCTAATATTATAAAAAGAATGAAATATGCATAGAATCCTGAATTAAATGATATATCTAATTTCTTAAATATTCTTATAGTGACCAGGATTAATATTAAAAATAATACAGCGTATAATGATGTATTAAATAAATTAAAAGTATCTTGATAAAAGGGCCGAATTAGATAATCTTGGAAAAAATTATTTGCGCTCACTTATACCCACTTTTTTTTTTAAATTGATCAGTTATCTTAAAATGTATTTTTGCTACGTTTTTTAAATTATTGAATCCCTGTTTATTAACAAAATCAGTTAAAAATTCCGTTACTTGGGAAGATCCTTTAGGGAATTCTAAACCATATGCTATTCCCATTTCTTTATGTTTTTCTAGAAATACTTCACGAGCAAGTATTGAGGCAGCTGCAACAGCTATGTCCTGTTCTGCTCTTGGTTGTTGAATTAATTGGATAGTTACTCCTTTTTCCATTAAAGCTGAATTAACAAATTTCGGATCTCCAAACTTGTCAACAACAGCAAGGTTACATTCTTCCTTGGTAAGTAGATTCTCAATGACTCTTGAATGCGCCCATCCTAAGATTTTATTGAGATTCTTAAGTTTTTTATATAACTTATTATACTTCCGGGGAGTTATAGAGAGTATTTCATATCTGCTATTCCCTAATTTAATTCTAATTTTCTTACTCATCTTTGAGATAGACCTATCATTCAATTTTTTCGAGTCACGAACTTTAATGATTTGTAAATCTTTCTCAGAATATTTATCAATCAAAACCCCTGCGATTACCAACGGACCAAAATAATCTCCTTTTCCAACTTCATCTGAACCTATCCTAGTCATGCCTTTGAATTTCCTGAAGAACCGCTTATCATCGTTACTTGGATTAAAACCCCCAATAGATTCAATAAATGCTTCAATCTCAGATTTAATAAATTTGTCGTTGCCTGCCAAGACTATTTTTCCATTCTGATATAAATTAACAACGATACCTGGATATCGCGCTAAAAATACCTGGTATGGTCTATTCTCAAATGTGAACCCAATTCTTGTTAGAAATACTTTTAATTCTAAAAATTTTGATTTGTGTATTTGAAGGTTTTCTCCCATTTTATATTTACCAATATCCTGCCGAATAGTTATCTATTACTAAAATATAATATGTAATTGTATAAACTGATTTCTACTAATTACTTAAAAAATAAGGTATATAGCCAATAAATTTAAAAGTCATTTATATAAAAATATTGATTCAAATGCAATCAAAGTTTATGCAACTTCCACGAACTGTTCTAGTTGGAAAAAATGTTATAAAGAAAAGTAATGATGTATGTAGCGATCTTAATCTTAAAGGTAGAGTTCTAATAGTTTCAGGTCCAACGACATACAAGATAGCGGGGGATAAATTATGCAACATATTGGATAAAGAGCATGATACTGAAATTATTATTGCTAATGAAGGTTCTATAAAAGAAGTTGAAAACATAAAAAAAATTGTTTTTAATAAGAATGTTGCATTTATAGCCGCAATCGGAGGAGGACGTGTTATAGATATAGCGAAGTTAGTTTCTAAAGAAACTGGTAGAGATTTCTTAAGCATTCCAACAGCTGCCAGCCATGATGGTATTGCTTCATCACGGTCATCGTTAAAGCATAAAGGTACTACAGTATCGATAAGCGCTAAAGCGCCTTTGGGAGTTATTGCGGATATTAAAATTATTAAAAGAGCACCATATAGACTTATTGCCAGTGGTTGTGGCGATATAATATCCAAATTTACGGCAGTTAAAGATTGGCAATTGTCTAATCAAGTAAATGGTGAAGAGATAAGTGAATATGCTTGTGCCCTTTCTTTAATGACTGCAAAGATGGTTATGGATGACAGATATAAAATAAAAAATCTAAGTGAAAAAAGTGTGCGAAACGTGGTTAAAGCTTTAATTTCATCAGGAGTTGCTATGAGTATAGCAAATAGCTCTAGACCTGGAAGTGGTTCAGAGCATAAGTTTAGCCATGCTCTTAATGAAATAGCTCTATATCCAGGCCTCCATGGTGAACAGTGTGGTATTGGAAGTATACTGATGATGTATCTTCATAAAGGAGGCTGGGAAGATATTAAAGATGCATTGAAGGAAATAGGCGCTCCTACCACAGCAGAGGAAATTGGAGTAAAAAATGAGCAGATAATTGAGACTATGACTAAAGCTTGTAAAATAAGATCAAATAGGTACACTATACTAGATGAAATCCGGCTTAATAAGAGAAAAGCTGAGAGTATTGCAAAAATTACGGGAGTAATAGATTAACTAGATTAAGTTAAGTTGCACTATTTGAAAATTAAGTATCCTTATTTTTCTTTTTATCTACTTTCTTTTTATTAACTTCAGGATTTTCGAATACTTCTTCAAAAGTTAGCTTATTTAGATTTATAAAATTAAATACATCTCTTGAAAGATAATGTTTACTTAGGGTAGACTCCTTTTTTAGTTTGGCCATATCAGAAAGCCTAATTACAAGATTTTTATTTTTAATTTTTATCCCATGGTCATTTGGATTGGCAAAAGGTAAATGAAGCTCGAGTAATAAGCGAATTTTCTCCTCTAACTTATTTACTTTCTCCTTAATACTAACAGTGTATTCTAAAACTTTTCCAGCTAGTTCGTAATTGAAATCTACACGAACTCTACCCCCACTTACACTTTGAACTCTACCTACTCGGCCATCACCCTCAATTCGCATTCCAGGGAACGGTTTCATACCTTGTTGCTTAAAATTTTTCATAGGAACAACTTGTACTAACTTTGGATCTCTCTTTCCATAGCCTTTTTCGAATGGTATGATAACAGTTTTAGTTTCGCCGACCTCCATCCCAACGAGTTTTTCATCTAAACCCGTTATGACATGCTTAGCTCCTACTACAATAGGTGATGGCTTAAATTCAATTTTTTCATCGTAAATACCTTGTTTTTTAGCAACATCTTTTTCAGTTGTGTCAAATACTTTGCCACTTTCTTTCACTTTTCCTATGAAAGTGATTCTTATGAAATCGTTATTTGAAATTACCATTATTGACCTTTCCTTAAGTACCATCCTTTATCATGGAGATTTTTTATTATTTTCCCATCAAATTTCCCGATAGCTAGAAACTCATTTTTTTTGTTAACAATTAAATATTTGCTTCCCTTAATCAAAGAATTTTTTTTATATTTTAAAATTGAGTTAATGAAAACATCTCGACCATATAAAACTAACTGTTCCGCTTTATCATTAATTTTAATTAATTTATTAGAATACGGAGTTATTAAAGAACCTCCTTCTAGGCTCAAATAGAATTTTTCTCCTTTGATTTCCCCAATAAAAAGTCCTGCAAAGTAAGGTTGATGTTTAATCTTAAACAATACTTCCTTAGTTTCTTTTTTTAGAATAAATATCTCTTTTCTATTATGATTAGATGCCAAAAAGATATTATCCTTTAATATTAAAGAAAGCTCAACCCCATATTCAATTATACCCTCTAAAATTTTTAGTTCTTGAGAATTAAGATCCTTTAATTTCATTATATGGCTCTTTTATTGCTTTATCTGAAATGATTACACTATTCCCTGTTGGATCTTCAATAATAATCTTTGCAGTTTTTTCACCTTTTTTTATTTTTTCAATTTTATCTAACAGCAAGTTTACCTTACCTTTATCTCCCCAATTGGAAAGGGTCAGCAAAATGTCTTCAATCCTCCTCATTATTCCTTCAATATTAGTAATGTATCCTTCTGATCCAATGCCTGGAGTTATTTTAACACCGATTTCAGGAATTTCAATCGTTGAATTCCCTGATCGAACAACTCTGATCAACATATCTTTATCGTCAGAAATATTTAAAGTATATTTTATAGAATCTTTTTGGCTCAAAATCATTACATCAACATGACGATAGCTACACTTACATTTTAAAATAGATTCCATGACTTCCCCGAAAAATTTTATTTTATGTCTATGAAAATTAACCTTTAATTCTTCTTTTTGGCAAGAAGGGCATTTTATATTGAATAACATAAAACTGTGTTAAAATTACTTCCCAATTTTTTCAATGGTCTCCTCAAAATTTTTAGCTCTTGAATCAGCATTACGATCTATCTTAATTGATGGGGGTGTAATTATAAGATGATACTCGCTTAGACCAATAATATCACCATCCATTGATAAGCATATATCCTTCACCTCAGCTATAGCATGCCTAAGTTCGTTCATACTTCTTTCAGCTAAAGGTTTAATGTCCAAAACTACCATATTATTCACGCTTAATTCTTGAACAATGATGTCTACATCAGAAAAACCTTTTAGTTTACAAACTTTTACTGACATTCCTTTAGTTTGAACATTAGAATCAGTACTAGGTATATTTAATTCGACAAAATCATCTACGGTAATACTTTCAGATTGAGCAGGCCCTCTTAACTTGTCAAATAAGTCTTTGAACATCACTAATGTACCTCATTCTATTATGGGTTACGCTTCCTATAAAAGGGTTTCGAAATTAGTCTTGCTTCAAGCTGGGATAACTACCTAGTAGTTGCATATATGTAACTTTATTTTTAAGAGCTTTGAGAACATTCTTGACTCTTTGATCACACCGATGCCCTAAAAAATCTACGAAGAAAATGTAATCCCCGAGTCCCTTCCTTGATGGTCGGGATTCGATTTTAACCAAATTAATTCTCTCTTTTACAAATGCCCCTAATGCATCATAAAGTGCACCTGGCTTATCTGGAAGCATGAATATGACTGAGGTTTTATCTTCACCCGTCTGTATATTATCTTTTTTAGATAGTACTATGAATCTAGTTTGATTAAAATTTTCATCCTGAATTGATTCTTCTAAAACTATCAGGTTATAAATTTTAGCTGTGGTAATTGAACCAATTGCTGCAATTGTATTATCTCCTGCAAGAAAAATATTTTTTGCTGCATCAGCTGTACTTAAACAATTTTTTGTTGTGAATCCTGCATTTTTTATAAATTTTTTACACTGAGCTAAGGCTTGAGGATGAGAGATTATCTCTTTAATATCCTTAAGAGTTGAATTGTTTATTCCTAACAGATTGTGTTTTATATCCAAGATAATCTCACTATAAATTTTCAAATCAAATTTTAAAAATAGGTCAAGAGTTATACTAACTGGTCCTTCCAGAGAATTTTCTATTGGAACAACTCCAAACTTTGAATTTCCATTAAGAACATCATTAAAAATATCGTGAATTTCCTCTTTATAGACTATTTTTTTTTGTTTGAAAAATTTTAGAGCTGCCTCTTCACTAAATGTTCCTTTTGGGCCAAGTAGCGAAACCCTCAATTCAGATCCTCTGTATTTTTTTACTTTGTTTTAAAATAAGAGTTTTAAATTGTTCTAGAAAATCATCATCTAAATCATTTTTAGTCTCTTTACGCCAATTAGCTAAAACATCTTCTTCACGAGCAACATCTTCGATATCAATTCCAAGATTTTTCTTAGTTTTAGCAATTTTGGAAACAACTTTAAATCGCTTACATAAAAGTTGCATAATTTCTTGATCAATAAGGTCAATTTCTGAACGATATTGATTAATTTCTTTTTCCGGCTCCATATAGTTAGATTTAATAATAACAATACAAATATATATTTATTGGATAAAAGAAAAAGTGTATTAACCACATTTTTTTACAGTTTTAAGGGATAAAACATAAATACTTCATATCCTTTACCTCAAAATGGTTATTAAATGATACCTACTCAAATGTTTTTTACTAAAGGTGTTGGAAGCCATGTTGAAAAACTTGAATCTTTCGAATTAGCTCTTCGAAATGCAGGTATAGAAAAATTTAATATTGTTAGAGTCTCAAGTATCCTTCCACCTAAATGTAAAATAATTTCACGGGATAAAGGTCTAAAACAAATTAATCCCGGTCAAGTTATTTATTGCGTACTTAGCAAGAATTCGAGCAATGAACCAAATAGATTAATCGCTTCATCTGTCGGATGTGCAATACCTGCTGATAAAAGCCAATATGGTTATTTGAGTGAACATCATGCTTTTGGAGAAAACGATAATAAAGCCGGAGACTATGCTGAAGATATAGCAGCTAGTATGCTTGCTACAACATTAGGGATTGAATTCAACGTTGATAAGAACTATGATGAAAGAAAAGAAGTGTGGAAAATGAGTGGAAAAATAGTTCGGACAAGGAATATAACCCAGACTGCCATAGTTGATAAGATTGGTTGGTGGACAACCGTAATATCTGCTGCAGTTTTCTTAGATTAAGAATCATTATTCTCTTCAGTGAAGAACTTTTATGTATTCACCTTCAGCTTCTCTCGTCGTGCCAATGATAAGTAAGGGTTTCTGATCACTCATTATATTGTAAATTCCACGTGCCTCAACTTTCTCACCCTTGAAAGCTTGCCCTGCATAGGTATGGGTAAATGATTGAATTTTTCCAATAGCGCCGTTGTCAAATTTAACTTTGTAAATGGCAGGTGAATTGAAAGCCATTGATGATTCAAGTACAGTAGCTTTCAATGTCATAAATCCTTTACTACAAACGGCTTTGTTTTTTTGTAAATTTATTTGCTGAGAATCCTGAACAAGTAAAATATCTAAAATTATCCCGTTGTAAGATGCTCTGTGATTTTTACGTTTTTCATGCCAAAGAAATTCGTTAAAAGTTAAGGTTTTTTCAAAAGGATACCGTTTATTATATATCAATCTCCACTGTTCATCAGTAAGTGCATCAATCTTGTTTGAATAAATAAGTTTTTTTAGTATTTTTCGTGAAACTGAATGATTTTGTATTCCATAAATAACAAAATCTATATCCGAATTTGAATTATGAAGATTTATTAAAACTGATCCTGTAATCCCTTTTTTTTGTGTTGGTATTTCACAAAATAATT
>CAYZUE010000052.1:0-8969 GCA_964481825.1 Candidatus Hydrothermarchaeota archaeon | reverse complement strand
TCCCTTATTAGTTACCCATACCACAGGAAGTAGGGATTATTTACCACTATTAGAAGACGCTGCGGATTTTATTATAGATATCAATAACCTCAGAAAACCAATTATGAGAACGACTATAGAAAGTGATTTTAATATAAGACCAACGAACGCTAATCTATTTCCCAATTTTAGTATGCAGAGTATTCTTGAAGATTATGGGAGAGAGATGTAATGGGAAGGACCATTGCAACATACAGAACAATTCTTGATAAAGAAATAGTAGGATGGAAAGACTATAGAAGGGCTTTAAGGAAAAGAGATCAGGAAATATTCGATGAACTAATACTGCATGCTAGATGCCACAGTTCAGCAGCAGGGTATCACATATCGGCGAATATATTTGAATCCATGGTTATTAGTATACTTCTAGAACTAAAGAAAGAGCTGAAAGAGATTAAAAAAGGAAAATATTGATGAACGCTTGGATTCTCGATATTTACCCGGATTATAACCGTAATGAAATGGTTATTTGGCTCAAGAATGAAAAAGGAAAATCCATTAGAGTAACAGATACTTTTACCCCTAGCTTCTATGTCAGTGGTACTAAGCATAAGATTAATGAATTATTAAAAGATTTATTCCCTTTTCAAAGTATCTGTAGTATATCCTACGATGAAAAAAAACAACAATTAGATGGTACGATTCCAAAGAATTTGATAAGAATTGGAGTATCAGAGTACTCAAAACTACACAGGATAGCAAAGAAAATAAATGAGCTAGGGGAACTCCATCATTATACCCTCTTCAACGTGGATATAGATTTAGCGTTACACTATCTATATGATAAAAAGATAGCCCCCATGCTATTACTATCTGTTGAAAAGACTATCAATGGACTAAAATATATACCTCTAGAAGATCCAACAAAAGTTCATTATCAATATCCTAAAATCAGAAAAGTGTACTTTAAAGTAGAAGTAGAAAAATATGGGGGGATAACTAAATTCGATTCACCTATAGAGAGTATAACCCTCATATCCGCTGATGGGACCTTAATCTTAGAAGGGGATGAAACAAGTATTTTAACAGATTTTATTGCAACTATTAATAATCTAGATCCTGACGTAATATACACTGACAAAGGGGATTCAACTGACATACCTTACTTATATTACAGAGCTAATATTAATGAGCTCAATAAAGCATTTAAACTAGACAGAGAATTGTATTCTTATAAAACTTGGGAGAACAGGGAAGGTCAAACATATTTCACTTATGGTAGAGTTGTATACAAACCTCCATCTTATGCCTTGAAAGGCAGAGTACACCTAGACCGAAGCCAATTTTTGTTCAGAGAGAGTGGAATTCAAGGTTTAGTTGATTTATCAAGATTCGCAGGAATACCTTTGCAGATGCTATCTCGAATGAGTCCTGGAAATGCTATTACCAGTATGCAACTACGCTATGCTATTGAACAGGATGTTCTGGTACCATGGAAGATACAGAGCCCTGAATACTTCAAAACAGCATGGAAGCTGCTACTATCTGATCATGGAGGATACATATTTGATCCAGATGTAGGGATACATGATAATGTTACAGAGTTAGACTTCTCTTCAATGTACCCTAATATAATGGTAAATTACAACATATCCCCTGAAACTGTACTTTGTAAATGTTGTAAAAATACAAAGCAGAAGGTACCTGTATTAGGCTATAATATTTGCGAGAAGAGAATTGGATTAGTGCCAAAGGTTTTAAAACCAATTATCAAAAGGAGATTTAAATATAAAAAACTAATGAAAAATACAAGTAGCAATAAAAAGGAGGTCTACCGACAGCGACAAAGCATCCTAAAATGGCTATTAATAACCTCCTTCGGATATCAAGGATATCGAAATGCTCGATTCGGACGCATCGAAAGTCATGAAGCAATATGTGCGTATGGAAGAGATTTACTACTCACAGCGAAAGAGATAGCAGAATACTTCGATTTTGAAGTGCTGCATGGATTAATAGATTCTTTGTGGATTAAAAGAAATGCAAACATTGAAGACTTAGAAGAACTTTGCAAGATTATATCGTTAAAGGTAGGTATAGACATTAATATAGAAGGTTGCTACAGATGGATAGTATTCCTGCCAAATAGACGTAATGGTGCTGGAGCACTGAACCGATATTATGGGATCTTTAAGAATGGAAAGTTAAAAGTTAGAGGGGTGGAAATGCGAATGAAAAATACACCACTAATAATTACTAGATTCCAAGAAGATGCCCTGATGAAATTAGCAGAAGCAAAAAGTATAGATGAGTTTTATACAATATTACCAAGGACGTTCAAGATATTAAAAAAATATACTGAACAATTAAAAACAGATAGGATTAGTCCTGAAACTCTAATATACAAAGTAACAGCTTCTAAAGACATCACTGATTACCGAGTTAACAACTTCTCATACGCAGCAATGCTCCAATTGAAGAAAAAGGGTTTAAAAGTCCATCCAGGGCAACAAATACAATACATCGTAACAGACCATAAATCACAGAACTATCAGAATAAGATTAAAGTAGCTAAAACGTATGAAGCTGGTGACAAGTATGATATAGAATTTTATACAAAGCACCTTATCAAATCACTGGAGAGTCTACTTCTGCCATTTGGGTACACTGAAGGTAAGTTGGAATGCATTATGAAAGGACATGAACAGAGTAGCTTTTAACAATTATTGATATCGGATTATAAAATGACAACAGAGTACAATATACTAACGGGTAACTCTCAAGTAAAAGGTAAAATAGGGGAAATTTTAGCTGCTCACTATTTAAGTGAACAAGGTTTTATAATTAATAAGGCATACAGGGTTTTAAAGATATTAGAAAATGCTAAAGTACCTAACAATTACGAAGTTCAATTTTTAAATCAATATCAAAAGACTATGGATTATTTTGCGGTATATCCTAGGGTCGACCCCCTATTAATAAGAAGGGAAGCAATTTGCGAGACGTTTACTCAAGGGGGATTGAATAAATATACACCTACCGATTCAAGTAAAGGATATGTGGTTGAAGTTAAAACGTGTGTAAATAAGAAACATGGAATAACAAAACGACAACTAAAGATGTTTCATTTAGCTGAGAAATTAGGATTCGGAGGTATGCTTATCTTCGTAAAGCTTAAGAAGAATTATTCTACGGAGATAGATGTTATAAAGAACAGAGAAATATTTAAATTTTAGTTACCCTAAATCTAATATTAACATATATTAAAAAAAAGCCTGCATTATACAATTAAATAACTTTCTAGTTAATTAAATATAAAATTTGCATAATCTTTATAAACATAATAAAGAATAGCAATAATCACCTCAAGTGAGTAAGGAGAATGAAGTGAAAGTAAGCAAATCTATAAAGTATTTGATTATTATTTCAATATTCTTAGTAACAATCGTACTTAATCAGTTTGTACCTGATGCTGCAAATAGACCAGATCAGCCAAAATTAATATTCAATATGTTTTTAGGGATGTTCATTCTCGCACTGCTGTCTGTATTTATTTACGGCCACCTCCTTGGAAGGTTGAAAAAAAATGGGGTTAGAACTATCATGGATCTATCTGTGGTTTTTGGCATATTCTTCTTTTTGTGGCTTGTATTGATTGGGAAAATGGGATATACGGACCACCTTCGATTTCCATCTCCTAATTCTGTATTTACCGTTTATCAAACTGATTTCAGTTTGCTTGTTGTTAGAAGCACTTCAAGTACTATAATAAGATTAATGCAAGGGTATGCGCCAGCTATTGCTTTAGCAATTCCTATTGGTCTTTTTGTTGGTAGACATGTAAACGTGCATGATAGAGTTGCATATCCTATTGCTAAGATGATTGCGCCGATCCCCCCCGTTATATTCGTTCCTTATGCTATTGAATTACTACCATCAATAGATATGGCAGTTATATTTGTTATTTTCATAGGGGCTTTCTGGCCCATTTATGTAAATACGGTTTACGGAGTTCGTAATTTTGATTATCGATATATAGAAGCTGCTAAAACTCTAGGAGCAAGTGAAAAGAAACTTTATACAAAAATTTTATTTCCAGGGGCTTTCCCTTCAATATCCGCTGGCCTTTTTATAGGGCTGGTTCTCGCATTTATTGTTCTAGCTGTTGCAGAGGGGATAGGAGGGTCTTATGGTTTTCCTGGATTGGGATGGTATGTCCTCTACTTCGCAGATCTTTTTGATTATGAGAAAATAGTAGCTGCTATACTTCTTATAGGTTTAGTGGTGGTAGTATGGACAGCAATATTCGATAGAGTACAAAATAGGATTCTACGATGGCAAGTAAAAGGAGATGAATAAAAATGTCATCGAAGACTAATATAGGGCTTAGGTATCTTATCAGTGTAGCAGTCTTTCCATTAATAATTATCTTAAATCTAATGCTTCCAGATGCTGCTAATAGGCCAGACCAACCTAAGAATGTGCTCAACTCCCTTCTTATAGTTTATTTCGGAATATTATCCATTTATGTTCTATATGGGCATATATTAAATAAACAACCTGAAGTTCGAGTACAGATGGTCTCTGATATTTCTCTAATTTTTGGAACCTTTATTTTAATTTGGGTAATTACCGTGGGTAAACTAGGATTTTTAAACACTCACAGCTTCCCTGACCCCAATACAGTATTTAAAGTTTATATGACTGATTTTGATTTCTTGACATATGAGAGTTCTAAAGCTTCAATAATAAGGGCATTCATAGGATATTTCCTAGCCTTGGCAACAGCCATCCCCCTGGGTATTTTAGCTGGAAGAAATCTCCGAGCATTCTCAGTGTCCTACCCATTTTCTAAAGTAACTGCCCATATTCCCCCAATCGTATATCTCCCCTATGCAGTAGCCATTTTCCCGTCTATTAATCATGCAATAATTTTTATTATATTCATCGGAGCATTCTGGCCCATATTAATCAATACTATGTTCGGCGTTTACAATATAGACCCTAAAATTATTGAATTTGCCAAAATATTGGGTGCAAATGATAAAAGGATACTAGCCAAAGTAGTTGTTCCTGCAGCAATGCCATACATTCTTGCAGGATCTTTGATAGGTCTAGTTGTATCTTTTGTTTTACTAACGGCAGGAGAAATGGTGGGAGCTAATGCAGGTTTAGGATTCTATCTAATGTACTACTTTGATGTAGGTTACTTTGATAAAGTTGTTGCAGGGATTCTCTTAATCTCTTTCTGGGTTTTCTTCTGGATTACATTTGGATTTGACCTCGTTCAATCTAGACTATTGAGATGGCAGAGGAAGATAGGGTGATTAAATGACCATGATTGAACTATCAGATATTCAAAAAATAATGAACGGAAAGATTATCCTTGACAACATAAACATTAAAGTTAATCAAGGGGAGTTTATATCAATTGTAGGCCCACAAGCTTGTGGTAAAACAAGTATGCTTCGAATAATGTCTGGACTTGATAAGGGAACTCGAGGTACTGCAAAGATACAGGGTAAGGAATTTAAAGGTCATCATCCTAAGGTAGGCTTAATTTTTCAGGAAACTCTCCTTTTTCCTTGGTTAAAGATTATTGAAAATATAACTTTTGGCCCAATCTCAAGAGGGATGGATAAAGACAAAGCTATTAAAGAGGCTAATCATTGGCTTAGTTTATTTGGTCTAGAAAAATTCGGTAACAAATGGCCGTATGAACTTTCAGGCGGGATGCAACGTCGCGTTACTATTGCCATGAACATGATAAATAACCCTGAAATTCTATTATGTGATGAGCTTCTTGGCGGACTTGATTTAATAACACGCCACTCAATTGCAGATGAATTTTTAAAATTATGGTTTGATAAAAGGCCAACAATAATATACATAACACATCTCTTAGAGGAGGCAGTTTACTTGTCACAGAAGGTTTATTTAATGAGTGCTAAACCTGGAAAGATACATAAAAAATTCGAAATCAAACTTCCCGAGAAGAGATGGGAAGTCCAGAATATTAGATTTAGCCCAGAATTCGCAAAATACGTAAATGACCTGAGAGACGAATTTTTGGAGGTTATGGAAATTGGATGACTCTATAATAAAAGCCACTGATCTTACTAAAATATATCCTCCCGATATTTGGGCCTTAGATAAGTGTGATATTGAAATTAATCGTGAAAAGTTTATTTCAATAATCGGACCATCTGGTTGTGGAAAAACTACATTTCTAAAAATTGTGGCAGGTCTTGAAGGATATCAAGAAGGAGATGTTTTATTTGAAGGTCAACGAATTTTAAAGACAACTGACTGGAAACGATCAGTTATATTCCAAGATGTTCGTCTTTTTCCTTGGATGACCGCTAAAGAGAATATCTATTTTTCTCTTGAGAATAAAGGGACATCTAAGGATGAGGTTAAAAGAATTGGTAATAAATGGATGAAAATGTTTGGTATTGATGAATTCGCTGACAAATATCCAAGTCAGATTTCTGAAGGTCAAAAACAAATGGCTGCAACTGCAAGAGTTTTAGCACTTGACCCCCCAGTAGTTCTTTGTGATGAACCTTTTAGTTCTCTTGATTGGAACACAAGAAATTTACTTCAAACAGCTTTGCTTAAATATTGGGATGAAAAAAAGAAAACTGTAGTATTTGTAACTCATGACATTGAAGAGGCAGTATTTCTTTCTCAAGAAGTTCTATGTATGTCTGCTAGACCAGGAAAGATAATTGAAATATTGAAAATAGACCTTCCTAGAAAAAGATGGGAAGTTAACAGAACTGAATCAAAACTGTTAAAATATGCATCTACTATATCTGATATTCTTGAAGAAGAACTTAAAAAAGGGAGACAACTAGAGAAAAAAGATGGTTATTAATACCCAAGGGAAGATTTAATTGAAAATAAAATTAGTTTGTGGTTTTTTGGGAACTGGAAAAACTACTCTTATTAAAAATATTCTTGAACATGATAGTAGTAATACTGTTTTTCTTGTAAACGATTTCGGAGATATGGGAATTGATGGAGAAATTGTATCTGAAACAGAATCTGTAGATATTGTTGAACTACCGAGTGGATGTATATGTTGCTCACTTCGTACTGATTTAAATCAAGCAATAACTGATATTTATAAGAAATATAATCCTAATCGACTCTTAATTGAACCTACAGGTATAGCTACCCCATCAGCAGTACTAGAAGCCCTTCAAGAACATGAACTTAGTGAAAATTTTAAGATAGAAGCAGTAATAGGAGTCGTAGATCCTACACTATTTTTTGAATTTATTGAAGACTACGTTAATTTCTTTATGGATCAAATAATAAATTCGGATATAGTTCTAGTGAACAAGATAGACATTACTACAACGGAAGAAGTTGATAAAGTTGAAGAAAAAATACATGAATTAAATCCTTCTGCATTAATTTATCGGACAAAGTTTTGCCGATTAAATCTCCCTAATGCGGAGAGAAAACGCGAAGTAAAACCATTTTTATTCAATCAGGATTTTGATACACTTTCATTTAACTCTGAAGAACAATTTAAAGAAAAAAAAATATGCTCATTTTTTAATAGTCTAAAATCTGAGAATTACGCTAAGATACTTAGAGCAAAAGGGATTTTCAAGATTAATGGAAATTCTATAAATATCGATTTCGCATCTGAAGTAATTAATAAGAAAAAAATATCACAACATGAAACTTCTAAAATAATTGTTATAGGTGAAAATCTTAATAGAGACAAAATTATTTCAGATATTAAGGAATGTATTTCTTAAGAATATTGTGTGGTAAATTCTACAGTTTAATAAAGAATTTTTTTTAATAGAAATTTATTTACCCAATTAGGTATAATTTAGATTATGCGATTTAGATGCGTAGTTTGTAATTGGATTTATGATGAGGATAAAGAAGGAAAAAAGTTCGACGATTTATTAGATAGCTATCCTTGTCCCCTTTGTGGTGCTCTGAAAAAAGCTTTTGTATCTGAAAATGGGAAAGAAAAAAAAGTATTGAGTACGGTAGCAGATAAGATAATTGATCAATTGACTTCAATTGGAGTGAAACGCATTTATGGAATACCTGGAGAATCAAATCTTCCATTGGTTGAGGCTATAAGAAGAAATAATAAAATGGATTTTATATTAACAAGACATGAAGCGACTGCAGCATTCATGGCATCAGCACATGGAAAACTAACAGGGGAATTAGGAGTTTGCTTATCTATTGCTGGGCCTGGGACAACAAATTTGATCACAGGTTTAATTGATGCTGCAACGGATGGTGCACCAGTACTTGCACTTACGGGTCAAGTACCCCAGTTATATCTGGGAAGTGAGTACCTCCAAGAAATAGATCAAATAGAACTATACAGACCTTTTACAGTTTTCAGTGAGACAATAGCTAAAGCATCACAGGCAATTATGTTAACATCAATGGCTGTAAAGAAGGCTTATTCAAAAATGGGAGTTGCACATTTAAGTTTGCCTACCGATATTCTTGCAGAAGGTTTGGATGAGGAAATTTGGGAACCTAAGGAACATGTATTTAAACCAAAGATTGTTCCACGGGAGAAAGATTTGGATACAGCAGTGGAATTGATAAATACGAGTAAAAGACCTGTAATCCTGGGTGGATGGGGAATCAGAAATTCCGGCAAGAAGATTATTAAATTTGCTGAGAAAATTTCTGCTCCGATAGTCACAACTTCTAGAGCGAAAGGAGCTGTACCTGAAACTAGAGACAATGTTCTTGGAGTGATCGGTGCTATTGGCACCACAAATGCTGCTAGAGCCTTGATAGATAGTGATCTTCTTATTGTATTAGGATCTGGATTTAGGCAGAGAAATCTTCTACCTGATGTCCCTGTTATCCAGATTGATATAGATGGTGTTAAGTTAGGGAAAAGCTTCCCTGTAAAAGTTGGATTGATTGGTGATGCTGAGATTGCTGTAATTGAACTTCATAAAAGAGTTACTAAAAAGGACTTA
>CAYZUE010000051.1:0-9041 GCA_964481825.1 Candidatus Hydrothermarchaeota archaeon | reverse complement strand
ATTATTATACATTTTTTTAAATTTTATTCTATAGTAGTTTTAAAGATTTTTTATTTATTATAGCTATAAGTATTTTTTTTTTAATAAAAATTCAAGAATTAATTGGAATTTTACTTGAAAAAAAATTCAATTAGCATCCTTAGAATCAGACATTTGACTTAAAAATGAAAGTAGCTTTGCAATCTCCTTCCCTTGATCAGAAAGAGAATATATCTTATAGTCATCCTGTTTCACGAACTTAACAGATTTAAGGATTCTCAAATGGAAACTCAATTTGGTAGGATCATCTATGTCCAGTTGTGTAAGGATTTCAGTAAAGCTGTAATCTCCTGATACTAAAAATTCCATTGCCTCTCTCCTTATTGGATTGGAAAGAGTTTTTAGGATTGAATCTTTGCTTATACTCACTTTTATAGTTTCATTATCAAGTTTTTGCTCTAAATTATAATCAATCCTTTCAAAGGCAGCTTCCTTCAAAGCTCTTACTATCGATTTCTGAACGTTTTTAATATCAAAGGGTTTGCAAATGTAATCGCTAGCACCTTCTTTCATCGCTTCTATCGCATTATCTACAGTAGCATGTGCAGTTATCATAATCACCTGGGTTTGGGGATAAGATCGCTTGATTTCTCTCAAAACATGCTTTCCATCAACACCAGGCATTACAAGATCTGTCAATACCACGCTGAATTTTTCTGTTTCTGCCTTCAGTAATGCTCCTCTACCTGAACTTGCAGTTACCACATCATACTTGTCTTTAAGGACATACGTGAGCCCTTCACATATTAATGGATCATCATCCACTATCAATATTTTATCTTTCATAGTCCTCTAGATTGGGGAATTGCATAATAAAGGAAGTACCTTTGTCAATATCACTTTTAACCCTTATCGTCCCGTTATGTTTTTGAATAATCCCATAACTTATGAAGAGTCCTAAACCAGTTCCTTTCCCCACTTCTTTAGTAGTGAAGAATGGATCAAATATCTTAGAAAGGTGCTCTTTAGGTATACCACATCCAGTATCAGAAATTGCTACTTTAATTTGTCCTCCGTTGTTGGAAGTGCGTATCTTCAAATGACCTTCCTTATCTATAGAATGTAGCGCATTTGTTAAAATATTTACGAATACTTGTTCTAAATGACTTCCATCGCCTCTAATTTTTCTTAATTTCGGATCTAAATCACACTCTAAATTAACGTTACCTTGACGAAATTGAGACTTCAGAAAATCTAATACTTTTAAGAGCGTTTCATTCAATTGGATAGGTCCATAGTTTTCTGAATGAGGATAGGAGTACTTTAGAAAATTTTTCACTATTCTTCCAGCAACATCTGTTTGAGATTTTACAATATCTAACATCTGTCGATTCTCGCCCCTTGCTTTATGATGGAGAATTTGGGCATACAAAGATATGTTTGTTAAAGGATTATTTATTTCATGAGCAAAACCAGCTGCTAATCTTCCAATAGATGCAAGCTTATCTGCTCGTATCATCTGCTCTTCAGTCCTTTTTTCTTCGGTGATAATCTTTATGCTCTTCACAACTGCGTTTAAACTACCATCTTCGTGAAATATAGGATAAGTGCTTATTAACAAATGCTCTTTCAGATTATCGTCGTATACCTCTTGGGTTTGAGCTTCCTTTTTTTCTATTGTATAATCTATGTCACAATCAATACAAGGTTCTGATCTTTGCATGATGACTTTGTAACAACATTTTCCCACTAAATTTTCTCTAAAAGTCTGTTCAGACACCCTATTAGCTTTTATTATCTTGTAATTAAGATCACGAATAAAAATTGTGTCTGTTATAGAATTGAAAACAGAATCTAAGAATTCATTGGACTCTTTAAGTGCCTTAGTTCTTTCCTGAACTGTATCTTCCAAAATTTCAAATATCTTAGCCCTTTCAACTGCCAGTCCTGCCTGTTTAGAAAAGTTGAGGAGTATCTCTACATCTTTTTCCAAAAGTCTTTCTTTACTCCCTATCCCTATCACGCCTACAATTTTATCCTCAGCCAATAAAGGGACTCCAATACCAAATTTTATTCCAGAAAATCGGGCTATTGAACCGGCTAATTTTGAGAGAGCTGGGATATCACTATGGCTTTTTACTAAATTTACTATATCTGTGGTTATAATTGGCTCTTTGGTTTTGATTAGTTGGGTGAGCATACTGCCCGTGAAAAGGCGAATCTTCCAATTCAGCACGGATATCTTTGTTAATTTTTCTACTTTCTTTACAAGATTGGATTCAGCAGAGTAGCTCTTACATACTAAATGAGTCTTACTTTCGTTTAAGAGATGAATTGCGGAAACATTATACCCAAATATAGTTGTTAGGCCTTTGGCAATAGTCTCAAGGATTACCTCTAGCTTGGATCCCGAATTCAGCAGGTTATTAACTTCCTGGAGAAGCAGAAGTTCCTTAGTCTTCTCATCAAGATCCCATGGGGAGGAGATAATGTCCAAGCCATTTTTCATAATTACATCATTATATTTTCACATTCATATTAATTATTATTAATTTGAATTTTTTTTCAAATGAAAAATACATTGTTATTAGAGTTTTTTTTCAAAAAAAATGTTATATATCCCCAATTTAAATATGCCTATTTGAAATGCATTCGAACGGAATTTCAAAGGGAGTTTTAAAAGGCATAACTAAAATCTCAGCTATTTTATTTATTCTTTTTCTCATTTATATATCAGGGATATTTGAAACAAATGAATCATACAGGGCCTTCCCGGGCATCGGTAGCAGGACAGCTGTCTGGATAGCAGCTGAGCTTCACCTCCTCTTTGGAGCCTTTGTATTGGCAGTACCGATTTTTGCAGTCATTTCAGAATATATAGGGTATCGTACTAAAGATAAGCAATATGATAATCTTGCCCGAGAACTTACTGGGCTATTGGTAGCAGCTTTTACAATAACAGCAATTATGGGGGCGACGTTATTCATATTGGTATCGATCTTATATCCAAGCTTCTTCGAGTATATGAAAGGTATCTTTTCATTTACAATACCCTTTTATCTTATATTCATCCTCGGAGAGGTTGTATGTGTCTACCTTTATCGTTATTCCTGGGATAAATTGCAGGATAACAAGAGACTCCATATATTGATTGGCATAGGATTGAACGTTTTCGGTACTGGGTTACTAATCATTGCAAATGCCTGGGGGCAATTTATGCTTACACCAGCAGGCGTAAATGAAGCCGGGCAATTAGTTAGCGGTTGGGGAGCTGTTAATAATTTCACCTGGATCCCGATGAATATTCACCGGATTATTGCAAATGTTGCATTCGGTGGGTTTATAGTTGGGGCTTATGCAGCCTTCAAATTTTTAGGTTCTAATACAAAGAAAGAAAAGGGCCACTATGATTGGATGGGTTACGTGGGAAACGTAATCGGACTTGTAGGCTTGATTCCACTTCCATTTGCAGGTTACTGGATGGGGATTGAGATTTATATGTATAGCCAACAGCTTGGCATCCAGATGATGGGGGGACTTTTCTCATGGTTATTCGTAATCCAAGCAGTATTAATAGGCATCCTTTTCTTAGGAGCTAATTATTATCTTTGGATAGGTATGAGACGAATGCCAGGTGGCGAAAGATATGCTAAATTTAGATTACCATTGGCTGTAATTCTATTCACATCTTTTGCTGTATGGCTAACTCCCCACACAATGGTGGGAAGCATCGAGGAATTAAGAGCCCTTGGTGGAGCATACCATCCAGTTCTTGGCGTTTTCGGCGTAATGTCTGCTAAGAACACTGCCGTCAACCTTGTCATCCTTTCGACTTTTGTAAGCCTCATCCTCTATAGAAGAGCCAATAAAGAGGCAGTGGTCCCCTGGGCAGAAAAAGGGAAAAAACAGCAGGGAGCAATAATATTGATAGCCGGTGCAATTGTATTGGCCATAGGTGTCTACGGTTATCTCATACCCGCAGCTAGCAGAGTTATGTTTTGGTCACCAATACAGGTGGTAACAGTATTTTCAACTATGGTTCTTGTGTTAGTAATTGACTTAAAACTTTTTAAGGGAGCTAAGGATATTGGTCCAATAAACTGGGGAGACATGCCTCCTCGTTCCCAGTACACATTGTTCACCATGGCAGCAGTAGCAACCCTCCTTATGGGTCTTATGGGTTACTTACGAAGTGCTGGAAGGGAAAATTGGCATGTTTATGGAGTACTTAAAGATACATCTCCTGACTTCTGGACTCCCACATTAGGAAGTATGGCAGTGACTGTATCTTTAATTGTATTCGTCTTTTACCTTCTAGTGGCTTTAGTTTTCTGGTTGGGAATCGAACGCGGAGCTTCAACTGAAAAATCTTCAAGTACTTCTACGGGGGAAGATAAGAAATGAGTACATCTGCCTTTAGAAAAATAACAGCTATTATGGTCATTTGGGTTTTAATATTCATAGCAGTTGCAAACCTGATTCCTCAGGTTGAACCCATAAAGGAAAAGGTAGAATCCATAGATAAAATAAGTGTTGCCACTGGAAAACAATTGGTTTCAACAAGAGGGTGTTTGCTCTGTCACTCTTTTGGAGAGGCAATACGCGCTCCTGACTTAACGGATATAGGAAAAAAGTCCGATAACAAAGTACCAGGATACACTACATTAGATTATCTAACTGAAAAATTATTAATTCCTAATGCGAATCCTGTGGCTGGCTGGCCTGTAGGCATGATGCCTTCAGCCGATAAACCGCCTGCAGGTTTAAATGATGAAGAAATAGCTGCAGTTATAATGTATCTAGAAAGCCTTGGATCTAATCCTTCATCAGAGACACAAATCAAAGCTGCAATTGACAAGTATAAGGCGGAGAGGTGAAGAATAAAAATGAAGAAACAATCTGCAATTGTAAAGGCAATTGGTTTGCTAGTAGGAATATTTGTTTTTCTTAAATTTATAGTGCCTAATTTCACAGCACCTATTCCTTCAAGTGTTATTTATATGTACATGGGAGTAGCGATTACTGGAATCCTAATATTTGTTTCAGTAAGAGATGAGGACTGGAGTAGATTTTTATCTCCTATCCAGATTCTGTTAGAAGGTAAAGAACAACCTGTAATGAGGCTTGTTTTATTATCCATCATCCCGCTCTTTGCTGGATATATAGTTTTTGGGGCAGTTGCTCCAACAACATCACCACCATCACAACTTCGAAGTGTGCATCCATCTCCACCTATAGAATTTGTGGGGTTAGAAAACCCTGTACCTAAAACACTTGAGAATATAGAAGAAGGAAAAGAACTTTACGAGGCAAACTGCCAGCAATGCCACGGTGAAGAAGCTGATGGTAAAGGTCCGGAGGGTCGAGGATATTTCCCAGAGCCAATGAATTTTAAAGTGGAAAGTTTGGGCATAATCCAGGAAGGATATGCCTTCTGGCGCATTAGTAAAGGCGGTCCAGGGCTGCCTCCTGAGGGAGCACCATGGGACTCAGCGATGCCTGCATGGGAGGATGTTCTCACAGAAGAAGAAATTTGGAAGATAATAATGGCAGAATATGATATTGCTGGCGTTGAGCCACGCACTTGGGAGTGATAATAATGAGACACATTATCTTAATGGGAATCGCTATTTTCGTTGCGGGTTTTTTATTCTACACAGGAATACCTGAAGTAAACTCTCAGAGTTCTACGCTTATCTCTACGTTAGTAGCTGAAGCACCTGTTGATGACCCAGAAGCAGAGGTTTGGAAAGAGGCTACGCTTTTAGAAGTGCCACTTAGTGCTCAGCTAATTACGATTCCTCGAATTTACGAGGCAAATGTGAAGAAAATTACAGCCAGATCAGTCTATGATGGTAGTAGAATTTCTTTTCTTTTAGAATGGGAGGCGCCTGTAGCTTCTAGTGGGTTTTTGAAACATGAAGAATTCCGAGATGCTGCGGCTATCCAATTTTCAACCTCTGAAGCTAAAACTCGTTTCACAATGGGCCATGAAGATTTACCCGTTAACATTTGGCACTGGAAAGCAGACTGGGAAAAAGATTTGATCGAATTTGCAGAAATAGAGGATAAATATCCTAATATGATAAATGATCTATATCCCGGAGACTTACTACCAGATTCAGATACCTTCCTTACTGGAAAAGAAGCTGGAAACATTTTTTCTAATTCAAAGATGAGAAAATCGGTTATTGAGAATCTAGTAGCTGGTGGTTTTGGATCCCTTACCACCACTGAATTACAAGATGTTCAGGGAAAAGGGATTTACAAAGATGGAAAATGGAAAGTTGTTTATTCTCGCTCAATGACCTCTGAAGAAGGTCTTGCAAAATTTACTCCGGGTGAATTTCAATCTATTGCCTTTGCAGTTTGGTATGGGGCAGGGGGGGAAAGAGATGGAATGAAAAGTGTTTCTTCTTGGTATTGGATGGTTCCAGAAAAAAAAACCTCACCCTTAGTTTACCTTTTGCCAGTTCTTTCCATTGTACTGGTAGCTGCAGGCGAGTATTACTACCTAAATAAGATGAATAAAAAGACATCAAAAGGAGGCAGTTAAATTGACTCTAACACGAAGAGAATTTCTAAAGATTAGTGCTGCAACTGTAACGGCCCTTTCTACTTTGGGTAGCAGAGGCTTATCCCTAAGTAACTTGGGGCCAATTATTGTAGGTAACCCTCTGGATTATTATCCAGAGCGAGACTGGGAGAAGGTGTATCGGGATCAATATCGCTATGATTCAAGCTATAATTGGGTGTGTTCCCCGAATGATACTCACTGTTGTCGTATCCGTACTTTTGTACGTAATGGTATAGCCATAAGACAGGAACAGACCTATAATTATCAAGAGTATAGCGATCTATATGGTAATAAGGCCACCGTTAATTGGAATCCTCGTATGTGTCCTAAAGGTTACACTATGCATCGTCGTCTATACGGTCCATATCGTCTTAAATATCCATTAGTCAGGAAGGGGTGGAAACAATGGGCAGATGATGGATTTCCAGATTTAGACACTGGAAACAATCGTAGTAAATATAAGTTTGATAGTCGGGGGACGGATGAATTTGCTAGTCCAACATGGGATGAAACGTTTGAATACATGGCAAAAGGCTATGTGGCGATCGCTAAACGTTATAGCGGCCCAGAAGGTAAGAAACGTCTTTTAGATCAGGGTTATCCGATAGAAATGATAGATCCTATGCTTGATCCTGAAGGGAATGTAGCCGGTACGAGAACAATGAAGTTCAGAGGGGGAATGGGTCTCTTAGGTGTTATGGGTAAGTATGGTATGTATAGGAATGCTAACCTGATGGCCTTATTGGATTCTCATGTTCGAGGTGTAGGACCTGAAAATGCAATGGGTGCCCGTAACTGGTCAAACTATACTTGGCATGGCGATCAAGCCCCTGGACATCCGTGGGTTCATGGCCTACAAACATCTGACGTGGACTTCAATGATTTAAGATCCACTAAACTTCATATTCAAGTTGGGAAAAATCTTGTTGAAAATAAAATGCCTGATTCTCATTGGTTTATTGAAAGTATGGAACGAGGAGCAAAGATAGTTGTTATCACCCCTGAGTACAGTCCTCCCGCTACTAAAGCTGACTATTGGATTCCTTGTCGTAGTGGTTTAGGAGATACCACAATTTTCTTAGGAATTACAAAAATTCTCATGGATGAAAATAAATATGATGAAGATTTTGTTAAAAAGTTTACAGATTTTCCTTTGCTTGTTCGTACAGATAATTTGCGGAGGCTTCGAGCTGATGAAGTAATCTCTGGTTATAAATCGGCCCTTGATTCTGAAGGTCCTAGTTTCAAGCGTCAAGGACTCACTTCTGAACAACACGAAGAGATTGGAGATTTTGTAGTCTTTGATAAAAATAGTGACGATATAAAAGCTATAACTCGAGATGATGTAGGGGAGCGCATGGTCGATGCAGGCATTGATCCAAAATTAGAGTGGAAAGGGGATTTAAATCTTACAGATGGTAGCACAGTAGAAGTAATGACATTATGGGAGATGTATAAGATTCATCTTCAGGATTATGATTTAGACTCTGTATCTGAGATATCTCAATCTCCTAAAGAACTTATTCGGCAGTTGGCTGATGATATAGCCACAATTAAGCCAGTAGCTATCCATACTGGTGAAGGCATAAATCACTGGTTTCATGCTACTCTACATAATAGGGCAACCTATCTACCTCTTATGTTAACGGGTAATATCGGAGTTAAGGGAAGTGGATCCCATACTTGGGCTGGCAATTATAAGGCAGCCAATTTTCAGGGATCTCCATGGACGGGCCCAGGGTTTAAAGGATGGGTAGGTGAGGACCCGTTTAACCATAACTTGGATGTCAATGCTAGTGGAAAAGATATTAAGGTTCGAGGGTACTTTAAAGATGAAGAACCTGCTTACTGGAATCACGGAGATCGGCCACTAATTGTAGACACCCCTAAAGATGGACATAAAGTTTTCACCGGTAAAACTCATATGCCCACACCAACTAAAGCACTTTGGTTTAATAATGTAAATCTTTTCAACAATGCAAAGCACGGTTATGATATGTTCTTTAATGTTAATCCATTAATCGAACTAATTGCATCAGCAGATATTGAGATGACAAGTTCTTGCGAGTACGCAGACTTTGTTTTGCCGGCCAATACTTGGATGGAATTTCAGCAGCCTGAGATTACGTCATCCTGTTCTAATCCTTTTCTAGAAATATGGGGGCGTAATCCAGAAGGAATTAAGCCTATTTATAACACCAAGGATGATGTAACTATCATCGCCAGCTTTGCGAAAGCTCTCGGAGAAGAATTGGGCGATTCACGTTTTGCAGATCACTGGAAATTCACTCTTGAAGGTAAAACAGAGGTCTATATCCAGCGATTGCTGGATTCATGTACCACTACTATAGGTTACAATTATGAAGAAATTATGGCGGGTAAGTATGGTGAGCCAGGAGCTGCTTTGATGCTTTTCCGTACTTATCCACGCATCCCCTTTTACGAACAGGTTGAGGAAAGCGAACCTTTCTTTACCGATCATGGG
>CAYZUE010000050.1:0-9093 GCA_964481825.1 Candidatus Hydrothermarchaeota archaeon | reverse complement strand
TGATTATACCATTAGATGAATTTTCCAAAAAAGGTAAGCTGGTGAAAAAAGATGAACGCTATGAAGTATACGATATTGAGATGGAGCACCTTGTTGCGTCTTTGACTATCTTATTCCCCGGTAAAACAACAACAGGTCATATCCATAATAATGTTGAAGAAGTTTATTATTTTTCTAATGGAAGTGGGTCCATTTTGCTTAATAACAAGAAATTAAAGGTAAACAGAGAAGATATCATCCTTATCCCAAAGAAAACATTTCATAGAGTTTATAATTCAGGAATTGAAGATTTAATCTTCATCAGTATCTTCGAGAAGTATGAGGGTAGAAAATGAAAGCTATAATCCCCGCTGCAGGTTTTGGCACTCGTTTCCTTCCTATTACCAAGGCTCAGCCGAAGGAGATGCTTCCAGTTTATGATAAGCCTACTATTCAATATGTTGTGGAAGAAGCTGTTGCAAGTGGAATAGAGGATATTTTAATAATAACAGGTCGTGGAAAACGGGCTATTGAAGATCATTTTGACCGTAGCATTGAGTTAGAGTTGGCTTTAAATAAAAGTGGAAAAAGTGATTATTTAAAGGAACTTGAAGAAATATCAAATATGGGGAGAATCCACTATATCCGACAGAAGAAACAATATGGGTTAGGTGATGCTATATTGTGCGGGGAACGCTTTGTTGGGGATGAACCATTTGCTGTTTTGCTAGGGGATACAATTACTTTCAATGAAATTCCATGTACTCGTAAGCTTATTGATATTTATGATAATTATAATCGATCTATTATCTCGGTAGAAAAAGTTGAAAATGATAAAATACCCAGTTATGGGATAATAAAAGGAACGTTAGAAGGAGAAGTTTATAGGATTGAGGATCTAGTTGAGAAGCCTACTATTGAAAATGCTCCTTCGAATTTAGGTATAATAGGGAGATATATCCTTTCGCCTAAAATCTTTAAGTGCATAAAACAAGTTAACCCTGGTGTGGGGGGTGAGATACAACTCACTGATGCTCTAAGAATTTTAAATGCTGACCAACAAATTTATGCATATGAATTCAAAGGAAAACGCTATGATATTGGTACCAAATTTGATTGGCTTAAGTGCTCAATTGAAATTGCGCTGTTAAATAAAGATATAGGGCCGGATCTTAGAAACTATTTAGATTATCTTCTAAATAATTAAAGGAATTATAAGATAATGAATGATATAAATAACATCAATAGTCACCTTAATAAATCAAGAATCAATTTTCATGGAAAAAAGATTCTTATAACAGGGGGAGCAGGATTTTTAGGGTCATGGATTTCCAAGGTTCTGGTTGAGCAATCTGCGATAGTAACCTGTATTGATAACTTAGCGTCAGGACTGGCATCAAATATTGAACTTTTGAAAAAAAATGATAATTTTACATTTCTGCAGCATGATATATCTACGCCTTTGAATTTAAACAAGGATTTTGATATTGTTATGCACTTGGCATCTAGAGCATCTCCCTTTGAATTCGAGAAGTATCCTATACAAATACTTAAAGCAAATACCTTAGGAATTTGGATTGCTTTAGGTATTGCAAAAAAACAAAATGCAAGATTTCTTTATACTTCTACTAGCGAAGTTTATGGAGATCCAGATCCAAATTTTATCCCTACTCTAGAAAGCTATTTTGGTAATGTCAATCCAATAGGCCCTCGAAGTTGTTATGATGAATCTAAACGTGCTGGAGAAGCATATGTTAAAGCTTATGCATTACAGCATGGAATCGATACAAGGATAGTGAGAATTTTTAATACTTATGGCCCTTTTATGAGATCTGACGACATTTATGGGCGCGTTGTTCCACGTTTTATAGAACAAGCTTTAACAGGGGAACCTATTACCGTTTTTGGAGATGGAAATCAGACGCGTAGTTTCATATTTGTTAGTGATCAAGTAGAAGGAATATTAAGACTAGCAGGCATGAACAATCTTAATGGAGAGGTAGTAAATATAGGGAATAATATTGAAACACGCATCATTGATTTAGCTAGGATTATTAAGGAAATAATTGGTTCAGATTCCGATATAGTTTACTCGCCCATTCCTGAAGATGATCCAAAGCGTCGTTGTCCAGATATTTCTAAGGCAAAAAAGTTACTAAATTGGCAACCTAATATCTCTCTTAACGATGGGCTTAATAAAACAATTTTATGGTTTAAATCAGGTAGATTCTAGCTAGGTATAACAGGATTATGATTTAATAATATATTGAATTGGGAAAATTGGAATCAGAGTACTATGAATTTAATCTTAATATATTTATTAATGGCAGTTAAATTAATGATTTACGTATGCACTCCAATAAATTTATAACTCTCATTATATTCAGCATTATCCTTTTTTTTGTTTATTATTCCATCAATTCTGCTCCCAATGTAAGTGATGAAAAATATACGTATTTGGGCAGTCTAACTTGGTATAATCAATATGATGATGCTGTAGAAGTTTCTCTTGGGGAGGATAAACCTATGCTCATTTATTTTTGGGCTATTTGGTGTAAATATTGTGAGAATTTACATACCGAAGTTTATCCAGACTTTGAAGTCTCAAAGTACTTACAGGAAAACTTTACACTTTTAGCTATTGACTTGGATGAAGATCAGGAATTTTCCAAAAAATTTGGTGTTCAGTTCCCTCCGCATTTGATATTTTTATCTTCAAAAGGTGATGTTATTACCCGCATTCCTGGAGGGATTTCTAAAGAAGAATTTTTATTCGTATTAGAGAGAATTGCAAAACATAAGGGATATGATATAGACCTTTCATCTAATAATCTGGCTCAGACGAGGGAGAGATGAGGTGTTTCAATGATTGGAGATATCTTACTTTACATAAGTTTTATTTTAGGAATTATTTCATTACTCTTTATTTTTTTAAAAAAAGATGTAAAGTGGATAGTAAGGGGGTTTACGTCTTTCCTACTGTTAGATTTTCTATTACTTACCTATTATTTTATAATCTCTAATCTAACCCTCGATTATGTCTGGAGTTATACAAGTAAAGATTTACCATTATTTTATAAACTTTCCGGGGTATTGGGGGGGCAGCAAGGAACATTACTGTGGTGGTCTTTCCTCATTAGTATTGGAGCTCTATGGTTAAATGAAATTCGAACAAACGATAGATTCATAAAAAAATCTCAAGGCGTGGTTATAGCTATAGGACTCTTCTTTATTTCACTTACTATCTTAGATTCTCCATTTAAAACCATTTATGCAGCTAACTCCTTATTACCTAAAGATTTTTTACCAATTGATGGAAATGGTCTGAATTCGTTACTTATTGACCCTTGGATGGCAGTGCATCCCCCTTTAATTTTCATTGGGTATGCTTCAATGACTGTTCCCTTTTCCCTGGCTTTGGTTTATCTCTTTCATACAATTAAAGATCCCACATCCATAGTTCATAAAACTTGGATTACAACTGTTATGGTCTGGACTAGGATTTCTTGGCTTTTCCTCACTTTAGGCATTGCAATTGGAGGATTCTGGAGTTACAAAGTTTTAGGATGGGGTGGATTTTGGGCTTGGGATCCTGTTGAAACCTCTTCATTTATTCCATGGCTTTTGCTAACAGGTACTATCCACGCTCTTAGAGAACACGGTAATAACAAGGATCGATATAACATTTTAACTCCTACTATGGTTTGTCTATCCTTTGTTTTAATTCTCTATGCAACCTTAGTTACGAGAAGCGGATTTTTTGATAGTATCCATTCTTTTGGGGCAGGCGAAGTTGGAATTTACATATTAATACTTATTCTGCTATGTGCAATTACAACCATTGCATTTGCTTTAATTAAATATTTTAAAACAGATGTTAAAAGTGAAAATAACGGACAAATCTTGCGGAGGACAAATGTCTTTTATCTTGTTATTCTACTCTTTATTGTTCTAACTTTTATTTCACTTTGGGGCATTACTTTTCCAGCTCTTTTCAAACTTTTCACAAGTAATAAGGTTGGTGTAGGAATTGCATTCTTCAATATATGGAGTTACCCGGTTTTTTTATTTATTATGCTTTTAGCTGGTCTGGGGTTAAATCTCAGAGCTTCAAATATAGACTTCCGAGAGTTTGGATTCTATACAATACTTACGCTAATTTCAACTCTTATCTTACCATCTAGTGCTTGGAATATCGTGGATTATTCAGGTATAGTCACTTCGGAAAAGCCTCTACTTTATTCTTTAATCGGATCAGCTTCAAGTCTTAGCTTTATTCCACCTGCATTATACATATTTATCAGTGTTTATCGTAGAGGTGTTAGAAAAATCATTTCACCAGGAAGGATAAATCTAAAGATTAAAGAAGGAGGAGTTGCGGCGATTCATGTGGGGGTGGTTTTAATTATCCTAGGCTCAGTCTTTAGCACGCTATTTACTCAGGAGTATCATATGAGTATCGCCACCAAAGGGGAGAATTATCAAATCCAAGGAACTGATTATAATGTGAAAATAGTCGATTTTAGGTACTATAGTAACTTTTCAAAAGATTCATTAATCCCTCAAGGTATAACTTTAGAAGAGTTTTATGATGGATATACTCCAGATCTAAACAAAACCTATAATATTAGAGGAATTGTTAAGGATAGATTTGACATAGGCAACATAGCCCTTTTCAGACTCAGTAATAAAGACAAGAAGTTATGGGTTGCTACAGATAATGTTAATATACCAAACGAAATTGAGGTAGTTGTTGAAGGTCATATCGAGGAGAATTTTACTGCTTCTTCATTAAACTTAACCTTCAATTATATTATGTTTTCTGGAAATATTCAGCAATTAAATAAAATTATTTCAACCACACAGGAAGTTGAAATCAAGGTCTTCTCTTCTAATCATCTATTTGGACATGGCGTTGCAAAGGTTGTAAAATATCCGAATTCTGAAGTTAAGAGAGTCATGATAGATCGTGGCCTTTATAGCGATGTTTATGTTATTTTCACTGGATTAACCGGTGGGGAAGTGCCTCTAACAATAAAAATAATTCCAATGATTAATTTTCTTTGGATAGGTATAGCATTCTTTGCATTGGGAATGATGGCAATCCTTCTGTACGATCCTAAATATGGGGTATTTAAATGATGGAGTTTTCATCTGTAATATTAATATTTCTAGCTGGCCTATCTACTATAGCAACACCATGTATAATCCCTATCTTACCCCCTATGCTTGCAGGTAGTGTAGGTCATAGATTAAGACCCATATTCATTGTTGCCGGAAGTGCGATTACTTTTACTCTTATGGGTGGCATATTCTCTGTTATAGGTCCAACATTAGGAGTAACAAAGGACACCCTACGCTTCATCTTCATTGGAGTTATTATCCTCCTTGGGATTATAATGCTATATGAAAATATTAACAATTATTATGCTAAGTATTCTTCAATGTTGATTAACCGTTTAGGCTTATCCCGATTTTATGATAAAACGGAGTCTTTACCCAGTGCTTTTATGCTTGGAATGGCACTAGGTATAATCTGGATACCTTGTGTGGGTCCAATCCTGGGAGGAGTTCTCACGTATGTAGCATATCAAGGTGAATTGATAAAAGGATCCTTTCTTCTTTTGATATATTCTGCGGGATTGGGACTGCCAATGCTTATGATTGCTTATGGAGGCAAATACTTTGGAACAAAGATTGAGTGGACAAGGAGAAATTCACAGATAATTAGAAAGTTTGCAGGTTTTGTATTAATTTTAACAGGTATTGTAATCCTCATTGGATTGGATAGATACATACAGTCAAAACTTTTACCATTCTTTCCTCCACTTTTGTAAAAAAAAAAATTTAATTTATGATATTAAAGATTATCTGGTCTTTCCATTAAAGTCACATTGGTTAAAACAATTTCTTTATTTCTAACAAATTTAATTTCAATTGTTTTCTCAACTTCCTGTTTTAAAATAGTCTGGATTAGATCTTCGATAGTATGTATTTGAATACCTCCCATCTCAATGATGGTATCCCCTAATCTAAAATCCTCTTGACCTGGACTAGAAATTGTGCCTTGTAGTCCGGCTTTATCAGCAGGGCCTCCTTCTACAATGTCTACTATGAGAACTCCTTTATCTACCCCAGTTCCCCAATTTATTGCTAATTGTTCTGTAACAGTTGTTCCAGTAATACCCATCCATGGTCTCGTAACTTTTCCTTTCTCTATAAGATCTTCTGCAACTTTCTTAGCATTGTTTATTGGAATTGCAAATCCTATCCCAATACTGCCTTGTATAGGCGAGTAGATAGCGGTATTAATCCCAATTACTTTTCCCTCTGAATTTAATAATGGCCCCCCACTATTTCCCGGATTTATAGCCGCATCTGTTTGGATTACTCCTTGAATAATGAAGCTAGCTTCTGTCTCAAGAGTTCTATTCAGTGCGCTTATTACCCCTATCGTGATAGTATTATCAAGACGATATGGATTACCTATGGCTATCGCTAGTTGTCCTGGTTTTAAAAGATCCGAGTCTCCTAGTTTAACTGGTTTTAATTTATCTTTAGAGTTTATTTTAATAACTGCAGTATCACTCAACGGATCAGTTCCTACAAGCATTGCTTTTAAAATAATCCCATTGGCAAGTGTAACCCTCAACTCACTAGCATCTTTGATAACATGATGATTGGTTAGGATATAACCCTCCTCACTTATAACAAATCCACTTCCAGTACCTTCCCGTGGTATTGGACGCATAAAAAAATCATGTTGTACAGTTACACTTGTAATGTGGACAACGCTATCTTTTGCCTCATTGAAAATCTTTGTTATAGTTGTTTCCTGTTCAAGGGGTTGGTTTAAAAAAAATTGATCATTTTCTTTATCTTGATTAAGATCTTCTAAAGATTGTTCTAAATAAATTGATCCAATGCCTAGAATTATCAATCCTGTAACTGTGCTGCTTATTATTGCAATCAACAAATAATTTATCCTAAGTTCAGACATTTCATGGCCATCTTAATATAAAAATTGTTTATTCCACTATTGTTCATTCAATTAAACTGCAAGAGGTGGGATAAAAATCTATTGTTGATTTTAAATAAATAGCTGTACTTGTCTATCACCCTTTTTTAACCAAGGAATCAAGTTGGTAGTAAGAATTATAAAGATCTATCTAAACTTTATTTTAGAATCATTCCGGTCCGGTATACGTTTAACTTATCATTTGATTTATTCGGTTTTTCAACCACTAACCTCCTAATTACTTCGTTACTCTTACAAGAGTAGCTATAATAATTCAGAAGGCTAAATTTTGCGAATTATTTAAAAGATTTTATCAATTAATATACAAAAAAAATTTACATTGGTAAGAATAGCTTATCTGAAGAATCTTATATGTTTAAAATTAGTGTGAAAGATGAAAAATGTGTTGGTTGTGGAAAGTGCCAATATGTATGTCCAAAAGGCCCTAAAATTTGGGAATTTAGTAATCATAATGACAAAAAAAAGGCAATTATTAAGGCTCCGGATTTTTGTTTGTACTGTTGTATGTGTGTGACCGTCTGCCCTACTCATGCAATATCGATTCAAGTGAAATGAGGATAACTAATACTATAGAAGGCCTGTTTCAGAAGCGTCTGAACCGTTTTTTGTGTATAGTTAAGATTGCTGGGGAGCCTACTGAATGTTTTCTTCCTAATTCAGGCCGCCTACAAGAGCTTTTGGTAAAAGGGAGTTTGGTACAGGTAATCCCTAAAGAGGGAAAATCTAGGAGAACATCGTATGATTTATTTGCAATTTTTTATAAGAAAGGTTGGGCGGTTATTGATTCTAGGGTTCCAAACATCCTTATCTATGAGGCCTTGAGGGAGTGTTCATTACCCGAGTTCTTTGACTATGATGAAATTCAAAAGGAACCTACTTATGGGAATTCACGGTTGGATTTTCTTTTAAAAAATAATAATACAAATAAAAAATGTTTAATTGAAGCAAAATCTTGCACTCTTGTAAAAAATGGTGTTGCACTTTTCCCAGATGCTCCGACAGAAAGGGGTAGAAGACATTTGAAAGAACTTACAGAAGCTCACATCCAGGGTTTCAGATCATGTATTATATTTATAATTCAAAGGGAAGGGGCCAAAATTTTTTCTCCTAACGATAAAATGGACTCTAAATTTGGTGATGCTTTAAGGTCGGCCAAAAACATGGGGGTCGAAGTTCTGGCGTATTCAACAACCTTTAAACAGAATAGCATACGATTTTCTAAAATAGTTCCTATTTCTTTATAACTTGTACTTTTCTAATATTATTGAAGGACAAATCCGATTGATTCCTTTAATCTTTCCTATCTTCTCTGAGATAATCTCTGTTAATTCTTTTCCGTCTTTAGTCCACATTTCTAACATTATCATATGGTCTCCAGTTGAGGTAGCAACGTATTTGACTTCTTTGAATTTTGCCATTTTTGATGTTATCTCCAAAAACTTTGAAGGGTCAACATCTAATCCTATGATAGCAACAGTGTTGAATCCAACTTTTGCTGGGTTTATAATAATCGTAAATTTTTCTATTATACCATTTTTCTCTAGATTCATCACCCTTTTTCGAACACTTGATTCACTTAACTTAATTTTCTGAGCCATTACAGTGTAGGGTGTTCTGGAATCTTTACTTAGTATTTTGATAATTTTTTTATCTTTATTATCCATTATAATTCCTTTTTTTACTGTTTAAATGCGAATTATTGCCGAATACTTCACCAAAGGTTTATATATATCGCGGGATATATAAAGGTATTGTTGTTAAACTCCGCTGTAATCGTGAGGTGATTTTAAATGGAAATTAGCGATGAAACCAAGGAAAGATTTGCTGAAGCAAAAAAAAGGCAAGAAGAAACTTTGGATCGTAAACTAACATGGAAAGAATTTCTAACTGATGAAGATCCAATTAGAGACTTCTAAAATCAGATCATCTGAATCCTTTAAATTCTTTAAAGAGGTTTGGATGATTTTAATTAACAAAAAAACATAAAAAAAAAAGAAAAAAAAATTGAAAAGAAGAGATGGCCCCAGAATTTGAAGCAAAAATTGGAGTTGCAAAATGCACTGTGTGCGAAGACG
>CAYZUE010000049.1:0-9640 GCA_964481825.1 Candidatus Hydrothermarchaeota archaeon | reverse complement strand
TTTGATTAAACCTGCCCTCTCATATATCTGAGCTAAATCTGTGTACATATAACCAGGATAACCTCTTCTCCCGGGAACTTCACCACGAGCAGCCGCAATCTCTCTGAGTGCCTCACAGTAGTTAGTCAAATCACTGGTAATTACCAATACGTGCATATCATGTTCAAATGCAAAGTATTCAGCTACTGTTAAAGCCATCCTTGGAGTAATAATACGCTCGATTGGAGGGTCATCTGCAAGATTAAGGAATGCTGTAACCCGTTCAAGTGCTCCTGTGCGTTCAAAATCACGCATAAAATATGATGCTTCTTCATAGGTTATTCCCATTGCTGCAAAAACAACGGCGAATTCCTCCTCTTTACCCAAAACAGCGGCCTGCCGAGCTATTTGAGCGGCGAGTTCGTTGTGTGGGAGGCCAGCGCCTGAAAAAATAGGTAATTTTTGACCTCTAACAAGAGTATTCATACCATCAATTGTTGAAATTCCTGTCTGAATGAAGTCTCTTGGAAACTCTCTGGAAGTTGGATTCATAGGATTTCCATGGATATCTTTTTTGTCTTCGGCTATTATTTTAGGTCCTTTATCCATAGGCCTCCCTGTTCCATCAAATATTCGTCCTAACATGTCGATAGAAACTGCGATCTTAACGGTTTCACCGGTGAAACGAACCTTGGTTAATGATGTATCGATTCCACGGGTGCCTTCAAATACCTGAACAACTGCTTTATCTTCAAAGGCTTCTAGAACTTGGCCCCTCCTATTATCCCCTGCAGGAGTCTGAATTTCAACAACTTCCCCATACGCCACACCTTTAACTCCTTCTACGACCATTATCGGACCGTAAACCTCGTTAACAGATGTATACTCCTTTATCTTCATCGATTTATTAGTTGCCATTTAGATATCTCCAGGTGATTTTTCAGTTATCTCTTTGATTTGGACTGTTATATTATCCTCAATCTCTGCTATTGCTTTTTTTACATCTTTCTCTTCTACATATTTTAACTTGGCAATTTCGTCTTTAACATCAATTTCTGCAAGTTTTTTAGCTGGAATACCTGTATTTACAGCGTTTAATGATTTATCATAAAAGTCTAACATAACCTTTAACATAGCAAACTGCTTTTCGCCACTGCAATATGTGTCTACTTCATGGAAAGCATTTTGTTGAAGAAAATCCTCGCGAATAACACGGGCACCTTCCAATACAATTCGTTCTTTTTCAGGCAGCGCATCAGGACCTACAAGTTGTACAATTTCCTGTAACTCTGATTCCTTTTGAAGAAGAGCCATTGCCTTGATCCGAATCTCTTTCCACTCATCCCCAACTTTATCTTTCCACCAGCCCTCGATACTGTCCAGATATAAGGAGTAACTCCTAAGCCAATTAATAGATGGAAAATGACGTCTATCTGCTAGAGTTGCATCGAGCGCCCAGAATACTTTTGTAATCCGAAGTGTGTTCTGAGTTACAGGCTCTGAAAAGTCACCACCAGGAGGGGACACTGCTCCTACAACTGTTAAAGATCCTTCTCTCTCTTTGCTTCCTAAGGTTGTAACCCTACCAGCACGTTCATAAAAATCTGCCAAGCGTGAAGCTAGATACGCAGGATAGCCTTCTTCGCCAGGCATTTCTTCTAGCCTACCCGATATCTCACGCATTGCTTCAGCCCATCTGGATGTTGAATCCGCCATGAGTGCAACACTATACCCCATATCCCGATAATACTCTCCTACCGTGATACCAGTATAAACGCTAGCATCTCTTGCTGCTACTGGCATATTCGAGGTATTAGCGATTAGTACCGTACGTTCCATTAAAGGTTTACCAGTAGTTGGATCTTCAATTTCCGGAAATTCTTCGAGAACTTCTGTCATCTCATTTCCACGTTCTCCACATCCTATATAGATAAACACCTCAGCATCACACCATTTGGCCAATTGATGCCCTAAGATTGTTTTGCCCCCGCCAAATGGACCGGGAATTGCTGCTGTACCACCTTTAGCGACTGGGAAAAATGTATCAACAATCCGTTGACCTGTTAAAAGGGGGGTTATTGGATCTTGCTTTTCTTTAAAGGGCCTTCCGTTACGAACCGGCCATTTTTGAAGCATTGTTAAATCTTTGTTACCTTCGCTAGTTTTTACTGTGGCAATTACATCCTCGAGCGTATATTTCCCCTTGGAAGCTATTTTAATAAGTTCTCCTTTAACATTTGGAGGAACCATAATTTTATGATTAATCACATCAGTTTCTTGCACTTCACCTAGAAAGTCTCCAGAACTAACCATAGTTTTTGATTTAGAAAGAGGCTTAAATTCCCATTTCTTTTTTCTGTCTAGAGATGAGACTGATACTCCCCTCGTTATGAAAGTACCTGTTTCATTCTTAATAACTTCTAGTGGACGTTGGATACCATCGAATATACCTTTTAGTATCCCTGGACCTAATTCTACAGATAGTGGCATTCCTGTTCCCTCAACAACTTCTCCAGGTTCTATACCTGCAGTTTCCTCATACACTTGAATTGTGGCTTTCCCACCTTCAAGTTCTATTATTTCACCAATTAACTCTTCACGCCCCACCTTCACTACTTCGTACATCTGTGATCCTCTCATTCCATTGGCAATCATAACAGGACCTGCTATCTTGATTATCTTACCTTTACTCATTGTATCACCTAATTGAATTTAATTTCTACACCCACTGCCCGACGAACAAGTTCCTTTATTGGATCTACTTTTCTATCGATTGTACCGTCTTTATTTGGTATTTCTACGATTAAAGGTGTCATTACACCTTCAGTGAGCCTATTTATTTCATCTCTTAATTTATCAGCATATTGTTCGGTAATGATAATTAATCCGATATCTGGATTATTAAACTGATTCTTTAAAGCCTCCAAAGCCTCTTTACTATCTTTTGTTTTTATTGCTGTCTTTACACCAGCTAGTTTAAATCCTAGAACTGTAGTTGAGTCTCCAATAACGCTTATTTCCATGTAATCATCTCTTGAACAGAATTTTAGCAACTTCCGATCTTAAATGGTCTCGCATTCTTTGCATCCTAGTCTCGAAGGTATTGTTTACAACAATTTTACCATCTATTGTCCGGATTAGAGCACCACCGTTAGAACGTATACTTTCTTTTGAAATAGTTAGATTCATATTAAATTTGTTGGATAGGTCTTTTAAAAAATCATTAGTTAATATTGTAATATCATCTTTTTTTACAGATATTTCAGCATCTTCACCATTTATGGATTCAATTCCCTCCTCGATTATATCCTTTAGAATTTCAGGGTATTTAGGAGATGATCTGAAATTTCCCAATTTTGTTTCAGCTTCATCAAATGTATTTTGAATTATTCCCTCTTTAATATACAAGCAATGCTTCTTTGATTTTAGTTTAGCGTTAGCAATAATTCTCTGTTTTGTAAGCTCTGCATCATGTTTTGCTTTCTCTATAATCTCAGTTTCCTCACTTTTCGCCTTGTTTTTTGCTGAAGATATAATGTCATCTGCAATTTTATGCGCATTTTTAAGTATTTCCTGTGTTTCAAGATCTGAATCCTCTTTAATTCTGGATATTATCTTTGATCCATTTGAGGTAGCATCCATGCTCATACCTCCGTAATCCTACTAATAATCATGGTGCTGGCTTTAGTTTTTTTATCCTTAGAAATGTCTTGAATTCTAGAACCTTCCTTATTCCCATCATCAATTATGCTGCTACTTTCGTTTTCAGCCTCTTTTTCTACTTTTTTTATTATATCCCTGGCTTTATTATTGGCATTTTCTCGTGATTTTTGCAAAATATTATCTGCCTTATTCTTAGCTATTTCTACAAATTTATCCCCCTCAGACTGTGCTTTTTTTAAATTATTTTCTGCATCTTCTTCTGCAGATTTAATAGATTTAAGTACCTCAATCACCATTTATAACACCTAATCCTTTTTTCCATTTTCTTTCACAACGAATAATTTTTCAACATTACCTACAGAGTTAGATTTAGATAGAACAAGGACTTCATCACCTTCTTCTATTACTGTATCCCCTTTAGGTATAACTAGTTCTGAACCTTTATGGACAGCTATAATTAAGTATCCTTTTGGAGTCAGATCCTTAACAGCCATATCGATTACTTCTGATTTATTATCAACTACAAATTCTAGAATCTCTACGTCCCTTCTTCCAAGGATTGCGAGATCAACGGCATCTGGTCTGCGAATTATTTTACCAATATATTCAGCCGCAGTTGTTTCAGGACTAATTACATGATCGATTCCCAGCTTTTTAAACACTTCTTTGTTTTCTGGATTACTTACTCTGGATATTACAGTAGTTACACCCATATTTTTTGCCACTAAAGCAGATAATAGATTCATCTCATCCTTTCTTGTAGATGCAACAAATGCATCAGCACTCTTTGCATTTACCCCCTCAAGGGTTTTAATCTGAGTACCATCGCCATTTATGACAAGAACGTCCATTTCTCTAGAAATTTCTTGACTCAGATCTTTATCTTTCTCGATAATTGCAATTTCATGCTTATCCTCGACAAGGGTTTTTGCCAAATGTCTACCTACTCTTCCAGCTCCAATTATTATTATATAGATCTCTTTTCCCTCCTGCTTATTATTAACAGTGAACTTATCAGTGCGAAAGCAGGGAATATTTCCAATCTACCTATCCACATTCCAATTATTAATATAATTTTCGATTGTGAGCCCATATTAAACCATTCAGTTGGATTAATTAATGTTGGACCTATGTTGAACATCGAGGAAAAAGCGAGAGAAAGGGATTCTATAGGCTTATACCCTGTTAAAGTGAATAACATTGTACTTAGAAACACTGCAAATAGGTACAGGAAAAATAAGCCTGCCAATCTTATCATGTCTCTGTCCTCAATGATCTTATTTCTAAGCTTAAATGGAACAACTGCTTTTTCTGGCAGAATACTTTTCATGACCTCTTGATATCCAAGTTTAATAAGGATTATTACCCTAAGAACTTTGAATCCCCCTCCAGTTGAACCGGCACATGCCCCGGTAAACATAAGGAAGAGAAATATAACTTTTGAAAAGTCAGGAAAATTGTCTATTGATGTTATTGAGTAACCCGTAGTTGTACCTACCGAAACTGCCTGAAAGGCGGCAAGGCGTAAAGCCCTATCTATAGGGTAGCCTTCAAAAAATAGATTTAAGAAAATTAGAGTTGTTCCTGCGAATATAATAATTAAAAATGCCCTTACTTCAGGGTTGTTTATTAGCTCCTTCCTATCTCCTTCTAGCATTTTAAAATGAACAACAAAACTTATACCTCCAATAAGCATGAGAATTATCGCTACAAATTCGATAGCAACACTATCAAAGCTAGCAATACTTGCATTCTTTGTAGAATAGCCAGAAGTTGCTAGAGTTGTTAAGGCATGATTAACAGAATCAAAAACGTTCATTCCAGCGATAAAATACAAAAAAATGCCAATTATCGTTAAGAAAATGTAAATCTTCCAAATTACCTTTACAGTCGAGGAGATACCCGGTTTGATTCTTTCAGACCTACCCTCGGCAAAATAAAATCGGCTCATTACAATACGAGATTGCATGAGGATCACCATGAAAAGCATTATCACTCCAACGCCCCCGATCCATTGAGTTAAACTTCTCCAGAATAAGATGCACTTTGGAAGTATTTCGACATTGCTAATTAATGTCATCCCAGTGGTGGTAAATCCTGACATGCTTTCAAAGTAACTATTTAATACCCCCATTCCATAGAACCAATACGGGAAAGCTCCAATTAACGAAATTATAATCCATGCTAATCCGGCGTTAATCATTGCGTGCCTTAGAAGAGTTTCCCCAGATTTATTAAATTTTTTTCTAAGAAATAATCCTATCCAAATTGCTAGAAAACTAGGGTAGATGAATGCAAGATAAAGATGTTGCTCTGCTGCTGCATAAGCTACGATAAGGGGTAAAAGTAAGACGTATCCTATTATGAATATTATTGAACCTAGATCTCGTAGGATTATTCTTAAATCATCTTTACTCAATCTGACAAATAGAGACATCATTCCACCCTAATTGTTATTTTTTTAAAATTAGTTGTACCATCCTCGCATATGCAGGTCTTGTAATAAATACTCCGGCAGTTGCTCCTATCATTGTTGTAACAGCAAAGCCCTTCAACATCCCAAATCCTATGACAAAAAGTGGAATCATCGCTGCAATCAATGTCATCCATGAACCTATAACAATAAAAAAGGCATTTTTTATCCTATATCTTATTGATTTACCTTTTTCGAGCAATATCTCGTCTAAAATCACAATCTGATTATCAACACCCGTGCCAACTGCAGCTATAATACCGGCAATCGCTGGAAGATCTATATCCCATCTTATTAACGATGCAACTCCAAATATAATGATTATTTCACTAGCACCAGTAATCAATACTGATCCTACAAGTTCAAGTCTCCGATACCTGGCATATATCACGGCAATTACCCCCATAAAAGCTAATAACCCAGCAGTCATCGCATCATTTTTGAATCCCTCTCCAAGGGTGGCTGAAATGCCAAAACTACCCACCATTTCTACTTTTATTGGCAAAGCTCCAGACCTAAGAATTACTTCTATTCGCCTAGCTTCTTCCATACCCTCATCTTTGTTACCCGTTTCTAATACCATACTTTTAACGATTTGACCAGATGCGAGTTCCTTTTGAAGCGTTGAAGAAAGAGGGGCTCTATTTACCTCTATATCATCCAGGTACATATAAACTACATCAAAATTCGTGGCTATTGACACATCCCTAAACCGCTTTGCAGCTTCATCACCGATTGTAAATGGAACACCCCAATTATCAAACTGGGCTTCATATCCGAAAGGATCAATTCTAGTCAGTTCATCTCCAGTAAAGGCAGTCATGTTGCCAATTTTTACAATGAGTTGTCCAGGTTTTCCAATGAGTTTTCCAGCCTCGATGGGATCAACTCCTGCAATGTATGCGAGCACAAATTCATCGCCCCAGGGTTTGAGTTTAACATCTTTTACTTTTAAGCCACCCCTCAGTCTCTCGTCCATTATCGTTACAACTCTATCCATTTCTTCATCAGTTAATGGACGTTCTGTTTGAATCTGGATTAGACTCCCACCTTGAAGATCGAGGCCTGTTGATATTCCACGAAAAGTTATGAGTACAATCGATAGAGTTACAAATACCATTAGTATCTGTATCTTCCTATCCCCAATTAGCTGTTCTAACATCTTAGCTCCTCTCCAAATGCCATTGGAGGATCCTAGCATTTTGAATCCACGTATTCATTAGGTCGACAATTAATCCGATAAGTAATACAATTGCAATATCCTTGAGTACTGTAGAACTAGAAGCAATGAACAAAATCCCAACTGCTAATAGGGTAGTTGATGCCATTGTTAATCCAGTTTTCATAGCCCTTTGAAGTCTCTCCTCAAAACTTCCAACAGTTCTTACTAGAACCCTAGTAGTTAGTAGAATATCCGTATCTACAGAGTAACCTATCAGAAGGAGCAAGGCAACCAAAGAACCTGTAGTTAGCGGGATTCCGACAATAATCATGATTGCAATGGTGACAATAATGTCTGAAAACGCAGATACAACAACAGCAAAGGACGGTACAACAGTTCTGAATCTAATGAAAACTATGAGGGCCATAAATATGAAAGCAAAAATTAAGGCTTTAATTCCATCTTTTAGGGTTTTAGATGATATCGATGCCTGTGCATCTCGGATACTTACTGAATCCTTAGTGACACCCAGGTTTACTATTATATCTTGAAGGTTTTCTTTATCGCTTATACTCAGGAAGGTGTCCATCTGGATGGTATACCCTGCTACTCCTGAAATATCACTAATTGTATCAATGCTTAAGTCCCCACCAAAATGAGGTTCAAGAGCCTTGATAATCTCATTCTTCTCCAGGTCCCCATATACCGTGACCATGGTACCTCCTTTCAGATCAATGCCCAACGGCACTGTACCACTTTGGAGATTGAGAGCAACAATAGATACAGAAAGGAGAAGGAATATTATTGGAATTGCCATAAGTTTTTTTAAATTCGGAATGGGGAGATTAATAAAATTCATGATTATCGTTTAAAGAAGTAGATTCTCTCTAAATATAAAAGGTTTAGGTTCAATAATTAGTCAAAAACTATAAAAGCTATGGCGGTAGACTTTTTTTATTTAGAGGCTAATCAATGGATTTTGAAGGTAGAGATATTATATCAATAAGAGACTTGACCAAAGAAGATATAAAATTCATTCTTTCAACTGCGGATCAAATCCCAATTGATGCGTCCAATGCCATACTTAAAGACAAAATTCTCGCCAGTTTATTTTATGAGCCAAGTACTCGTACGAGGCTCTCTTTTGAGGCTACAATACAGCGACTTGGAGGGAAGGCTATTGGGTTCTCTGATATGGGGGTATCTTCACAATCAAAAGGTGAGAGTCTTATTGATACCATTAAAACCGTTGAACAGTATTGTGATGTGATAGTTATACGACACCCCCGGGATGGGGCAGCACGACTTTGTGCAGATGTTTCAAAGGTCCCAGTCATAAATGCAGGAGACGGGTCAAACCAGCATCCAACTCAGACTCTATTAGACCTGTATACGATTAAGAAAGAATTGGGAAGGCTAGACGTTGATGTTGCATTAGTTGGGGATCTGAAGTATGGGAGGACTGTCCACTCCCTCACTTATGCCTTAGGGATGTTTAATGCTAAAATAACCCTTGTATCACCTAAGGGGCTTGAGATGCCAAAAGAGGTCATGAGTGATTTAAAAAAGGAAGGGGTTCAGGTAGTTGAAACCACTAATCTGGCTGATACGATACCCAAAGTTGATGCTCTTTATGTAACCAGGATCCAGAAAGAGCGATTCCCAGATCAGGAAGAATATGAAAAAGTTAAAGGCGCTTACAGGATAACGCCTAATCTCCTACAAAATTCCCGGGAAAACTTAATAATCCTTCATCCACTGCCTAGAGTTGATGAGATCTCTCCTGAGGTTGACGATACTAAATATGCGAAATACTTTGAGCAGGTTCATTATGGGATACCGGTTAGAATGGCGATTTTAAAGTTAGTATTAGGTAAATAAAATGACTCAAGATATAAAGGTCAAAAAAATCAAGAATGGCACGGTTATTGATCATATCCCCCCGGGGCAAGCCCTGAATGTTCTTAAAATCCTTGGTATAACTAAGGGTTATCCTAAAACCACGGTTACAGTTGCTATGAATGTTCCTTCTAGAATAGCTGATTTCAAGGATATTGTTAAAGTTGAGGGAAAGGAATTAGATGAGGAAGAACTAGACAAAATAGCCTTAATAGCCTTAGATGCAACTATCAATATAATAAGGGAGTATAACGTCGAACAAAAAAAGATAGTGTCTCTACCAGATTCCATCGAAGGCGTGCTGAAGTGTAATAATTCTAATTGTATAACAAATTATGAAGATATTGATTCCTTGTTCAGTATTGAAAATAAAAACCCGATTAAACTTAGGTGCGATTTTTGTGAAAGAACTATGTCAAAAGATCAGGTTATAAACCAATTTTAAACAAAGAGTTACTTAAAAA
>CAYZUE010000048.1:0-9675 GCA_964481825.1 Candidatus Hydrothermarchaeota archaeon | reverse complement strand
CAGCCGGACTCATTGTTGATAACTAGAAATTGCTATCTCGCTTCAGAAAATCGCTAGAGTCGAAAGAATGACAATTCGAGACCAAATCCAGATCCTCGAAAGGTCCCGAAAATGTTTCGAATCTAGCAAATTTCTGAGTTGAGAAAATCCAACCGATCTTTTTTATTTACAGTTGCGAGATCAATAATCCTTTGTTCAGCATTCGCCTCTTTGTGCAAATAATCAGCAAGATAGATTGATCCCCCTGGATATATTTTTTTACACGGGAGTCGAACATGGAGAAGTTTCATATGTGACCTTATTGGAGTTTTAACTACTATCTTATTAAAATTTTTATTAAATTATCTTTCCAGAATTAATAAATTAATAATTAACCTAATTTTTAACTAATCAAACAGAAGGAAATGGAGTTTGAAGAGGGTATCAGTGCAAAGACTTTACTCCATAACTAACACTTGCTCCTAAGATCCTGATTATAATCTTAAAGTTAAAGACTTTCTCCACTTTAGGAGGAAAGCCCAGTGAACCAAAACCTTTAATAACATCTACCATTTAATTATAGAAATCTAAAATTTATGTGAGGTTCATTTAATTGAAAACACTTGACATTGCTATATCATTTATTGGTTTAATGCTAATCTTAATATCTATCTCATTTTAAAGTCTTAGTTACATATAATAAAACTAGAAAACGTGCATATCATGTTGCCTAAGGAATTTATTAATTATTCAAAAAAATTTAAATTTGGTTTTTTGGTTACATCCCATCGAGGGTATCCCTTAATAGAATTTGTTAATTTTAAAGTAAAATTGGAAGATATCACAATAAATAATGGGCAATTAAAGGAAGGTAAAGCCTGTCTTGTATTAGCCAATGAGCGCTACTCAGAAAACTCCATTATGGCTAATATACTAGGCGACCTAATTAAAGATAGACTGCATTACACACTTACACCATCTAAAGTATTCTGGACAAATTCTTTTAGTATGAATGGGTATCCCAAAGAGATAATTAATAGGTGGACCAAAAAATGATTCCAAAAGAATTGATAACAATTTTCTCTCAATTACGTACTCCGGTGATATTTGCGACATATGGGAATGAACCACATGCAACTCCGATGAATTGGGATTATGATGAATATTTTTGGGTGAGTGCTGCTGGAGGATCAAAGAAGATACAGAACATGAGGATGAATAAGAAAGTTTGCATTGCATGCCTTGAGGGAATGCAAAAAAAAGGAAGGGGATTTATGTTACAGGGAATAATAGTTAATATGGAAACGGGACTTCTTTGCTTAATAAAGAATATATTTATTCTGCGAAAAATGTTAAGCAATAAATCAACCATCGGGATTAGTATAAAACTGTTGAAATTTGCTTTGATTTATGCAAAACATCCTAGCGTTCATTACTCGGCATTACCATGGAAACGTTATTTTATAAAAATTCAAATTCAAAGAGGTAGTTATTGGCTAGAGGATGGTAAAAAAAGGGAATTTATCGCCTAGCTTTACAGTAATACGCAATACCTCTCATATTCTGGATCTTCTCCAGGCGCATATCAGCATCCTGAAAGATTCTTTGAAGATCTATTTTTTTAAAAATGTGAACGAAGATTCCTAAAATAGGCCAATTAGGTGTGATTGTCAAAATTGTCCCATCTCTCTTGAGTAGTCTTTTAAATCCTCTAACAGCCGCTTCAGGAGAGTTAAAATAATACAATGATCCTGCGCATATTATAGTGTCAAAACTATTGGATTTAAAAGGTGTATTTGATGCATCACCGAGAACTAAATACCCTTTATATTCTGATTTAGCTCGTTGGAGCATGTCTCTACTTAAATCTATCCCCACCGCATAACTCAAATGTTTAGTAGTATATCCTGTCCCTACCCCAACATCTAGAAGACGTTCTCCAGTAATGTCGTTTAAAAGAGTATCCCTCATATCTGAAGTGTATATATAGGGATTTATTTTATCATAAATATATGAGAGAAACTTAAAAAATATCTGTGAATTTCTAGAACCTACGAGAATGCCCATAGTATCTAAATTAAAACCGTCAAATTTAAGTATTTCGTGAATATTGTTTAATAACATGAGTATCTCCAAAACTATCGAAGATATTGAAAGGGATATAGAAAGTGAAAATTATAAAATCCACGACCTAAATTTTTGGAAATTAGTTTCAAGGATCAAAAAAAATCAAGCAATGATTAAGAAATATTCCAGCAGGATAGGGAAGATAGATGAAAAGATATTCAGAGACAATGCTTTATGGACCCTTAGTATTCCTTTAGGAAACTTAATTGAAGTTTCGGGGGTAATACTTAGTATTATATTACTTTATTGGAGTAATACGCTCAATAGCACTCCTTCTAAATGGTTAATGACACTAGCGTCTGTGTTTTTATTTTCAGCAACGATACATCCACTAGCACATTATATTGTTGGAAAACTTTTTGGGATAAAATTTATATTCTATTTTCTAAATGGCCCATTAAAAATCGAGCCTACAATTAAAACAGATTATGCATCGTATCTTAGAGCCTCACCAAAAAAACGTGTGATGCTGCACCTTTCTGGAGGAATTGCTACATCTTTAAGCCCAATCTTAATGTTGATTGTATCCAATTTGATTGGACTATCACTTCCCTATTTTATATTTGGAGGCTTATTCTTATTTTTCATTAGTACTGAATTTATACCTTTATTATTAATAAAAATAGGATCACCAAAAATTATTGGATTAGACTTTAGAAAAAGTGACAGTTACAGAGCAATGCGAGAGTGGAACTTAATTTAAGATTCTTTCATTTTAATATATAGAGGCATAATTGATACGGCCAGACCTAATAAAATAAAGAATATTACCCAGCCAAACTCTGAATATCTAATCTTATTTATTCCGTTTGCAACCAATATTACTCCGATTAATTTGGTTAGGAGATCAAATTTTTGGTATATTGGTTTCTCCAATTTCATCTAAACTACTTCAGTAATAATTGAATAATATGCAAAATATATAAGGAGAATTGCAGTGATGATTGCTACTGCCACACCTTTTTTACGTTTATTAAGGCTAATAGCCTCACCCTTATCCCAAAAAGGTAATAGAATTAAAAAGATACCTGCAATGGCAGGACCAAGAACTCCAATAACCTTAGCAGATATAGGCCCCACATCCCAAGTCCACATCTTTAAGAATCCAAAGAGGGAGAGGAAGTACCACTCAGGAAAAATAGGTGTTAGAGTAGTAAATGGATCTGCTGGATCACCTAAGGGAGTTGGAAGATAAGTAGCTAGTATCACTATTCCCGCAATTAATAGAGTTGCAGAAAATGCCTCCATCATAAGATGATTAGGTATGAATGGCCAACCTTCTTCTTTTCCTTTTTCCTCCATTTTATAATCCTCCAGAAATACCTTGTCGCCTTATCATTAAGAATTTTATTATTAGAATTGAAAATATGCTGATAGGAAGAACAACAATATGTAGAATGTAGAATCTCGTTAAGGTATTAGCAGCAATTGTTGTACCACCCTGGAGCCACCGAACTACAACATCGCCTATAAACGGAACCGTTCCTGCTATTTGAAGACCAACAGTTGTCGCCCAATAAGCTAACTGGTCCCATGGAAGAAGATATCCTGTAAATCCAGTAGCAACACTAAGCCCAAGTACCATTACTCCAAAAACCCAGGTTAACTCACGGGGTTTCTTATAAGAGCCTGTGAAAAACACCCTAAAGGTATGTAATATAATTGCTGCAATAAATATATTGGCTCCCCAAGCATGTAGCCCCCTCATAAGACTGCCTAGATAGACCTCAGTCATGATGAACTTTACACTGTTATAAGCTTCCTCCGGTGTAGGTTTATAGTACATCCCAAGGAAGATGCCTGTTACTATCTGCAATAAAAAAGAGGCAAACGCTAGCCCCCCTAAGCAATACATAGGATGCGTGGCATAATCTGGTATAGGCTTTTTCAAAAATCCCTCTAAAAAACCTTTCATAGTTTGAGGTACCGTTGATTGCCACCCTGGCGTGTCAACATATTTGAAATACCGCTCGTCAATGAAGTTGATGATTTTATCAATAATACCCATCAGATAACACCTTTATTATTGTATACTTCTAGATTTTTTAAATAATTTTTATCATTCCAATCAATAGCCCAGATCTCCTCGCCACGTTTCTCTAGCTTTATAGCAGGTAAGGCTGCAGGAGGTGGACCTCCAACAATACTTGCGCCATTAGCTATATCATACAAGCCATTATGGCATGGACAGGTCAAGATTTTCTTGCTTTCATCCCAATTTTTGGGTATACATCCTAAATGCGTACATAATAAACAGTAAGATACAATCTCTTCAGGAAGACCAACATTCTCATTAGCACCGCCTCCCATATCTTTACCCATCGTAGATTTAGTAGCTCCTTTAATTTGATGATTTACTTTACCCTTCAAATACCATAATCCAGCAACAAGCGGGACATTCCCAAAATTAAAGTTGTATAAGGTAAACGAACCTGGAGTTATATCCTTTAGATCAGCAATTTTAATCGGTCCAGGTTTAATCTGCCCTTTAGGTGCAGGCCAATCGGGATTGGGCGAGATATATTTAGAAATAATTGGAACAGAAGTTAAGGTAGTAATTCCTATACCACCCCATGCAGCATATTTAACAAATTCTCTTCTAGTTGATTTCTTCATAATTATCTACTCGATTACATAAACTCTTTCATCTGCAAGATAGCCTTTTTCAATAGCCCAAAACAAAACAGCGAGAACTATCAATGCAAGGAATAATAGTCGTCCAACCATCTTAGTGTCTTCTAAAATCAATGCATTATATGTAAGAGCTATCATAATACCGGCTTGAACAACACTTAATATTATTATTAACGCTTGAAAACCTAAAGAATCCTTCTCTTTTCGATCTATTTTCTCAATTTTCATTATTAACTCCTAAGTATTTTTATAAATAAACGTAAGTGCCATTATAATAAATAACAGGCCAAAGGCGATTAACCCTATGTACCATTGAGGGACATGAACTCCAATCTCCTCATGCTTCCAACTTTTGAGAAGTGGTACAAGACTAGCTATCTGCTTGTTACTAAGAATGCCTTTCCAGGATGGCATACCTTTCTCAACCCTCCCTTCGTATATAACTGCTTTAAGTTCCTCAGAATTACTTTTTGACACGAATTCATTATCGATGAGAGATGGTCCAGATGGGGTTCCTACGCCCTCTTCTCCATGACATCCTAAACAATTAGTATTGTAGATGTCTTCTCCCGTTATTTGAACATTTTCTTTATCAACATCAGAGTTTTCAGTTGAATCTTGAATAACTTCCTTAATCTCCCAATTTCTAATAAACAATACAATATCATCAATTTGAGAATTTGTTAGTACCCCACCTTCAGTCTCGCTCCAGGCTATCATCCCCGTTCCAGCTTTTCCGTTAACGATTATTGATTTAATTTGTTCATCATCAGTAAGTTTAAGAAAGTTCTGATCGTTCAATGCTGGAAATACATTGAGTATTCCTTTACCATCTTGACCATGACATCCCACACAATTGGAACCGTATAATGATTGTCCAGATTCAAAAGACGTAGCATGTACTAGACTCATAGATAAAAGGATTATTGCAACTGAAATTAATGTTTTTATTTTCATGGGTTTTCCTACATCCGATTATTTTTATATATTAAATATAAAGATATGATTTAAATATTAATAGAATTATTTAAGCCTTTCGCTATGAGTGTACACATTCATACCTCTTCCCCTTACGAAGCCCAGAAGGGTAACATTAGTTTTTAGAGCGCATTCAATACCCGATGTCAAAGGTGCAGTTCTTGAAGCTATAATTGGGATACCAACACGGGCAACCTTTATTACCATGTCCCCCGGTAACCGACCGCTAGTTAGTATATACGATTTTTTGAAGTTAACCCCTTCTTTTGCTCCTAATCCTATAACTTTATCAATGGCAACATGTCTACTGATATCTTCTACCATTAGGAACCTATCCTTCGTTATTAGACCTACAGAATGTACTCCCCCAGTTTTACGCCAAACTTTAGAGTGGCTACGGAGCTTTTCCATGTTCTTACGTATCTCTAAATCTTTTACTACTAGATTAGATGAAACTTTAACTTCGTCTGTTTCTATTTTAGCTCGCCATCCCGAAATGCAATCACTCATAAGATAATTTTGGTATGATAGTTCGAAATTAGAATCAGTTTGGACGTATACCATACTTGAATCAATAATTATTTTTAATACTTGACTTATGTTGCCAATTAGCCCCTCACAAAGACAGTATCCAATAGCAAATTCCTCTTCAAAACCAGGAGAAATTTTAACAGTTGCAATCGGTTTTTCATTAACAATTAGCCTAAGATCTATCTCATCTGCGACCAAATCTTTAATCTTTTTACCACTTTTAATAATATCTATCTCTCGGAACATGTTAGTTAAATGAAAGACAGTTATTAACATTAAATTCTTTGGTTATTATACGTAATCTTATCCTTCATCAATTTTCACTTTAGAAATTTAACAGGTTTATATCAGATGTAATTGTATTTATTGAAAAAAATCATGTCATTTTTTTCTAGATCATTAAATTTAATTTTAAATTCATAATAATACCTTAGCTAATACTAAACTAATCTCATAAACTACAATCAACGTAAGAGCTATAACAAACGGCATTATTGGAGTAGGATCCGGTGCCAAAGTCATAGCCCCCACAAATAAAATGGGATATGCATACTTCCGCTTAGACTTGAGCTCCTCGATAGAAATCAACTTACCTTTAACTAGAAAGGAAATTATTAATGGGAGCTGGAAAACAAGTCCTATACTAAGAAGCATAAAAGCTACAAAAGATATGAACCTACTTAGAACTAGCATTGGATCGGCAACTTCTTCAGCATATCCAATAAGTGATCCCACGGTTAGAGGAATTAATAAAAAATAAGAGAACAGTCCTCCAAGAATAAAGAAAAGAACAGACATGGGAACGACACGAATGAACAAACGACGTTCACCAGGATATAATCCTGGGCGCATAAATTTGAAGAATTCATAGATTATTAAAGGAAGACAAATAATAGCTGCACCAGCAAATGAAATTATTAAACGGGTGTATATATATTCAAGAGGATTGAGGACAATTAAAGGTATACCCGATGGAATGAAATTTGTTCTAAAAGTCTGGATTATTTCAGAAGAAAAAATGAAAATTGATATTGTAAAAATAATCAACGCAATAATAATAACGACTAGTCTATTACGAAACTCTGTTAGATGTTCCTCAAGAGATAGTTCCTTATCCTCAGATAATTCATAATTTGCCATAAAAATCCTATTATTGGCATATTTCAATTTAGGATATAAAGATTTACCGTACTTTTTTCTTAGTCTTAATCCCTATTTCTTTAAGAAGTTCTACTTCAGTTTTATCTTTAGTTGGTATTCCTAAACTATCAGCAATTTTATTGATCTCCTTACCACCCTCTTCCAGATCAAGAAATTCTTTATTAACTCTATCAACTTCTTTTTCAATTCCATCAACAGAATTTTTCGCTTTATTAATTTCGTTTTCAAAGTCTTTAGCAGCCTTGTGATATTCTCCGGTTGCTTTACCTACGGATCGCGCAAGCTCGGGGAGTTTTTTTGGACCAAATAATAATAATGCCAAAATTACTATAATTGCTAACTCGGAAGAACCAATCATCTTGCCCTATTTTCCTTTTTTAGTTTTTGTGGCTTCCTCCTCTTTCTTTGTGGCTTCCTCCTCTTTCTTTGTGGCTTCCTCCTCTTTCTTTGAGGGTTCCTCCTCAATTGGATTACCCTCTTCGTCTTTCATCCCATCTTTGAATTCTTTTTTTGCTTTTCCCATAGAGCGGGCGAGCTCTGGTAATTTTTTAGCCCCAAAAAGGACCATTATAATCATAAATATAATAAGTAACTCTTGACCCCCAAGCATTGTCATTTAATCACCGAATTTAAATTTTAACTCACATCTTAAATATTTTTGCTATTAATGTGATCGAGTTGAAAATAAAAAAATTTGAAAAAAACAGTAGAAGAATTTATTTTCCATCCTTATTTGGAAAACAGATTAGCGGAGACTATACTAAGCTCATAGAGGATTATAAGTGGTATTGATAAAAGAACCTGACTTATGATTGTAGGGTCTGCAGTGATTACAGCCGCCAAAATGAAAACGCCAACGTAAACGTGTTTCCTTTTCTTCTTCAAAGTGTCAATTGATACAAATCCATTGATAGCCAACCAAGAAACAATAACTGGTAGTTCAAAAACTAAACTAAATATAATTGTTGTAATAAAAACAAAAAGCACAAATTGATTAACAGAGAAAAAAGCGCTTACACCAGCATCAACTGAAAAAGTTGTGAGTATTTTTATTGCGGTTGGAAGGAGGATTAAATAAGTGAAAACAAAACCTACAATAAACATTATAATTCCAATGAAAATCCACACAATAAAAGTTGTTTTTCTCTTAATTTTTAGTTTGAATCTTCTAAGAAGCATTACTGCAAAGAAGGGGAGAGCAAATAACACCCCCAGAACTATAGATATCTGAATTTTTACCATTACATATTCCATGGGTCCGGTAACAATCAGAGTTGCTTCTTCTGGCAATAAATCAAGTTTTATTCTCCTTATAATAAAATCACTCAAAAACCAAAAAATGCCAAATCCGATTCCTAGAAGAATAGCTAAACGAGTTATCCTTCTTCGTCCCTCATGGAGGATATCTGCCCATTTAACATTTTCAATCATTTCAAACTCTTTTTTTAATCTTAATTGTTAAAAATCTTTACTTGTGATCAATATGCAACAACCTAATATTTGAAAATTATTTAAAATGTTTTTTCGACTTAGATTAAAAACCTTTTATCGTCCTTTCTATTAAATTAGCTACCTTTTTTACATCTTTTTTAGGATGATACACTTTTCCAAAACTTTTATCACTAAATTTATCAGGGAAAAAAGTGGATATACAAATTATTTTATCACCTATTTTAGGGATGATAACTTTAGCTGCTTCAGGGTCCCTAGCAGCAAATATCTTCGGGGCATCAATTGAAGGATTTCCCTCGATTAAGATTATATCAGGATTTTCAATTTCCATGATTTTTAAAGCTACATTGACTCGATCCTCCCCCTGGAGTCTTTTTATTGCTACAACCTCATTAGGAGCCGCCGCGATAACTATGTTGGCTCCAGCTTCAGATATCCGCCAAGTATCTTTCTTTGGGGTATCTATTGAGAAATCTTCCTCATGAATCTGTTTTATCGCACCTACCTTATGACCTCTATGAATGAGCTCTTTTGTCAATTCTTCCATGGTTGTGGTTTTACCAGATTTCCTCCCTTCTCCAATAATTGCTATCACATTATCCATTTTAAAATTCTTATAATTAGCCTGAATAATATAAATCCTTTGTTGTTTATTTAGTTAACCAATAATAGTTAACATTGAATTAAAATAAATTAGGAATATTTAAATATTCTGGATATAATCCTTGATTATGAATGGAAAAAGATTAATAAATTTAAAAGAAAGTCACGCCCTACTAGATGAACTCCGAAAAAAATATTACTTTAGAAAGT
>CAYZUE010000047.1:0-9733 GCA_964481825.1 Candidatus Hydrothermarchaeota archaeon | reverse complement strand
GTCTATATTAAAATGCTCGGACATAAAAAGAAGTTTAAGTACCGAAGGATTAAAAGGATTTTTAATTTTTGGGTACACACCAGGGAAAACAACTATTTTTGATAAAATTTACAAGCTTCTTCCAGGTAACATCCTGAATTATAATCTAAAATTAAAAGAGATAAAAATTCAAGAATATTGGAACTTGGATTTCTCAGATATTCATAAAGATACTGAATTATATTTATTGAAAAGTGTAACAGAAAATCTTAGAGATAGCGTAAATGCCCACCTTGTGAGCGATGTGCCAATTGGAGTATTCCTTAGTGGTGGAATCGATTCTAGTTCAATAGCGACTTTAATGAATGGTCTTACAAATTCCCCTATTAAAACATTTACGATTGGGTTTGAAGATCAGTCCTATGATGAATCTATTTACGCAAGAAGGGTAGCAGAAACTTTGGGGACTGAACATTACGAAAAGATTATATCACCTGATGAAACGCTTGATATTATTGCAGAAATTGCTCCTTCACTAGATGAGCCATTTGGAGATGCATCTATGTTTCCAACTTACTTGATCTCAAAATGGGCAAGTAAAGAAGTAAAAGTGGTTTTGGACGGTAATGGTGGGGACGAGATTCTAGCAGGATACCATTGGTATAAAGCCCAAAGGATATGGGGATACTATGCACATATACCAAAAAAAATACGTTCTATGGCATTATTAGCGAGTAAATTAGTAAAAGTTGGTAAATCAAAGAAAGGTGCTAGGACTTTTATAAAAAGATTTTTAGAAGGTACTGAATTTGAATCAAACCTTAATCATGTGAGATGGAAAATTCCTAATTTTAAAAAGGAAATATTCCCGGGAAATTGGACTGAAGTGTTTGATGAAACATATAGCCATTTTAACTATGCTAAAAACTGGGATCCAATAAATCAAATGTTATATGTTGATATCAAAACCTCTTTACCTGATAATATGCTTACAAAAGTAGATAAGATGAGTATGCTAAATTCAATTGAAGTTAGAGTGCCATTTTTAGACCATAAATTTGTAGAATTTACAACAAAGATTCCTCCTTCATTTAAGTTAAAGAATCTAAAAACAAAATACATCCTAAAGAAAGCAATGGAGGGATTAATTCCTAAGGATAATATATACCGTAGCAAGCAAGGATTTAGTATTCCAATGAAAAATTGGATGAAGGGGGAGCTACAGTCAACGATGGAAGATCTTATTTCTAAAGAGAATGTGAATAAAAGAGGATATTTTGATTGGTATCATGTTAACAAGTTAATAGAGCAGCATATTAGAGATGAAAGTGACAATTGGAATATTTTATGGAGATTAATGAGTTTTGAGATATGGCACAGAAATTATCTGGACTCATGAGGGAGGATATATCATTGGACTTTCAATCTACTTAACAGATAAAAAAGAGTTCGTATAGCCTTCATCGGCTCCTGTTTTACTACTCGAACTAAACGAACTGGATCCTTTAAAATCTTCCTAATTAACCAACCTTTTCTTGAAGCTCTAAGTTGGTAAATCCTATCTCCAGCTAAATTAAATATTTTTTTAAATTCATCTTGATTGATATTATCGTCAAGAAGGGTGGGTACATTTAAATTATTGTGCCTTAAGAGATCCCAATTCATGTTATCACTAACATAACCTCTTTCTTCAGCGATTTTCCATAAGGGGGTTCCTGGAAAGGGAGTCATTATAAAATGCCAAAGATTATCCCCTCCATTTTTATCAAAGAAATCGATGAATTCTAGAGTTTCTTCCATATCTTGGATACTCTCACCTGGACTTCCAAAAATCAAGCTCCCAACTACAGAAAAATCATATTTTTTACCCAGGATTAGAGCGCGTTGATTATCTTCCAAGTTGACCGATCCGCCTTTCAAGTAGTTCAACATTTTATTACTCCCACTCTCAAAGCCAAAATTAATTGTAGTAACACCAAGACTTTTAAGGACCTTACATAACCTATCATTCATCAAATTCGCTCGAGGATGACAATGAAAAGTAACCTTCTTTGAAATCCCTCCTTTCTCAATTAAATGCAAAATGTCTTCAAGCCTTTTACGATTAATAGTGAATAAATCGTCCCAAATTTGGATATGCTCAACATTATATTTCTCAATAAGGTATTTAACCTCGGTGTAAACTCGCTCAGGGGAATTGAATCTTAACTTTTGCCAAAATCGAGAAGTATTGCAGAATATACATCTATAAGGACAACCTCTAGAAGTTAACATAGTTGCACCAACAGCTTTTCTCATTTCCCCTGCAATCCATCGTTTTCTAAAGTACTTGCTATTTAGAAAATCTCTATCAATTAAAGGTATATTATCTAAAGGATAGATCTGATTTCTAGGGGGTGTTTTATTTATCCTTTTATTATTCCAATAGATAATACCGTTGATTTTTTTTAAATCTGACTGAGAGAATTGACTAGTTTTATCATAAAGTTTTAATAAATCACGGAGGGTATCTTCACCCTCACCAATAACACCTACATCAAAGTTTGGTGAAAGAGAATTTGGCAAAGAGGATATATGAACTCCCCCTATAAAAGTATAGCAATCATTGCCCTGTTTTATTCTCTGCGCTGTATCAATTGCTTCTTTATAGTAATGGCTCATAGAAGAGATGCCAACTATATCTGGACTGAATTTTTCTACATCACGGAAGATATTATCATAATTAGCATCAAAAATACGGATCTTATATCGGCTATTAAATTCTTTTAGATATGTTGCGATAGAGGCAAGTCCGAGGGGGGGTGCAAACTCATCCCTAATAAGACTAATAAGAGCTAGCTTCATCAACTTAAGATATTTTGATCTACTCTATAAATTTTTACCCGATTATTATCAAATACTTCCAACAAATAATTTACACCATCAGGGTTAAATGTTCCAAGTAATTCTTCTTCAACGCCATAATAAACTAAACTTATGTTATTATCATACAATAGATTTTTTCTTTCCACCTGCCTCATATCATTAAAAAAATTCTCTACATATTGATTTTTGATTTGATAATTAAGAGTCATATCATTCCCCCCCCAATAAACCTTTTTACTTACCATTCCGGCTATTCGCCCCCCCGTTATTCCACCGGAGAAAATAATATCTTTTTCACCAGCATTTACACGAAGCCACTCAATAGCTTCAAGATCCAGGTTGTGTGTATAATATGGATAATCTACACCTGGGTATCCATGAGTATTAACTTTGTATGACTCTTTGACAATCCAAAGGATATTAGTTGGCATCATCAGAAAAATCAAGAATATAAGAATAATATTCTGTTGATGTTTTTTGAATTTTGGAAGAACAAATTCAAATATGGCATATGTAGCAAGAATAGCGAGAGGAATGCCAAGACCTAACTGAAATTTTCTTTGAACTGTTAATGGGAAATACGCCATGGAAAGGCTAACAATTGTCCATACAACAAGAAAGATTTTTTTATCGTCAAGATGTACACGTGAGATATAGTAAATGCCCAGGATAAGGGGAATACCTAACCCAATGACAAAGGAAAATGGGTTTGGTGATAATTGAAGATTAAATGTTGTAAATTCTTTAAATGTAGGATGGAGAATAAACGCATAGAAATTGAAAATCATTGGGGAAATGGAAATAGATATATATCCAAAATACATCTTCAAAATTTGAAGATTCATTTTTTTCATGAGTTTTATGATTACAAAAACTGTTAATACTACATAGATGGTAACAACATCGTAAAGGTGAAATGTACCCAGGATTAAAGTAAGAATCCCAGAGTATAAAATATATTTTAATTCATAACACTTCAATGATTTTACAAAATACATGAATATTAAAAGCATGAGAGAAATACTTGCGATTTGTTGGATGTATGAAGAATAAATAGTTAAAAAAGGAATGGCATCAGTTAGCCATAAATCTATAGGAAATATTCTGCTACTTAAAGGAATACGGTCTGAGAAAAAAAATGGGGTATAATTCAAGAATTTGAATGTAATCCAAAAGATAAAACCAAAACCTGCTGAAGTCAATGCAATGATAAACGATGTTTTTCTTTTTATTGGTTCCTTGAAGAAAAATGCAACGAAGTAATAAAGAATTATGAAAAACCCAAAAACCGAGATAATATAAAATATCCAATATGTAACTATATTACTTATCCCTGTAAATCCTGCAAATAAACCCATTATTAAAAACAGAGTGTTCAGAAATAGTGCTGGCACCGCTTCATGTGTTCTATTGGTAGTAAATAACCATGCGCCTTCTTTGGCTTGATTCATCCAATCAGTTGAAGTGGCAATTATACTTACCCCGATTGTCATCCCAGTGAATTTGAAATCATCAGGTTCAGAGATGTATCCCCAAATATAGGGTGTACTAATAATTCCAAAAATAAGGAAGTATGAAAATAAAATGAATTTATATTCTTTACGTGATAAACTCATATTATAAAAAAATGCTTAAGATGTTATTAAATTTACCCATTTTCATTGGGTATCTTAAAAAAGAAATTGAAAGGATTAACAGATTAAATAGATGTAACTTAATAAATAATGCTAAATAAATTTATTAATAATCGTTGTTCTATTGGATAACAATGGATGAAACTGAACTTTCTATTGTTATTCCTTTATTTAATGAACGTGAGAACATCCCTATTCTATATAAAGAATTAAACAGAATATTGGATGATATTGGAAAAACATTTGAAATAATTTTTGTTGACGACGGGGGAACTGATGACACCTTTGAATTTTTAAAATCGTTGTCCAAAAAAGATAAAAATGTGTCAGTAATTAAATTTAGAAGAAATTTTGGACAAACAGCCGCTCTTAAAGCCGGATTTAATAAGGCCACCGCCCCCATAATTATAAGTATAGATGGAGATCTCCAAAATGATCCTGCAGATATTCCTAAACTTCTTAAGAAATTAGATGAAGGTTACGATTTAGTATCCGGATGGCGCCATAATAGAAAGGATTCAATGTCCAAAAAGATTCCTTCTAAAATTTCTAACTGGATGAGAGAAAAGCTTTTAGGAGATGGACTTCACGATTCTGGATGTACCCTTAGAGTTTACAGGAAAGAAACATTGGAAAATCTTCAATTATATGGGGAGATGCATCGATATATTGCCTCATTTGTTAGAGCCCGAGGATATAGAGTAGGAGAAACAAAAGTTGTTCATCGCGAACGAAAGTTTGGCACAACAAAATATAGTTCTTCAAGGATGGCCAAAGGATTCCTCGACTTATTATATGTAAAATTCTGGTCTGATTATTCAACTAGACCTCTACATGTATTTGGAAGTCTCGGTCTCCTACAAATATTTTCAGCATTACTCATCTTCCTAGAGCAGATGGTGAAGGCAGTGCTTATAGGAGGATTATGGATTGGTCCTTTACTCCTACTTTCTGTTCTCCTTCTAATTACAGGTACCCTTTTCATCCTATTCGGGTTTTTATGCGAAATCCAAATAAGGACATATTATGAGAAGATAAAGGAAGTTCCATACGAGATAGAAGTTATTCTACGATGAAATTTTGAAAAAACCTAATCGGGACAAAAAATGAATTTACTTCCAGACCTTTTGAATTTTAAAAATCAATATGGCAGTGGCCTTCTAAAGGGAGCTACAACTTTAGGAGATAATATCTTAACATACATACTACCAAAAAAACCTTGGAGAGGGCCCCTTTATGTTGATTGGGAGGTTACATATTCATGCAACTCTCGATGTGAATATTGTAATTGTTGGCAGATGGCTGAACCTAAAAGAGAGCTGAATACAAAAGAAGCTTTACAAGTTATAAAGCAACTAGGAGAAATGGGGGTATGGCTTCTGATTTTTACTGGGGGCGAACCACTTGTAAGACTAGATCTACCTGAACTTATTAAAGAGGCAAAAAAGCAAGGGATGAATGTTGGAATCAACACTAATGGTAGCCTTCTTAAGAAACATGCAAAAATGTTAGTTGCGAGAGAGGTTGATTCAATAACGGTTACAGCCGAAAGCTTCAAAGCAGAAATTCACGATAATATAAGAAATTTTAAGGGCTCTTTCAATTATCTTTTGGAGGGTATTGAAGAAATAAAAAAAATTCGGACTAATAATAAACCCAAGATAACGGTACGGATGGATTTTACAAAGGAGAATTATAAGGATTTAAAAGCCTACTTGAATTATTGGACTAACAAAGTAGATGGAATTATATTCCAGCCAATTCATCAAACAACTACCACTGAAAAGTACATTTCAACACAGAACCTTAGATTTGAAAAAAAAGATTACAAATCATTTAGAGAATATTTTGACAAATTTATAATGAATGATAAGAGATTCTCTAATCTTTACTACAAAGAGTTTCCAACTTTTTTTTTCACACCTCAATCCCTATACAAGCGATATCGATGCTTTGCAGGTTATGTATTTGGACAAATAGATCCTTATGGAAATGTTTACTCATGCACTGAGTATGTTCACAATACTGGTAATTTAAGAAAGAAAAGTTTCAAAAATATTTGGAAAGGGAAAAATGCTGAAACTCACAGGAAAATAATCAGAGAACAAAAATTCACTTGTAAATGTTGGTATTATTGTACAGGACCAGTAAATAGTTATTTAAGTAGGATTTTAGGGATGAAAAGTGAAAAATAGGAATGCTAATTACATTGTAGGTATTCTATTAGGAATCTTGTCACTTCAAGTTCTTTTTTTTATGAATGTCTCTTCAATTACAGCAGATGAGACCATGTGGATACCTGCAGGATACACTTATTGGAAAACAGGAGAATTTGGGATGAACCCTACTCACCCACCTCTTACTGCCTTAATAGAAACAGCTCCGCTCCTCTTACTAAACCCTACACTTCCAACTGAGGAAGAAAGCTTTAAAAAACTAAACATTGAACATTTTGGGATTGATTTTTTGTATAGATATAACAATAATCTGGATCAAATCGTTTTTTTTAGTAGAATACCGGTTTTAATACTTTCTTTAATTCTTGGATATTTTGTATACATTTGGGCAAGAAAATTATATGGTATTAATGCTGGTATTTTTGCCCTATTGTTATATTCTTTCAATCCAACAATAATTTCGCAGTCAGGAATTGCAATTACAGATCTAGGAGTATCATTCTTTGTGTTTATATCAACATATTTTTTTTGGAATTTCCTAAGTAAACAAGATTTATCTTCTTTGGTTAAAACAGGAATTTTAACTGGATGTGCCATGATTTCCAAGGTGAGTGGCATATTTTTAATTCCAATTTATTTGATATATTACCTCACCATCAATAGAAGTAGAAAATTTCTATATTCCATCCTAGGTATTACAGGGATTGCATTTCTTACTATGAACGCTGGATATTGGTTCCAATTTCAGCCATTATCAGAGGTGATATTAAATCCCGTAAGATATCAAGGTCTCTTAAATCTCCTACCTGATAACGAAATTAGAAATTTTGGAGCTTTTGTGATAGATAGAGTACCTCTTCCTCTAACTAATTACCTCAAAGGGATTTTTATTCAAACAGGCCCAGATGCATTACGAGGGGATTATGCCTATCTTTTAGGAGAACATAGAAATTTTGGAGGATTCCGACATTATTACATCGTTGGATTTTTGTTAAAAGAGCCTGTTTCTCTAATATTATTTCTAATAATCTCATTGATTTATTTTAAAAAGATATCTTCGAACAAAACAAACGAGGTTATCTTATTGGTACCTATATTAATTTGGTTTATATTCTTTAGCTTTAATCATCTGAATGCAGGGATGCGCCATGTTTTACCGGCTTACCCTTTCATCTTTGTATTTTTAAGCAAAATTGTAAATTTAAAAGGGGAAAGGATAATGTCAATCTTAATTATTTTAGGAATAATATACTCAGGTAGCTCGTTAGCCATAACACCTAACCATCATATGTATTTCAACGAATTAGCGGGAGGTCCAAACAACGGTTACAAGTATTTCTATGGATTTGAAGATATTGGACAGAACATGAAAGGACTAAAAAAGTATATTGACGAAAATGAAATCCAAGAGATAAAACTAGCAAAGGCAGGATATTGGATTCCATTTGAAGCTCAATATCGTGGGATAGAATATCAAAAATTGCAATGTGAGCCAAGTACGGGGATAATTGCTATTGGAGTTGATAAATTAATCTATGCCAAGGGTGACCCACCTGGGTGTTATGAATGGATAAAGGAATATGAACCTATAGAGAAGATTGGTTACTCTATCTTCATATATAACATAACTAAAGCCGGATAGGGTGAGAAATATCCTCCCTATCAAGAAAAGTCCGATACCAGATTTCAAAGGATAGAAGACTCCAAAGTTGCCTACTATAATAAAGTTTAGAACCATCGAATTTTTCAAACATCCTGCGTATAGGACCATAGTTGAAATAACCTCTTCGTTTAATGGAATTATTATCAAGGATATCTAATGCTAATTCTCGAGATTCGTTTCCAAGCCATTTATGTATTGGGACAAAAAATCTCTGTTTATTTCTCTTGAGAACGCTAGGAGGAAGCAGTTCAGACATCGCTTTTCTGAGTATAAATTTATCATTCATACCATAAAGTTTCAATTTCTGAGGGAGAGTAGCTGAGAATTCAGCGAGAACATGATCTAAAAAAGGAACCCTAGCCTCGATAGAATGCGCCATGGTCATCTTATCTACTTTCATGAGTAAATGGTCGGGTAGGGATGTTTTACTCTCCAGATACAAAAGTCGATTTAAAAGATCTCCTGTTTTATATCCCTTAAAGTAGTTATTATTGAGATCCCTGCTCAGAACCTTTGAAATATTGGTCTTTATTTTTTCGTCATAAAGCTGTTCAACCTCATCTTCATTGAAAATTGAAATAAGGGTTAGATATTCCTTACCTTTATCTCCTTGATTTGCCATAAACTGCGTAAACCTCTTAATTCCTTCTTCACCGAGAGAAGAACTATATCTAAATAATTTATCCAAAATGATAGGTGGAGTTTTATTAACAATCCATGGCAGGAGCTGCGTCTTAGAAAACCTAGGAAAAAAAGATCCATATCTATCAGCTAACGTCATTATCTTATACTGTTCATACCCTGCAAAAAGTTCATCTCCCCCTTCTCCTGTCAGAACAACTGTCACGTATTTTTTAGCCTTTTCTGAAAGGAGATATGTTGGAAAAAGGGCTGGATCTGCAATAGGCTCTTCGTAGTGCCATACTACATTAGGAAAGAGTTCTATTGACTTGGGTTCAACTATAAATTCATGGTGATCAGTGTTAAAATGTTCAGATACAACCTGCGCATATTCAACTTCATCGAAGTCTAAGTCACCAAAGCCTACAGAAAAGGTCTTAACTGGATCATCCAAGAGATTTGACATTACCGCAACAATAGAACTGGAATCTATGCCACCTGAGAGATACGCACCTAGAGGCACCTCACTCATAAGCCTAATTCTCACACTATCTTTAAAAAGACGCAAAAAATTTTTCTGATAATAATCTAAATCATTATTTCCCGGAACCATCTCTAGGTCCCAAAATTTATTAATACTTATTTTTCCATCTTTCCAGAGAAGTGTGTGACCAGGAGATAATCTGTTTATTCCTCTTAGTATCGTAGATTCTCCAAGCACAAAACGATATGCCAAATAGCTATGAAGAGCATTATAATTCAGAAATCTTGGAACCCCACAAAGAAGGATTGGT
>CAYZUE010000046.1:0-9950 GCA_964481825.1 Candidatus Hydrothermarchaeota archaeon | reverse complement strand
CCATTGTTAATTTTAAATTTATAAGTAATTCATTATTCATTAAAATCTTAGATTTTTATATGGTAAGGGTAAAACGTCCATTATCCTTTTTCTATTTATTTTTTTAGCATCTCTCTCCTTTATCTTCTGAAGAAGATCTATCATCTCAATTCCTGGCTTTTCTAATTTTAATTTTTGAACATCAATAATTTTATCACGTTGCATTTTATTAAGAATTTGTTTTCCTTCCTTGGTACGAGCAATTATAGTTGAGAATTCTTTAGGCGAACCTACACTTCCAACAGAAAAATCAGAAAGTCGCGATACAAAGTCATGGCATGATTTACATCCAGCTCTAAGATATTCATGTGCTTCTTTTAGAGGTATCAATATTTCATCATCGCCAATATTTACTATCACATTTTTACCTTTAATATCTATGCGAGTCATATCCTTAAGGTCTATTTTATTTTTTTTAGAAATTAGATTTTTCATTAGTCCATCAAATAGAAAGTTTCCTTTACAAAATAATGCTATTGTAAATTTAACATTTGGTAATTTTACATCATCAATAGGATAATTCTGAATTTTTCTTAAACCTTCTATTTGGCAAGGAACACCAACCATAGCAATGTTGTTTATTCCACGTTTATTTGCCTCTTTTAACATTCGTATACTAGCACTATTTGAATATCGTGTTCCACCAGTTTTGTTAAGTTCATTCTCTTTGGTAACAAGCATTGGCTTGGTTTTCCAGGGATTGTCGTCATCAATCCCGGATACTATCGCTCCATCTACAAGCTTATTCTTAAGAAGATATCTTACTAGTGCGGTAACAAATCCTCCATCCTGTCCTTCTTTAAGTACATTTTTATTAACCGCTTTAGCTGCTATCATCTCTTCAACATGACCTAATAAACCTTCATCAATTTCTCCGAACAATTTTTTTTCTGCATCACCAAAAGATAAAAAAGCTCTAGGACATAAGGCTAAACAATAACCACAGTTAGTACATTCCCCTGTTAATTTGGGATATTCGTCAACGTCTATAACATCATCAGGGCAAACAGATTCACAAACACCACAACCACTGCACAAATCTTTAAATATAACTTCGTGTTCAAGAGCTGAGTATCCTTCTTCTCTACCTAACCATCTATACTGTAATATATCAAATTTTGATAATTCCATAATATCCTTGAAAAAATTTAACGATTATATTAAATAAATAAAATTCTAATAAAATGACATATTCTTTATCTATAGTTAATATTATTTTTTTTCTTAAGTAGATGGGCCCGTAACTCAGTCTGGCTAGAGTGGTTGGCTCTTAAACAATTTGTCGCGGGTTCAAATCCCGTCGGGCCCGTAATTCAAAAAAATTAGCGGGTATATTAGAAAAGGAAATTATTAAAGAATATAGAAAAATTTCGTAAGGTCACTTTTTTTCTAATCATTCTTTAAGATTTTAAACTGCAAATTCGAAAAAATATGAATATGATTTTTAGTCGTTATAACTTTTTTAATTTATGATAGTCAAAGAATCATACATTAAATAAATAGCTAGGATTTTTTTGCGCCTTTGAACTATCCAATTGGAATAATTGTAGATTTATAAAGGTTAAAAACAATGATCCAAAATAAATCGGGTGATTACGATAGATTAATAAAAAAAACCCTGGAATTTATTGCCTTATACTACGAACATGGATTACAAATTCCAGATAATCTTATACAAAATATTGGAGATTTCATAATTGCCAAGAAATTGTATAGGCGTTTTAGTAGCCCCCATATCCACAGGTTAACTGACCAAAGACACAATATTTTTTATCATGGAAGACAGAAATTAAATCTAAATATTGAAATAAACAAGTTGAAGATAAAAGTTGAAACTAATAAGAAACTTCCTCCAGAAAAAAGTAGTAAAAAAGACTGGGAGTATGATCTCGAAAAACTAAATCCTATTAGTCATACTGCCTTTGTAGGAAAAGATAAAGTCGATATAATAATAGGGGTAATACTCTATTTTAATGACGACCATTCTGAAATTGAAAAAGAGGTTATCTATATTTTTAATAAAAGCGATTTTAAATATTTTAAAAATGATTTTTGCAATATTGAAGATTATAAGACAATTGCGAACATACTTTATGTTAAGGGGCAACTTCCTCTAGAAAAAAAACGAAAAGTTGATGTTTATAATAAAACAATTTATAGAAATTTATTTTTAAAGTCTGAAAATAACTGGGAAAAAATAAAATCTCTTCTTTAAATTTATTTTGAAAATCTAAATTTCTAAAAGATTTTTAAATAGAAACATTTTTGTATTATGCCATTGTATTTTTTTTTAAAGAGGTGCTATGATGGTAGAAGCTTATTGTGTAAAATGTAGGTCAAAACGAGAAATGAATAATCCTGAATCAATAACAATGAAAAATGGGAAACCTGCAACTAAGGGTGTTTGTCCAACATGCGGAACCAAAATGTTTAAAATAGGTGGATAAATTATAAAAATTTATTAAGAACTAATCCCGTTAGTAGCTTTGGATAGAAGTATGTTGCCTTACCAGGCATCTTCTCTCCTTTTTTAGCAATATCAATAACATCTTTTAGTTTTGTGGGTTTGACAAATATTGCAAGTTGATAATTATTTTTATCAACAAGACTTATTGCATCTTCGCAATCAATTATATATTCAACTTTATTCTGGATTTTATTGATATTTAAAATATGTTTTAGGATTAGATAATGAACAGTAGATACATCTAGCCTACGCCATCTTTTTGATTTATCTTTATTTCCTATGTCATCCAAAACATTATAATTTTTTAAAACTAAAAGAAAAAATTTATTCTGATAATATAATCCTAAGATTTTTTTATCCGGAATATTTTTAGAAAACTTCTCCATTTCAATCGTTATATCTATTTTGCTTTTCCCTTTGGATAAGTCTATGATATCGAAATGTTCCTCTATCCTGGGTAGAATATTTTTCAGATTAATATTTTTGATATCTTTAATAACACGATGGGCAGGAAGAATCGTAATACCTCCATAATCTATATTTGCAAAAAACATCATAACATATTTGGATGTATCATCTTTGCTTTTAATCCAGAATTCACGAGCTGTTTTATACCTATGGTGCCCATCTGCTATGACAACTTGCTTATTTTCCATTGATTTAACAATTCTATTAATTATTTGAGGATTACTAATTTTCCACATGCGATGATGAACTTGTTCGGCAACGACGTCTGATATTAACTCACCATTATTTTTGTGATCTATTAGACTATCAATATCATTTGAAGAATCTTGATAAATAGAGTATATTGAACTAAAATTTGATTTACATTTACTTATAAGAGCTAATCTATCTTTTATTTGTTCATCAAGAGTTTCTTCATGAGGTAATATGGAACTACCCTCAACTTCATCTATAAGTGCAAGGGCAATGAACCCTTTGAAAATTTTTGTTTCATTTTGAAATTGATATTCTCCTTCATAAACATATATTGAAGGTTCACCATCTTGGATAAGTACACCATTCATTAACCATTTTTCAAGATACGAAGATGCCCTGGTATATCTATTATTGTTAGAGGTATCATCTGCGTGAGATTTACCTAATATTAAGCGAATTACATTAAATTCTGTTTTGTTATAATATTCAGATTGTTGTTCTTTTGTTATAACATCATAAGGTGGAGCTACAACATTTTCTAAATTAATCGCCTTATTATTATAGCGTAATCCCTTAAATGGAATTAACTTAACCATGATATTTTCCTTTTTTTTTAGTATATTTTAAATGTTTTGATTTTATTGGATTAATATTTTACTAGATTACGTATCTCATTTTATAATTCACTTGTTTAAATTGAAACGTATTAAAAAAAAAATAAATTTTTTTTGAACTATAATAAAAAAAAGCGTAAATTATATAAATTTGGACAGTCTGAAATCTTTCGTAATAATTGAGAAATACTTATTCTTTGGAGTGGTAGCTCAGTTTGGGAGAGCGCTAGACTGAAGATCTAGATGTCGCGAGTTCAAATCTCGCCCACTCCACTTGTCATCCTGAGATGAAGAATATTTAAGTACTTTTGATGCTCATATTAGCAGTTAGCAATTGTAGGAGGGAGACTCAATAAGTGAAAGAAGCTAAAGGAATATTAGCTTCCTTGTTAAAAACGAATTAATAAATTCAACCTTTTAGTATTTTCTTCTTTTCTGCAAGAAATTCTTCTCCGGTAAGAATTCCATTTTCTTTTAGTTTTGCCAATCTCTCGAGATTACTAATTTTGTCATCTGGAATAGATTCATGTTTAGACTTATTAATCGTGATATACGTACACGCGTCGCATAATCTTCTTTTTTTAGTTTTATCTTCCATTTTTAATAAATTTTTTATGTTTTCACTTTAAAATGGTTAACTTCGTTTTGCTATATTTTGAAAATGTTATCATCTATCATTATATTAATAGTTATAATAATTAGTAAATATTATGATTCCAAAATCTATTCTTGGTAAAACTGGTGCTAGAGTAACTATTTTAGGTTTGGGAGGTGAAGGACTCCTCCGAACTTATAATTATGAAAAAGAAGCTTACGATTTAATCAATCGGGCATTAGATCTAAAAATTAATTATTTTGAATCAGCTAGAGCGTATTCTGGAAGTGAATCCTACTACGGTATTGCCATCGGAGAGAAACGTGATGAGATTTTTCTATCGAGTAAATCCCATGCCCGAGACAAAAAAGGAGCTTTAAAACACTTGGATAAGACATTATTAAACATGAATACAGATTTTTTGGATTTATGGCAAATTCACGATGTTAGAACTGAAACAGATATTAAAGAGATATTTGGTCCAAATGGTGCAATTGAAGCCTTCATTGAAGCGAAGGAAGAAGGGGTTGTAAAATTCATAGGGATTACCGGACACCAAAGTCCGGATATACTTTGTGCATGTTTAAATAGATTTGATTTTGATACTGTTTTATTACCTATAAATCCTGCAGAACCTCAATATGAAAGTTTTATTGAAAAAGTCATTCCACTTGCAACAGATAAAAAAATGGGAATAATTGGAATGAAGGTTTATTTAAGAGGATTAGTACGAAAATTACCCTTTTATACTGGAATGGACCCATTTTTTAGATTTGCATTATCGCATCCTATAACAACGGCTGTAATTGGATGTGATACTATCCATCAGTTAGAAGAAAATGTAAGTTATGCAAAGCTTTTCAAAAAAATGTCTGAAAAAGAAAAAAATGAATTAATAAATCTTATCTCACCTTATGCAACAAAACTCATGTATTATAAAATATAGAATTATTTTTTTATAAATACTCCATGTTGGTATTCGTTAAATGCAATCTTTAACTCTTCCTCTGTGTTCATAACAATTGGTCCTCTCCAGGCTACTGATTCACCAATTGGATGCCCGGATAGAAGAATAAATTGAACTTCCCTGTCTTCAGTTTTTACAGTCAATTTACCACCCTTTTTAAAAATTATAAGGTGTTGTGATTTGACAATCTGACCTTTATCAAAATATGCTTCACCTGAAATGATATAAGCAATAACATTGTGATTTCTATTAAAATTTAAATTAAATTCGGATTTAGGTTTAATAATTACTTGAAAATATTGTACTTCTGATATTATCTCTTTAATAGGGCCGGTTATATTACCAATTTTTCCACAAATAAGTTTTAAAGTTACACCTGGACTAAAATTAATTTTAGGAATTCTATTTTCTTCTAAATGTTGATACCTCGGAGATATCATCTTATGAGAAGCTGGGAGGTTTACCCAAAGTTGAAATCCGTGGAGTAATCCCTTCTTTTGTCGGGGCATCTCTTCATGAATAATCCCACTACCTGCAGTCATCCATTGTACTTCTCCAGATTTAAGGGTCCCATTATATCCTAAATTATCACGATGATTAATCTCTCCTTTGAGAAGGTAAGTTATAGTCTCGATTCCTCTATGAGGGTGAAATGGGAATCCTTTGATATAGTCTTCAGGATTCGAAGAATAAAAAATGTCAAAAAGTAAAAAAGGATCTAAAGATGCGTCATGATATCCAAATGCCCGATTTATATTTACTCCAGCCCCTTCAATTGTTGGTTCACTCCTTGTTATTCTAAGAATTTTTTTCCTCATTCAGATTTAACAACGATTGTTAACAGTTGGAAATTAAAAATAAATAATTGGATTGCCAAATTCTTAAAATTTTAGTTTATGAGATTGTATAATGTATCACGCTGCTGGGGGTGTAAGCCAGAGTTAATTATAATATCCTTTATATCTCTATCTGTAATCATCTCAAAAGAAAGCCCAGCACTACGGGATATTTTTTCTTCCATTAATGTGCCGCCAAGATCATTTGCACCATAATTAAGCATCAATTGGGCTAATTTAGGGCCAAATTTAACCCACGATGCTTGGATATTCTTAAAATTATCTAAGAAAAGACGTGAGGTTGAGATTATTTTTAAATCTTCTATACCGGTTGAGCCTCTTCTACTTCCATTTGATTTATAGAGAGGAGCATTATAATGCACAAAAGATAACGGAACGAACTCTGAAAATCCATTTGTTTGATCTTGGATGTTTCGAAGAATGCTAAGATGCTCAATAATGTTCTCAGTGGACTCAACATGCCCATAAAGCATTGTAGATGTAGTTGGGATATCTGATTTATGAGCTTCCATAATAATCTCTATCCATTCGTTAGATGTGATTTTTTCTGGACATATTTTTTTTCTAACATCATCATTAAGAATTTCTGCAGCTGTTCCAGGGATAGAATCTAAACCATCATCTTTTAAAATTTTAATTACCTCATTAATGGAAATCCCATTTGATCTAGAAATATATGATATTTCCATAGGAGAAAATGCGTGGATATGTAGATTAGTGGACTCTTTAATCAATTTAATTAAAGACACATAGTAATCTAGTTCGACATGTGGATGGAGCCCTCCCTGTATACAAACTTCTGTTGCACCAAGTTTCTCAGCATTTATACATTTTGAAAGAACTTGATCAGTTGATAAAAAATAAGATTTTGAACTATCCATTTCTTGACGAAACGCACAAAAACTACAATGATTAATACAGACATTTGTGAAATTTATATTTCGATTAATTACAAAAGTTATATCTTGCCCTATCTTTTTTCGAGTTATTTGGTTAGCAACATTTGCAATTATAAATGATTCTGCAGGCGACGATTTTAGAAGTCTTAATCCTTCTTCTTTAGATAAACGTTTATTTTCAATAGCTCGATGAAGAATTTCATCTAAGTAAGAATCAATCGTAAATGAATTATAAAATGCCATTATTTAACTAACCCATCTTTGTTCACATAATTAAGTATTAGTTCTTCAAGTTCATTAGAATACCAACCTTTATTTATGAATTTTGGATATATAGGGAGACGTTCCCTAAGTTGAAAGTTTAAATTTGTTAATATCTGTTTAAGATTCGGGATATCTGGCCAGTTATCCATTGGATTGATATAATCTGTTGTTACTGGAGAAATTCCCCCTAAATCATCCATTCCAAAAAGAGGGTAAATACTCCAAGTGTAAGGATTTAGATTAGGAGGAATCTGAATTCCTACTTTTGGAAAAAGATTTCTCGCCATTTTTAGGGTGTATATCATTTTGTAAGTTGTAGGTGTAGGGAATTTTTCCATAGACGTTTCTTTTTTTGGCCTAAAATTTTGAATGATAATCTCTTGAATATTATTGTATTTAGAATGCACCTTCGCAATCTCATTCAAAGAATCTTCAATCTCACCCATAGTCTCACCAATCCCTATCAAGAGACCCGTTGTATATGGAATTTTTAATTTACCTGCATTTTGTAACGTTCTCAATCGAACTTTCGGTTTTTTACTGGGACAATTATAATGAGGCATCCCTTCTAAATGAAAACGTGTTGAGGAATTTTCTAACATCAATCCGAGAGATGCATTTAATTCTTTGATAGTTTTAAGTTCTTCTAAATTCAATACACCAGGGTTAGAATGTGGAAGGATACCATGTTTGAGTGAAAGACGGCATAGATCATATAAGTATTCTAAGCTACTTGAAAAACCCCATTTTTTAAGTTGTTTCCGGATGAAAGTGTTACTTTCAGGATTTTCTCCATATGTAAAGAGTGCTTCTTTACATCCCATTTTTTTTGCAGTTAGAATTAAAGAGTTTATAGTGCGCATGGACATTATTTTGGGTTTATTAGATTTGAAACCACAGTAGGCGCAAGAATTAATACATGCATCTGTTACTGGAATGAAAATATTCTTTGAATATGTTATTAACATTTTGTAATCCGTTTATTTATTCGATGTTATAACTTATATATTTAAAAAGTATAAATGGAGCAATTAAATGATTGTTAGAAAATTTAAGGATAGTACTGATATTTGTAAAATGGTTAAGCCTTATAAAAAAGTGGCTATAATTGGCTGTGGAGGGTGCTATGGGGAAGGGGGCAAACCTGGAGTTTTAAAAATTGAAAAACTTATTAAAGAAACTGGAATCGAAGTTGTTGCATCAGGTGTAACAGGTAGACAATGCGCATGGAAAGACAGGGCTTCTAAGAAACAATTAAAGGATGATGATGCAATTATTACCCTTGCAAGAACTTCAGAAAGAATTAAAGAAGCAGATGTCCTTGTGTCTTTAGCATGTGGTGTAGGTGTCCAATCATTAACCTATTTTGCAGGTAAAAAAGCAGTAATTCCTGGATTTGATACTTTTTTTATGGGACTCCCTGAAGGTGAAGTTTTTAAGGAACAATGCATAGGCTGTGGAAATTGTATATTGCATTTAACCGGTGGTATTTGTCCAATAGCAAAATGCCCTAAAAGTATTATGAATGGCCCCTGTGGAGGGGTATTAGATAATAGTTGTGAAGTTTACCCTGAAAATAATTGTATCTGGATTGATATATACAATCGGCTTAAAGATATTGGCGAACTAGAAAATATGAAGATTATAAACAATCCTAAAGATTTTTCAATTCGTGTACATCCTAGGAGTATAAGATGATATTTAGCAAACTTATGCGGTCTTTAAAAGAAAATAAATTCACAATTAGTGGTGAAATTGATCCACCAAAAGGTGCCGACCGAACTACAATAATTGAGCAAGCCGAATACTTGAAAGGTCATGTTATAGCTTCTAACGTTACTGATAATCCATTAGGGATAGTAATAATGAATACCCTAGTCCCGTGCTTTATAATGCAAAATGAAGTAGAAATTGAAGCTGTTTATCAAGTAACTTGCAGAGACCGTAATCGAATTGCAATCCAGAGTGATATCCTAGGAGCCGCTGCATTAGGGTTAAAAAATGTTCTTGCATTAACTGGTGATCACCCACGGATGGGTGATCATCCTGAATCAAAAGCTGTTTTTGATCTGGATAGTGTCCAACTTACGAAATTATTACGAATTATGATAGATGAAGGTACAGATATGGCAGGTAATAAGTTAAAAGTTGCACCAAAAATGCATGTAGGTGTTGGACTCAGTCCAGGAATGCGACCTCTTGAACCTGAACTTATAAAATTTGAAAAAAAAATTAGAGCTGGCGCTGAATTCTCACAGACACAAGTAATTTATGATTCAAATATACTTGGAGAATTAAGGGATGAAACAAAAGATTGTGGAATTCCGATTTTAGTAGGTATCGCCCCGTTAAAATCGTTAGGAATGGCAAAATTTATGGCAAAACATGTCCCCGGTGTTGTAATACCTGATGATATTATGCAACGTCTAGAAAAATCTACTAATTTAAAAGAAACAACTATCGATATAACCTCTGAGTTACTTAGAAACATTAAAGAAGTAGGGTTCTCTGGAGCTCATATCATGCCTGTAGGTATGGATTATGCAGTGGGGGAAATAATTAGTAGAGCCGGACTAAAGTAATTT
>CAYZUE010000045.1:0-10200 GCA_964481825.1 Candidatus Hydrothermarchaeota archaeon | reverse complement strand
GCAGAAAAACAGATATCAGAATTAATCAAGGAATATGAAAAAGGAAATGATGAAATAAAAAAAGAGTTTAAGAATGCTGCAAATTACTGCCTAGAAGGTATAAATGAAACACTCAACCGTTTAGGAATTAGCCATGACAGATTTATTTGGGAAAGCACTTTTGTATGGGACTCCTCAGTAAAAAAGGTAGTAAAAAAACTTCTGAGAACCGAATATTTTGAACTCGATGGAGTGAGTTCATTGAATTTGAATAAATTTGGAATTGAAAAAAATCTGATTCTAAGCCGTAGCGATGGAACTTACCTTTACACAACAAAGGATATCGCATATCATCTTTGGAAGTTAAAATATGGTAAAGTGATAAATATCTGGGGATCTGATCATAAACTCATTGGAGAACAGCTCAAAGCCGTCCATCAGATATTAGATGCTTCACCTCCCGAGTTTATATTTTACGAATTTATTACACTGCCTACAGGATCTATGTCTACAAGAAGTGGAATATTTATCTCACTTGATGAATTAATTGAAGAGACAGTTAAACGTGCATATATCGAAGTTGATAAGCGTAGGAGTGAAGAGACAAAAAACTTCAAATTAAAAATAGCTGAAGCCGTTGGAATTGGTGCTATACGATTTAATATAATTAGAATTGCCGCTGAAAAATCTATGGTATTTGATTGGGATGAAGCTTTAAACTTTGAACGTAATGGTTCTTCGTTTATTCAATATGCATATGCGCGTTGTTGTAGAATATTGGAGAAAGCTGAAATAAAAGATGAATTTATTATTCGAAATTTAACAATAAATGAAACAGAGCTAATTAAGATAATCTCGAAATTTAAGGAAATTGTTATTGAGTCCGCAGAATCCCGAAAGCCCTCCATCATTGCAAATTATGCTATAGAATTAGCGAATGCATTTCACCGATTTTATATGTATGATAAAGTTTTAAAAGGCAAAGATAAAGATTTTAGAATCAATCTTGTTAGAGTTACCCAGGTAATCCTAGGGAATACTCTAACACTTTTAGGTGTTGAAGCCTTGGATAAAATGTGATTTTAGTAGTATTCATCTCCCAAAACGCCGTTTCCTTCGTTGAAAAGCTCTAATAGCTCGGAGGAAATCAATTTTCCTGATTAATGGCCAGTAAGACTCACAAAAGTAAAGCTCAGAATATGCACTTTGCCAGAGAAGAAATCCTGAAATACGCCATTCACCTGAAGTTCGAATTATTAAGTCCGGATCGGGTGAACCGTTTGTATAAAGGTTGTCTCCAATAGTTTTTTCATCTATTAAATCAAGTTCTAATAAACCATTTTTAACATTTTCAGCTATCTTCTTAACAGCATCGAGTACTTCCTGTCGACCTCCATATGCTACGGCTAAATTCAGATACGAATTATTGTATTCTGATGTTAAATTCTCTGCATTCTTTATAGCGTCACGTACACGCGGAGGAAAAAGATCTATCCTCCCAATAGCCTTTATTTTAATCTTATTATCATGAACTTTTTTTTCTTTCGCTAGTTTATTAAAATATTCTTCGAACAAATCAAAAAGTTCATCGAGTTCTTCTTTTGGCCGGTTAAAATTTTCAGTTGAAAACGCATATGCAGTTATTGTTTTAATATTCAAAGATAAGCACCAAGTTAATACATCTGCTACTTTCTCAGCACCTAATTTATGACCCTCCCAGGGTTTTAGTCCTAAGTTTTCAGCTAGTCTTCGGTTGCCATCCATAATAATTCCAATATGGGTTGGTATAGCACCTTTTATTACTTCTCTCTGAAGCATCCATTCATAAAATTTGTATATTGGTTTAAGAATAATTGAGATCATCTGGTCAAAGTTACTCAGTATTCAATAATAAATATTTTCTATTGAAGTCACGAAGTTATATATTGGATTTAATATAAATATATAAATAAAATGTAAGGGGCTGATTTGTTGAAATTTGCAAGTCGTTTATCAAATGTTGATATCTCTGGGATACGCAGGATGTTTAATCTGCCAAAGGATAAGAATTTGATTAATCTTGCTCTGGGCGAACTTAACTTTGGAATTCCCCCTAAATCTAAAGATGCAATATCTCAAGGTCTAGTTGAAAATTTTACTCATTATACCCCAAACAAAGGCATTCCAGAATTAAGAACTGCTCTAGTTGAAAAAATTAAAGAACCCGGTGTAGACTATAATGATGAAGAAATAATTATTACGTCAGGAGCATCTGAAGCTCTACATCTTGCAATTCTTACTATCGTTGATAAAGGTAATGAAGTTTTAATTCCTGACCCTGGATTTGTTTCATACAGCCCTTTAGTGAACATAGCAAGTGGTAAGCCAGTACCATATAGACTCAAGGAAGAAAACTCCTTTTATCCTGAAATTAAAATATTAAAAGAATTAATAAACAAGAAAACAAAAATGATAATTATAAATTCGCCTAGTAATCCTACTGGAGCTGTTTTCCCTAAGTCTATTCTTAAAGAAATCGCTGACATATCTGAAGATCAAAATATCACAATCCTCTCTGATGAAGTATATAATGAAATAACTTATGAAAGAAATCATCAAAGTATCGCGAAATATTCAAGTAACGCAATTATGGTTAATAGCTTTTCAAAAAGTTATGCCATGACTGGACTGAGGTTAGGTTATACTTATACTGAAAGAAAGATTATAGAAGAGATGTTAAAAATTCATCAATATATCCAAGCTAGCACTTGTTCTTTATCACAAATATCTGCTCTAGCCGCCCTTAGGTCTAAAGATTTTGTGGATTTTATTTTAACCGAACTTTTGGAACGTAGAAATCTAGCATACACCCTTTTGAAAAAAATACCAGGGGTAGAATGTTCAATACCTCAAGGAGCTTTCTATTTATTTCCTAATTTTTCAAAATTTGGAAAATCTGAAACTTTAGCAATGAGGATTTATAAAGAGGCCAAAGTTGTAACAACTCCAGGGAATGCATTTGGAAAAGAAGGAGAAGGATATCTTAGGTTATCCTATGGTACAGATAAGGATAAAATAAAATTGGGAATAAATAGAATTAGGAAATGTTTAGTAGGGGCTAATTAAGGTCATAATACCCTAATAGAATCATTAAAATGAAAGAACAATAAAATTGATTTCATATCCAAAATACAAATTCACTGTTTTAATATTTAGTATTTTTTATTTTATCTTTTGTTGGTATGTATAATTTACTACCGACAACTCTATAAGGACAACCCTTTCCTTGTTCAGAATCCCGAATATCATTCTCGGGACATACCCTCATATTAATTCCACGACATCCTAGATTTGAGAAAATTTCAGGATATAATTCAACAACAATACCATATAATTTGTCTGCCAATTCTCGCATTTCAGGAGCAGCCCTAATACAAAGTCGCAGGCCAAGGAAATTTATTAAACTTCGGGTATTAATAGATAGGATATAATTAGTATGAGCTGACATTGGCATAACATAACGGGAACTTTCTTTGCTAATGTTCAAATTACCTAACTCCCTGTAAGCCTTTTGTTGACTTTCAATTACATTTTGATAAAGCTTAAGAGCTTTCTTATTTTTTGAAAATTCTGGCGGGATATAGTAATTAAAATCTGTCTCATCTTGATATCGAGTGCTACGAGCAGTATGGCTTGCTACCCTATGTTCGAGAAGTTCACGGCTCAATGCAATTGAAATGTCGCGGATATCAAAAGTAAATGAAATATGTTCAAGAACACTAGAATAGTCATTATTAACTACCATATTAATAATCTCACCATCCTTAAAACTGCTAGGTACACCGCTAACTCGACAGGACTCAGCAATAAGTTTTACACCATCAGGAGTATATCTTAATAGGATTACTTTCATTTTTTAGCTCCGAAATACAATCTAGTACTTGCACCATCACGCCAGTATTTTCCAAATTCTTCCGTTTTATCCATTTCTTTATCTCGAAAACACGGCCCTTCTTTACATACACGTATACCTGTATTATCCATAGCACACTGCCCACAAATTCCAATCCCACATTTAAAGTATCTATGTAGGGATACTTGTGCAGGAATTTTCTTTTCTTTTGTTTGAAGTAGAACTTTAACCATCATTATTTCAGGTCCACATGTGAAGCATTGATCAAAGCTTTCGTTTTTCAATATTTCCATCATTATATCGGTTGTATAGCCTTTATGCCCCGCTGTTCCATCATCCGTTGCTACTAATACTTTTGCTCCAGCTTTTTTTATACGTTTCTCAAAAAGTATCTCCCTTGCAGTCTGCGCACCTAAAATAGCTGTTACTTTTTTCCCCGCTGCAAGAGCAGTCTCTGCAAGAGGTGCCAATGGGGCATTTCCGACACCCCCACCAACAATCAAAATATTATCTCCTTTAATTTTATATCCTCTCCCCAAAGGTCCTTTGACTCCAATACGAGCTCCAATTTCAAGTTCATGCATTTTCGTAGAAAAATTGCCTAATTTGAGTATTGTTACACCCATTTTACCATCAGTGTAAGAAAGACTCATTGGCTTCTCATCCACCCCTGGAAGCCAGAACATTCCAAACTGTCCCGGGATAGCTTTTGTATCAATATCAAGAATAAAAGTTTTGATTCTATCTGTTTCATTAATAATATCTATAATTCGACCAATATTCATCAAGATGGATTTTATTTAGACTATTAATAAAGTTTCTGATTTTAATTGTACGAACTTAACTAACACGAAATTATGACAATTTATCTATTTTTAGTGCTTCAATACCTGGAAGTTTATATCCTGCAAGGAAATACATTGTAGCTTTCCCACCTGTACTTACATAGGATATTTTATCAGTGATATCCAGATTTTGAGCTGATGTTGATAAATGTCCACCCCCTATTACAGAGAAGCCTTTTGTTTTAGCAATGGCCTTTAAAATCTCCTCGGTTCCAATTGCAAATGAGTCTATCTCAAATACTCCACATGGCCCATTTGCAACGACAACTTTAGATTCCTCAATAATGTTGATGTACTCAGCAATTGTTTCAATACCTATATCCATAATTTTAAAGTTTGGAAAATTCGTGGATTCCGACTCAACTCTAGATCCTTCTTTCTCAAAGGCTAAATCTAGTGGGAACTTTATTTTTTCTCTATATTTTTTTAATAATTCTTTAGCTAATGGGATTAGTTCTAATAGACCACAGTTTGATAGATATTCCTTATTCTTAGTTCCTAAATTAATTCCTTCTGCAATAAGAAATAGATTACCAACTATACCAGTAGTTAAAACAAAATCGGCTAATTCATCTTCTAGTAACCTTTTAATTACTTGCAGAGAGTCTCTAGCCTTAGCACCTCCAAATAAAAAGGTCTTTGGACTTTTATTACTCGTTCGTACTTTTGAAAGCGAGATTATCTCTAATTCCATAACATTTCCAGCACAGCTTGGCATTACATAAGGGAACGCTACAACGGATGGTTGAGTCCTATGAGAAACAGCAAATGCATCATTTACAAAAAAATTGCAAGATGAAGAAAGCTGACGAACAAAGTTAGTTTTCAATTGTTCGAAGGGGGATTGACTAATCACTTTCGGACTATTCTCTTCTGCGCAAAATCTGACGTTTTCAAGAAGGAGTATCTCACCATTATTTAAGTTATTTATTTCAGATTGTGCCTTGGGTCCAAATGTATCATCCACATACTTGACTTTTAAGTCATCTAGACCTTGGAGTGTTTCAGCATGGAGTTCTAAAGTTGTGAAATCCATCTTACCTTCTCTACTCTGATGGGCTAAAAGGATAGTTTTAGCATGATTGAGGCACTCTAATGTTGGTAAAATACTTTTAATCCGAGTATCATCCAAAATTTCCCCCGAGACAGGATCTAATGGAGAGTTAATATCTACCCGTAAGAGTACCTTCTTACCTAATAAATTCTGATTTTTTAGTACTGGAAAATCCATAAAAGTCCTCTTAACAATCGCTAATCAAATTCTCTCTTCTTATTCTATATAACCATTTCTTAAGCTCCGCTAATTTTAAGGATAACACTCATATATCAAGAGATTATAATTATCGCCTACAAAAAATTAAGGAAATTAAAATGTTACGATTGGCTTTGCCTAAAGGGAGTCTAGAAGATCAGACATTAAAAATCTTCAAAGAAGCAGATTTAGAAGTAATAAGAGGATTCCGTGACTATAATCCGTCTATCAATGACCCAAGAATAAAGAAGATTAAAATTCTTCGACCTCAAGAAATACCTAAATACGTAGAAGATGCATATTTTGATATCGGCATTTCAGGTTGGGATTGGATAAATGAAAGTGAAGCGAATGTTGAAATAGTTGCGGATTTGCCCTATAGTAAGCAAAGCTCAAATATGGTTGGATTAGTTGTTGCAGTAGCAGAAGATTCAAATATAAAAGATCCAGCAGAAATTAAACCAGGAAGTAGAGTAACAACCGAGTTTCCAAATCTAACAAAAAAATACTTTGAAAAGCTAGGAATACCTGTTGAAATATTTTTCTCTTATGGTGCCTCTGAGGCCAAAATACCTGAATTAATGGATGTTGTAATAGATCTTACAGAAACTGGTGCGACTCTCCGAAAAAATCGTCTTAAAATAATAGGAACTATTTTAAAATCTTCCACAAAATTATTAGCAAATAAGGAATCTTTTAAAGACCCAGAAAAAAAGAAAGCTATTGAAGAGATCAAAACTCTTCTTTTAGGGGTAATTGAAGCGAGGGGAAAGGTTCTCCTTAGTATGAATGTATCTGAAAATAAACTTGAAAATTTAATAAGTATACTACCTTCTATGAAAGATCCCACTGTTTCAAAACTATTTGGATCTGATTACTATGCAATATCGACAGTTGTTCCAAAAAAAAATGTTAACATTCTAATCCCAAAGCTGAAAGAATTTGGAGCTGAGGATATACTTGAGATAAATATATCTAAAATCGTAAAATAATGCGCATACAATAGATTAATATAAATAACATGCAACTAGATGTTTGTTTTCAGTTTCTCTAAGTGGTGGTGATGTCTTACAAATTTCTTTCTTATACTCACATTTATCATAATACGAACATGAATTTGAATTTAATAATGGTCTTTTAATCATTTCTTTTCGATATTTTTTAACCCCTGGTTCCAAAATTGGGATAGTGGAGATTAAATTTTTTGTATATGGATGAAGAGGATTATTAAATAGTTCCTCTTTTGAACTTAATTCAACTAATTTACCCTTATACATAACAGCAATTTTGCTTGCAATGAACCTAATAACCATCAAATCATGGGATATAAATAAACATGTCAGCCCCATTATCGTCTGAAGGTCTTTAATTAGTCCAATAATCTTAGACTGAATAGAAACATCTAAGGCTGATGTAGGTTCATCAAAGACAATGAACTTTGGATTTAAAATCAATGCCCTAGCAATAGCAACTCTTTGTCTTTGTCCACCGCTTAACTCATGTGGGAATCTCCTCCCGTATCCTGATTCAAGTCCTACTTTGTTCAAGATATCGTAAATACGATCTTTTCTATATTGAACATTTGACAAACCATAATTATCTAAAGGTTCTTTCACTATATCATACACTGTCATCCTTGGATTTAATGAGGCAAAAGTATCCTGAAAAACTATTTGCATTTCTTTTCGAATTGTTCTGAGTTCTTCTTTATTAAGTGAAAAAATATTCTTATCATTATAAATAACCTCTCCAGATGTGGGTTCAATAAGTCTAAGTAAAAGCCTTCCAAGAGTTGTTTTACCACATCCAGACTCACCAACTAGCCCAAGTGTACTCCCATTTTCTATCTGAAAGGATATGCCGTTTACAGCTTTATTGTAACCAGAATTTTTTAGAAATATCCCTTTTTTTATAGGGAAATGCTTCTGAAGATTTTTCACAATAATCATTTAAATCACTCATAGAGCGAATGTATAATATTCAGCAAGTTTTTTGTGTATTCATTAGAGGGTGCATTGAATATCTGACTTACATCCCCTTGTTCAACAATTTTTCCTTTATTCATAATAGCTACCCTGTCACAAATCTCAGCAACAACTCCAAGATTATGTGTTATTAAAAGTACAGAAAAATTTAATTTTTTTATCAAATCTCTAATAAGCTCAAGGATGTGAGACTGGATAGTTACATCTAGTGCTGTTGTTGGCTCGTCAGCAATTAGTAAGCTTGGATTACATGCAATAGCCATGGCAATCATGGCCCTCTGTCGCATTCCTCCACTTAGTTCATGAGGGTATTGATTAAGCATTTCTTCAGATTTATGAATTTTCACGAGTTCTAAAGATTCTTGGGCTTTTTCTAAAGCCTTTTTTTTATTTATGTCCAAATGAATTTGTAGAATTTCAGCTATCTGATCTCCAATTTTAAACACTGGATTAAAGGATGCCAATGGGTCTTGGAAAATCATTGAAATTTCTTTCCCTCTAATCCGCCTCATCGCATCCTTATCTTTCTTAAGTAAGTCTTCACCTTTGAAAAAAATTTCACCATCTATAATTCTACCTGGTTCAGGGAGTAGACGCATAATTGATAATGCTGTAACAGTTTTGCCACACCCTGTTTCCCCAACAATTCCTAAGATTTCCCCTTCTGCTATGTTGAAATTAATACCATCCACTGCTTTAATAATACCTTCTTCTGTAAAAAAATGGCTTTTTAGATTATTTACTTGTAGAACCATCATCTAACACCTTTCAAACGAGGGTCGGTGGCATCACGGAGCCCGTCGCCTATAAAGTTAAAAGATATTACAGTTAGGAATATTGCTATACCTGGATAAACTGCTATCCACCAAGCAGTTCGTAGATATTTTTGACCATCTGTGAGCATATTTCCCCATGATGCTGTAGGAGGCTGAGCTCCTAAACCAAGAAAACTGAGGCCGGCTTCTAAGAGAATTGCACTTGCTAAGAATAATGTTGCATCTACGATCAGAGGAGCCATTGCATTTGGCAATAAATGTTTAAATATTATCCTCATATCGCTAGCTCCAGATGCTTTAGCTGCTTCAATAAATCCGTGTTCTTTTAGAGATAGGATCTGGCCACGAATTAATCGTGCAGTACTTGCCCAACTAAGGATACCTATTAATATCATAGCTTTAAAAAGGCCAGGGCCAAAAACCGAAACCATAGCAATTAATAAAACAAGTCCTGGAATACTCATCCATACGTCCACTATTCGCATTATAATTTGATCTATGATCCCCCCATAATAGCCTGATATTGATCCAATTACTATTCCAATAGAGAGGGCAATTGCAACAGCAATAAATCCTACAGTAAGAGAAATCCGTGAAGCATAAACTACTCTACTAAAAACATCACGTCCAAAATCATCCGTCCCAAAAGGGTGATTAAGACTTGGGGGTTGATTTTCTACACTTATTAGAGAGACTTTATAAACTCTGCCATATTGGATGAAATAGACCTTTTTAAAAATGTCAGATGGATCTTCATCATCATACCCCATATCCCGAAGAGTAGTTATCAGTGCTTTATATTCATCCCTATCATTAATTGGAACTTTATTATCAAAGTTCTTAATAGCTTCTTTTAGACTGGGAAAATCATTCAAATTTTCTAAAATTGCAAATTTATTTTCATCTGACTGTTGTACCAGGTATAACTTTTCTCCGATATGAATCTCGTTTGGATTTGAGAGCCATCTATAGTCTGCTTGCGTATTTACAAATGTAAAACCTGCAAGAGAGTACAATATCAATAGAACACCCACCCCGAATAATGCTCGTTTATTCTTACTAAATGCTTTGTATACCATCTTCATACCTATTCATATCTAATTCTTGGATCAACATAGCTGTAAACGATGTCTGCGATAAGATTGCCAAGGATTACAAGCAAGCTAAAAATCATTACTAAAGCCATTATAATGGGATAATCTCTTGCAAACACAGCATTAACCGCTAGCCTACCCATTCCCGGCCAACCAGTCACAGTTTCCACTAGAACTGCTCCACTGAGCAAACCAGGTATTGACATTCCTATTATCGTAACTAGGGGAAGAAGTGCATTTCGAAGTGCGTGCTTGTATAGAACTCTCCTTTCACTGAGTCCCTTTGCCCTAGCAGTAAGTATATAGTCTTGTCGAAGGACCTCAAGCATGCTAGCCCTAATAAATCTCACAAGGCCACCCATACTAGCAGTCCCAAG
>CAYZUE010000044.1:0-10260 GCA_964481825.1 Candidatus Hydrothermarchaeota archaeon | reverse complement strand
TCAGTGTTTAACATAAAAGTTATAATTAAATTAAAACAAGGTCAAAAAAAATTTCTAAAAGAATCATATGAAAAAAAACCATATTATTAAAAAGATTTGAAAACGAAAAATATAGGATTAAAGGTATAGCTAACTCTAATATGGAGGTATGTAAAAATGAAACCATATCATACGCATGTGTATGTTTGTACTAGTAGTAAATGTGGAGATTCTGAACCCAAAAGAATTATTAAGAAAATGAGAACCGCGATTGAAGAAAGAAATCTTAGGGATAAAATATGGGTAACTAAATCAGGATGTACAATGCAGCATAAATGTGGGCCTGTAATTATAACAATCTATCCAGAGGGGATATGGTACAAAAATGTTTCTTTAGATGATGTAGATGAAATTGTTGATAAGCATTTAGTTAACGGTAATATTGTAGAGAGGTTACTTCACTATAAAATGGGAGATGATATCAAATCATAGAAAATAAGACTAAATAATAAAAAAAATATTAACGAAAATTATAATAATCAATGGGTCAGAAAAAAAAAACGCAAAACGATAGGATCAATAAACATCTTACGATTCTGAAAAACATACCTAATAATTAGAAAAAGGATGTAAACTTCAGCCAAGGAGTCTTATGTTACAAGGGTAAAATTTAATAAATCTTTAAATCAATGAGTTTTTGGTTAGGAGACATTAGTTCAAATCAGGATATTTCATGAGCGGTAGTGAATTATATAATAAAAAATTTAAATTAATAGATAATAATCATGTATTAATTGGCTGTCATAGGTGCCGTAACACAGGGACCATATCAGCTTTTAAGGTAATTGAAGTTTTTGCTGGATATGAAAAAGAATATCATAAAAAGTCCTGTAATATTTGTGGGGGGCAAGGTGAAATCAGGATTAAAGTGCCGACCATAACAAAGGATTCGCCGGTTCAAATATTCACGTGTAACAAATGTAACGGATCAGGATTATCCGGTAAAAGAGCTATTCAGGCTAAGGATGGATATAGATATCCTGACTTATGCAGCAAATGTGAAGGTAAGTGTATATTAACAAAGCTTTAATTTTAAAAATAGAGAATAAGAAAGTTAGAGACAAAATCTAATAAATTGGTTATTTTTTCGATTAGACTTATTTAAGTAAATATGTCAAAAAATGAAGATCGATATAATGAATCAAGAGAATTACAATATTTATAACGGAGAATTGGCTGAAGGATGCAAGCTATGTATGAAAGGAGCAAAATTAGTTTTGTTCATATCGGGGATATGTAATAGAACTTGCTATTACTGCCCGTTATCTACCAATCGAAAAGGTAGTAAAAAATCATGGGCAAATGAAAGACCTGTTCAAAATACGCAAGATATTATTAACGAAGCCAAAAGGATGCGGGCGTTAGGGGCAGGAATTACAGGGGGTGATCCTGATATAACCTTTGATAAAACTCTTTTGTATATTCGAACTTTAAAAGAAACTTTCAGTAATTTCCATATTCATATGTATACCTCAAATCCATTAAATATGCAAATGCTAAAGCAACTTAAAGATTCTGGATTAGATGAATTAAGGTACCATGTTGTAAGTACAGATGTTTGGAAATCAATAAAGAAATCAAAGGCCTTGGGGATTGATACTGGGATAGAATTACCTGTGATACCACATGACGAAAATCAACTCGAAATTTTAATAAATAAGGCCATATCCTTAAATGTTAATTTTATTAACCTTAATGAACTAGAATTTTCTCATACAAATTGTGATGAATTGTTAAAACGTGATTTTGAAATTGATGAAAGAGGATCTGCTGTAATTGGGAGTTATAATACTGGTTTTAATTTACTTAAAAAATATCAAAAAAATATTCATTTCTGCACATCTCGATACAAAGATTCTGTCCAATTAAAAAATAGACTTCTAAGGATAGCTAAGAATACGGTAAAAAAGTATGAAGAAATAACAAAATACGGTCTTCTTATTAAAGGTGTGATTATCCCTAACCACCAAACAATGCTACCTAGTTTAAGAAAAAATCTAATAAAAAATTATTCAATACCTGCAGATCTAATTTGTATAAATGAATCTAAAAATCGTATTGAAACAACTCAAGAAATTGCTTGTTTTTTATCAGATACAAATTCTGAGAATCTAAAGTGTTTTTTAATTGAGGAGTACCCTACCTATGATGCCCTTGAAACTGAAGTTATCCCACTCTAAATATTTAAATTAAGCAATTACATTATGGTTAATGATGAAAAACGAAAATAAAAAAATGCGACATTGGCCATCCTATGCCAGATCAATAAAAAGAGAAGCAGGTTTGAAAGTTAAGGAATCAGATAGTAATTTTACTTCACTTATTAAAAAAGGTGAAAAAATAGAAGATCCATATTACCAAGCTTGGACTCTAACTTGGATTGGAAGAAGAATGTCGGATATAGGAGTCGATAGTACCCTTGTTTTTTCAAAGTCGTTAAAAGCCAGCGTGAGAGTACCTCAAGAATGGAGACGTCTAGAAATTTTTCTTCAAATAATTTCTCAAATAAATAAAATAAAATTAAATAATGTTGATGGGTTAATTTATGCTATAAATTCATTCATGAATATTGATAATCAAAAAAAAGCTATAGAAGGTTCTAAACAAATAATAAAGACATACAATCTAGAATTATCGAAAATTAAAAAAAGAAAATTTAATCCAAATAAATTAAAAAAGAAATATCAACCACCGAGAAATAATAGAGTAACTTTAGGGATCATGAATACCTATGAGGGTAAGTCTTTAAGAAGTATCCATATTAGGACGATTGCTAGAGCAGTACCCTTATGTTACGCTTATAATCTTAATCTTTGTTTGTTTAATTTCCCTTTAGATAATGAAATTGATATAGCCACTATTGTAGAAAGAGAAAGTTGCATACATAACGGTAGTAAGTACATTAAACAACTTCTATCTAAAGGTCAACTCTTTATTAAAAAAACGCCACGTTCTCCAATTTCAAAGGAAATTGGTAAAATCATAGCTACTACTTCAAAGCCTTCAATAAAAAAACAAATAACTATAAACAGATTAAAAAGTGATAAAACACCTTATTGCGTCATTATGGGTCTTGGAAAAAGGGGATTGCCCAAAAGAATTTTGGAATTGTCTCACCATCATCTGGAAATCACAGGAAAAAATGTTTCACTTGAAACATGTACGGTTATGGGTATCTTGGCCTTAATCCTTTCATCAAATAGGGTCTAGACATTTAAAAATAGTAAACTAGAGTAGTTGAGTAGTTAAGCTCAAAGTTCAGCTATATCCATAAATCTTTGAACAATCCATTTTTTATCTAAAGAAGATAGAAGATTACCCGCTTTTGGTCCAGTTTTTTTACCTATAACAGCTAAATAAATGCATTGGAAGGATTTGCCTGTTTGTATATCCAAATCTTTACTTAAACTGTAAATTTTCTCATGTATTTCATTGGGTTCTCTATCTTTTGAAAGGAATGCTGAGATTTCCCCTAAAAATTTTCGTTGTTTTTTATTCAGAGTTTCTTTTAAAATATCTATTTTAATATCTTTACGTTTAATATCTATTGGAGCAAAATTTTCAACCCAATTTGATGCTAATTTGATTCTTTTTAGAATCGAATCGATATTATCTTTATCATAATGTCCAGATCTTCTTAGGCTTGCAATAATCTCTTTTTCTTCAAAGAACATCTGGCTTAAAAATGCTGCATGTGAGAAACTGAGTTTAAAAGGTGGGTCTATTTTCTTTAATTGAGATATCTCAAAAAGTTTTCCTTTTTGAAGTGTTGACTTATCAGATCCACCTTTTTGATATATCACTGAGTGTCTATCGTAGTCATCATAAAGATTGGGCAAACTTTGCCAAGAAAAACTTCTAGTTTTCATTAATTTTTTATTATAATAAAAACGTAATAATTCTGGTGATGCAACTGAAAGCCATTCTTTAGGGTAAACAACATTGCCTATTGAAGCTGACATTTTATTACCATCTATCATAATATGTTCATAAAATATCGGAATTGGCATAGGATGATCTAGTATCCTCTCGACAATTTCTGCATTAACCCACCAAGCACTATTAGGAACTACATATTCTTTTCCAGCACCTTCACTCGTAATTTTCCACCTTTTCCATTGGGCTGCCCATTCCCCTTTCCACATTAATTTTCCCTTATCTTTAAGAGGTGAAGCTTCACCCTCATAACCACACCCTTTTGCACGTGTTTTTTCAAATAAATAGTCTTCACATTTGTACGTTAATATATTATCTTCAAATTTTTTAACTCTTGAAGTTATTATTTTCCCACAATTTTTACAAGTAGGAACCCAGGGACTCCAATCCGTCCTTAAAGTGTTCCGTCGATATTTGTTTTGAATTTGTATCAAAAGAGGTAAATTTTTTAATAATTTAGAAATAAATGGTTTAAAATTTCCTTTTTTATACTCATTCTTCATAGAATAAGGGATTAAATCAGTGTTAACAAATTCATGAATTACATCAAAATATTCAGTTATATGATGATCTGCGTAAGAATTATGGCAGCCCCACGGATCAGGAATATCTATTACGGGCATGCCTAGATAGTCTTTAAATTTTTTTGATACCCCATCTGGAATTTTCCTTAAAGGGTCCATATCTTCAGCAACCCATATTAGTTCTGCGGCATTTCCTGAATCTAATAAGGATTTATAAACAGTTTCACTTCTAATTGTGTCACTTAGTCTTCCGATATGTAAAACACCTGAGATAGATGCAGAAGTTTTAATTACGTGTTTTTTGAAATCTGGTGCTTCTTTAGGTAAATACTTGAAATTTCTTTTATTATATATTTCAATAGCCTTTTTATCTGCCCAGAACTGTGATTCCATTATTAATTATATTAAACTAATGATTTATAATAATAATTAATGAAAATCTTCATTTACTTATATTTTGAATAAAAATTATACATGATGGTTTTTAGTCTCACTCTCTTCTGAAATCTCTCCATCTGGCTCAACGTAATAGGATCGTGTATGTATCTTCTCTAAATCTCCTAACCTTCGCATTACTTTTCTAAAATCTCTTTCAATTTCCTCTATTCTTTTTTTTAATTCCGTAATTTGAACCGTATTATCATCTAATATCTCCATGTAACATTACCTCCAAATAATGGTGGGTCCTCCAAGGAAATAAAAGTATTCAATGAATTGGGTATTTAAAAAAGCAATTAAAATAAGGGGAGACAATTATTAGACAATTAGGATTTAAAGTGAAGAATTCTTTGAATGTTTAATTATAGGGGCTCCCCATACCTTCGAATTAGGTATTGTAATAATGTCTCCCTCATTCGTTTCAAGAATTGTGGCAATTATATTTATCTCTTTAACAATTCCCCGAACCTTTGACGCTGAAATTTCATTACCTACTTTAAATGGGCGATAGAAAAGTAGTAAAACTCCTGCTGCAAAATTTGATAGAGTTCCTTTTACAGCAAAACCAATTATAAATCCAGCTATTCCAAGACCTGCAATAATAGGTTGGATATTCAGACCAAGAGTGCTTAGGGCGGTTATTATAACGAAAAAATAGAGTAGGAACTTAATACTTTTACGAATAAATTTACCTATAGTTACATCAATTTTTCCATGGCTGAAGGTCTTTTTAATGACACGATTAATAAGATTGGATAAAAATATTCCTACTATAAGAATTAATATTGAAAATACAACCTTTGTTGCATATACACTTAAATTACCAATTTCTTTGTCTAACACAAAACTTAATTAAGATATATAGTACTAATAAGTTACCCTAATTATTTCCCATTTTTATGTAATATATCGAACTAGTTAGGTTAGCTCATTTATGAGATAGATAAAGATGAATATTAAGAACTAATATCTATATCGTATACTATATGGTAATAAAATGGAGAATATGATTTTATTGTCTGATAATCTATTTTATTAAGATCATACCCCAATTTTTCTATAAATTTCTTAATCTCTGCCTTTTCAGTATTAAAATTAGATTTGTGGACTATACTATGAAAATGTATGATTCCTCCCTCTCTTAATGAAGTTAGAGCAAATGGTAGGAACTTTATTGTGTTAAATAAATAGCCCATAATTACTCTATTCGCATACTTTTTTGGACTCTCTATAGTACAATCTCCAAGTACAGGCTTGACATTTGTTAAATCGTTTAATTTTACATTATCAACCAGATATTTGTATGCGATATGATTTTTTTCTATTGAAAGTACTTTTTTAGGATTTGAATATTTTGCAAGGGGAACACTAAATTGGCCGATTCCACTAAACATGTCTAAAACAACTTCGTTTTGATTTGAGATAGTGGCCATACGCTGTCTTTCTTGGATATTTCCGGAACAAAACATCACCTTTGATGGGTCAATTTTAAATTTACATCCATTTTCACTATGTATAGTATCATGAATAGTTCCTAGAAGTAATTCTGTTAATGGTTTCCGAAAAAGATCTAATATTCCCTCCCTATTTAGCACTGTTTTGACTTTTGGCATGAAATCTAAAAATTTCTTTGCTATTAATTGTCTTTTTTCAACTCTAATATTGTTATCTATTTTCAAAATAAGTACATCTCCAATTAGTTCCCATCCTTTACTTAAATTATTAATGTCTTCTTGGTCCAATTCTTTTCTTAGGGAATTAATTAATGTTTTAAAACTTAACCGAGGATGGTAATGGATTGGTTTGTTCTGATTCAGATAAGAGTAATTACCAAATTTACACGTAACTGGAATTTCAATATGATTATCTATCTTTTGGATTTTTCTATCTTTGTCCAATATACCTTCTTGAATTAGTTTCTTTCTTACAGATTCGGCCTCTTTTTTTTTTACTCTAACTGCAAGCACTTTTAATCCTCTAGGAACATTAGAAGAAATCTAAAGTCCTTAATTTCAATTGGTCCAAGTGGACGAAGAAGTCCAGGTCTTGCTTTTTTACCTAAACGTAGTATAAGCTTATTTTTAAAATGGATATTAAGAGTGTATCCTTTTTTTTCAAGGTCTTTCGCAACATTGGTAAAAACCCTTATTTTTTCCATTTACGGAGCTCCTTAATTAATTCCATTGTATGGTCTTTATCTTTTATGTCTACATTGATATTTTCATTATCGCATCTTATTTCAGCTAATTCATTGTCTGAAATCAATAGTTTAATCTTAAGATTATTTTCAATAAAGAATTCTAAAAATCGAGTTATGTTCATAAATTTATCCTTTAAAATTAAAATTATTATATTTTATTATTACAAATGTTAGAAACTTATATTTAAAATTGGTGTTTATGGATATTGAAATGGATAGAATTCAGGAGTTAGAGGAGGAACTAAGAAAGACTCCTTATAATAAAGCTACTCAGCATCACATAGGGCGAATTAAAGCAAGGATATCACGGCTTAAAGAAGAAGCTAAAAACAGGATAAAGAAGAAAACTGTTAGTACCGGTTATGCATTAAGAAATTCAGGGGATGCAACTTTAGTAATTGTAGGATTCCCATCTGTTGGTAAATCCACTTTATTAAATAAACTTACTGATAGTAATTCACCTGTTGCCGATTATGATTTTACAACTCTTAACGTAATTCCGGGAATAATGGAGTATCATGGTGCAAGGATTCAGGTATTAGATGTTCCGGGATTAATTAAAGGTGCATCTGGCGGTAAAGGCCGGGGTAAAGAGGTTTTATCGGTAATCAGAAATTCGGATATAATAGCAATTATTATAGATGTTTTCAATATCCATCAATTAGAAACTCTCAATAATGAACTTTATGAAGCAGGGATTAGGCTAAATCAGCATCCACCTAAGATAAAAATAGAAAAAATAGATGGTGGAGGATTAAATGTTACAACTTTAGTTCAATTATCCCAAATTAACATTGAGACTATAAAAATAGTTCTTAGTGAATCTAGAATTCATAATGCAAATGTTGTTATTTCTGAAGATGTATCTATTGACCAGATTATAGATGCTATTTCAGGCAACCGGGTTTATATTCCATCAATATTAGTTCTTAATAAGATAGATTTGGTACGTAATCATTATTTAAGTGAAGTAAAAAAACAACTTCCTAATTGTATTGGAATTTCTGCGGAGAAAGGATATAATCTTGATAAATTACAATCTGACATCTATTTGAAGTTAAAATTTATTCGCGTATTTACAAAAAAACCTGGAAAAAAACCTGATTTGGAAAAACCTATAATAATGGTAAATGGATCGACCGTTAAGGATGTTTGTGACCGTATGCATGCCGATTTTAAAAAAAGGATTATTTATGCAAAAATTTGGGGTAGTTCGGTTAAACATTCAGGACAGATGGTAGGTTTAGACCATAAATTAAAAGATAAAGATGTACTTACTATATCGATTAAGAGGTAATTATGATTGCATTAATTGAAGAATCAGTATCTTTGCCCGGATTACTCCTTATTTCAGCAATTATATCCCTTTCAGGTATTCTTATGCCAGGACCTGTTTTTGCAATTGCTATTGCAAAAGGACATCAAAATAAATTTGCAGGTGCCATTATATCTTTAGGACATGGTTTAGTAGAATTTCCATTAATGATCCTTATCTATATAGGTTTATTACGATTTTTTACTGGAACAGAATTTCAGATGATAATAGCTTTTTTAGGCGGTATTGCACTAATTTACCTAGGTTATGGTCTTTATAGATCAAAAAATGATATTAATGAAGACAAGTATGATGTCCAATGGGGAACATTTACAGCAGGAGCAATAACAACTCTTGCTAATCCATATTTTTTCATGTGGTGGGTTAGTATTGGAGCAGTTCTTATCCTAAGCTTTAGTTCTTATGGATTTATAGGTTTTTTACTTTTTGCAATTGTTCATTGGTTATGCGATTTTTTTTATAATACTTTAGTTAGTTTCACGGTGTTCAAATCAAAAAGATTTTGGAACTCTAAAGTACATGGAATAGTTTTTGGAGGAAGTGGACTCTTATTAATAACATTTGGAATATGGTTCATTTATTATTTTTTAGATAATCTCAGAATTTATTTTTAATTAGTGTATACTCTGTCAATTAATCCATTTTTCTCTTTAAATCTTTTCAAAATTTTCTTCTTTAGCCGTTTTGATTATTTCGTTTGAAATTTCTTCACCAATTTTCTGAATATCTTCTTTATTCAATTCATATAAATTCTTATAAATATGCTCTTTTTCATCGTTTACTAATGGCATATTAAAAGTTTTATCAGTATATGTAAGGGAAAATTTAAGGTCGTCTTTGTCAATATTATCAATAAAACCTTTCTTAATCAATCTACATTGTTCTTTATCATGAAGATCTATTTTATTTGATATGAATTGGATTATGTTTACTTTAATAGGTTGAAACAGTTCATTAAACTGTCCGTTAGACTTAATATAATAATATAGCTTTAGCAAATTTATTTGTGGTCTTCCAAAGAATTCTATTTCAATTAGTACTAATTCATCTTTTTTCTTTGATATTAACCAATAGTCACAATAAGGGTCATCACCAAATGGTTTTCCAAGTTTATTAAAATCTAAATGATATTTAAGATGTTTACTCTTAAATCTACTAAAATTAGAAAGTGTTTTTTTTAATTTATTTTCCATAAAATTTATTATTTTAGTTTCATTATTTCTACTGGTTTTAAGTTGAGTTGCATCCATTTTATTTCTTTATTCGAAGTTTTTAATATTAAAGGAGAGACTAAAAAAATCCTTAGTATTTTTTATTTTTCTAAAAAGTATGTTTTTTTTATATCTTGAAAATTTCTTTAAATCTTTTTAATGAATCTTTAAAACTAAGTGTACATGACTCCTGCTTCTTCAGTATTTCCATCAACATTCACAAGTACCTTAGCTATAGCATTTTCGAAATCATTAAAGGTTACTGTACCTCTTTTTTCACGGATTGCAAACATTCCTGCTTCAGTACATATAGCCTTTACATCTGCTCCTGTTGCAGAATCTACCCTGGAGGCTAATTCTTTGATATCAATATCTTTATTAATATTCATTTTACGAGTATGAATGTTAAATATCTGGATTAATCCCTCGTAATTAGGGGTTGGAATTTCGATAAGTCTATCGAATCTACCTGGGCGTAACATTGCTGGATCAATAATATCTGGCCTATTTGTAGCCGCTATAATCCTTACATCACCTCTAGGACTGAAGCCGTCAATTTCCGCGAGGAGCTGCATC
>CAYZUE010000043.1:0-10753 GCA_964481825.1 Candidatus Hydrothermarchaeota archaeon | reverse complement strand
TTTTATTTATTAATTTAATTCCAAATATATCTCCAACGTCATCGATAAATAATTTAGAATCATAGATATTTTGTCTACGCTCTTTTGAAAGATCAATTTTGTAGATATCCCGTATGAAAGAAAAAATCGTTGAAAAGGCCTCAGGGGTATTTAGGTCGTCATCCAATGATGCAAAGAAATCTTTTTTCGTATTTTCTAATTTTTCCCTCAATCTATTAGAACTTCCCCCCTCTTTTCCTAAATTATCTTCTAGATACTTATATGCGTTTACAATTTTTTCTAAGCTTTTAGATGCATCTTCAATACCTTCATAACTAAAATTTATTGGGCTCCTGTAATGAGCTCTCGATATATAGAACCTGAAAACTTCTGGAGTATATTTATCTAATAAATCCCGAATAGTGATGAAATTACCAAGGGATTTACTCATCTTTTCCCCATTAACATTCAAGAAACCTGTGTGTACCCAATATTTCACAAATTTGTTATTGGTTACAGATTCTACTTGTAAAATTTCATTCTCATGGTGTGGAAAAATTAGATCTCTAGCACCTCCATGGATATCCAGGGATTTGCCAAGGTACTTCATCGACATTGCACTGCATTCAATATGCCATCCTGGTCGTCCGATTCCCCAGGGGCTTGGCCATGATATCTCATTTTTTTTCCCTTTTTTCCATAGGGTAAAATCCATGGGATGTTTCTTACGAGCATTTTTTTTGACTCTAGCACCCGCAATTAAATCATCTACATTCTGTCCAGATAATTTTCCATAATCCTTAAATTTTTCAATGCTATAGTAAACATCCCCTCCACGTTCGTAAGCAAATCCATTTTTCAAAAGTCTCTCTATTAGATTGATTATATCTTCAATATGCTTAGAAACTTGGGGATAATAATCAGGGGTTCGGACATTCAGGGCAATCATGTCTTCATGGAATATGTCTTCAAACTCTTTGGCTATTTCAATTGGATTTTTTCCAGTTTCCTTTCCTCGTTGGATAATTTTATCATCTATATTAGTAATGTTCACAATATATTTTACTTTATAACCTTTGTATCTGAGATAACGAACTAAAATATCAAAGGCAATATATGTTCTGCCATGACCTATATGGGGGTAATCATATACAGTTGGGCCACAGACATAGATTCCTACATTTTCCTTTCTAATAGGGATGAATTCTTCCTTTTTTCTTTTTATTGTATTGTATAATTGCATGTTATTATCTTTTCTAAATAGGATGATTAAAGTAATAAAAACTATTGCAATGCACAATGTCCCCTTATAGGTTGAAGTTATGGAAAAAAAAAATTAAAAATCAATTCTGGGAGTTAAATTGAGAATACAATCAATCATTTCATATTTACTAATCTAATTTTTTTTAATTATATCCTGCATATCTTCAAACTCTTGTTTTGAAATTTCTCCCTTAGCAAACCTTTTTTTAAGGATATCTAAAGATTCTATATTATGGGGCATTGTTTGAGGGGGTTTAATCTGTTTATAAAGCCAAATTATTAATAGTATTATTACAACAAAAACCAGAACTCCTACTATGCAAGCAAAGATAGAGCAACCACCATGTAAACCACTGGACGACATGTGACCATGATGCGCATAAGCTGCATTAATATCCATAATATTACCTAATTGTAAGATTTCAAAGTAACATTAATACCTTTATGTTTATAAGATTAAAGGAGGTTTATTTATAATATCTTAATATACCTAACTTTATTTAAGTTTATTTTTAAGACCCCGTTTTCTTAATATCGTTCCATCTTTATAATGTGGAGTTCTCAGGATACAGTCTTTTCTATTTTCAGTTTCCCTTACTTCATCTGCCAGTTTTCCTGCTTTGCTGAGTAATTCATGTGATTTGAACACAGTAGAAATATATTTGTCAGGGTCTTTTTCAATAAAGCAACCTCGAACATTGAGTTTCCCAACATCTTCTGCTATTTTATACGCTTCAATAGCTTGATCTTTAGCTTTCACATCTTTTATCCCTGAGTGTTTCAATGCCGTATTAGCTTTTACAATCACGTTTGGGAGGTAATTATCACCATTTTTAAGAGCTGAAATCACCTTATTAATCTCCATCTGAATCAATCTAAATACTCCGGTTACTGCAAGAACCTTAAGCATATCAGCATTGAAAATTGCCATTTCTGTAGGATCTAAAAATTCTCTTCTTGCACCTATCATGGCATCACCCCTAATGAATATGTAGCCCATCCCGTAATCACTCAGAGTTTGTGCCATCTTTTCTCCTGGAGAATCTCCTATTACAATCGTCTTCCTCCCTTTAAGAAATTCAATTACACTCCGGGGTCCGGGAGCACTAGGATTGGGTGTAGCATACAATACAATATCAGGATTATACCTCCCAATTTCGTCTAATAAATCTGAAGCTTCAGTAGTTGTCATTTTTGCCCCACTACTAATCACTCGCACACTTATGTCGTCTCTATCTGCTCTTTCATCAAGTAGTAATTCTAAAACCAGAGAAGTAGCAATATTACCAGTTTTAACAACGCCTATATTCACTTTCTTCATAATATACCAAGTGTAATAATGCCGTTTTTAAATGTTCCTGAATTTAAATTATAAAATGATATTAATAAAAATATGTAAATCTCAGGAAACTGGAAGCAACTTGCTAATTTTCTTATTTATTCTGAGTTCCTCAAGATTTAAACAAAAAACTATATATAACTATTTGAACCACATATCAATTATATGATAGATATAACAACTATACAATTAACAAAAAATACACGAGAACGATTAAAAGAGGTCGGGATGAAAAAAGAAACTTATGATGACCTACTTAATAGGCTAATTGATTTTTATCTTAGAGTTGATAGGAGATCAGAATAAAGTGGAGCAACTAGCATTAGGACAATTCACTCAAGATACTAATTTTAATAATAAAACTAAAAGATACAAAAAAAAACCTTCGAAAACATCTAGAAAAAAAGTTGAAGCAAAGATTCACAGTCATATAAGACTTCAAAGTGCAGAAGAACTTTTAAAGCGCGTAGATACAGGATTTGGTCAAAAAACGCGTGCTCCCTTCCAGGCTATTGTGGAAGGCGTTCAAAATTCAGCAGATGCTATTGATAAGGCTCGCGAAACTCTGCTTAAATCTTCAGGTATTGATAGCTATGATGCCAAAATAGAAGTAAAAATCGACCTTATAGATAAATCCCGGGGAGAAATTCTTTTGTCCATTCTAGACAATGGAATTGGCATACCAAGAGGAAAAATTAAAATTATAGTTAGGGCGGGGGGTACAGGTACGATAGAATATAAGGCCTCTAGGAGTCAACAGGGGATTGGATGGAAAGCAGCAGCAATATATGCAAATCAAAGTACGGGTAAACCTCTTGAGATTATAAGTAAAACATTTTTCGAAAAAAAGCCGCATCGTCATGTATACGACTATGGGAAAAGTAAAGTAACGAAGGTAACTGATGAAGACTATGATAAAGAGTTTCTTGAACATGGAACTCGGATGACAATTCATCTTGTTGGAAATTACGCTAGAGCAAAGAAAAATATTCTTGTATTTATCAAAAGGATGGCGGCCATTCACCCATATATCACTTTTATTTTAAAAGAAAATGGTACTAGGATAGAATATGCTAAGCAGAGTGAAATTGGGATTCCAATACCGAAATCTATACCTCCCCACCCAAATAGTGTCGATGTAGGACAATTAAAAGACCTCCTTGCATACCAAGCTAAGAAAAAAAGCATTAGTCTTGCGGAGTTTCTTAAAGCCAACTTTTGTAAGGTAAGTGATAAGAGCATCAATGATTTGGTACAGCGAGTGGCAATACTTCAATATTTTGATAAAAAAAAACTATTTGCAGGGGATATTGTAAAATGTGTTGCTCAAAGTCAAAAAGTTCAAGAACTTAAAAAAGATCCTAAAAAAGTGAGTGCTTATCTCGAGAAAAGTTTACTAAGAGATACAACAATTGATTTCGATTACGCTTCTAAACTTGTTTATAATGGAAAACTTTCAAGAGGGCGCAATATTCGCTCCTTAAATAATGAAGACCTTTTAACTTTTTTTAATCTTAATAGTTTGCTTAAAATTGATTTACCTAAATCAGCATTCACTACAAAAACAACAGTTAACATGATATTAAATGATGACAATAAAGTCCGTCTTTTAGCAGAGGTATTACATAGTATGGCATTTCCACCACCGCCAGTAGATTCGTTAATGCCAATCCCTAGGGATTCTTTCATAGAAGGATTTACAACTATATACAAACCAGATAAGTATGCATATGTAGAAAGAAAACCAACTAGCACTTATGGAAAAGCTATCCAAGTTCAAGTTTTAGCTTTATTTGGAGGGGGAATAAAAACAGATTTGAAAGATCGGGACAAACTTATTAGGATTGCTAACTGTACACCCCTTGTCTATGAATTTGGTAGTGACATTATTACTCAAACAGCAAGAGAAATTGACTGGTCGATATATAAACTTGGAAAGAAAGCATCTCTCCCTTTACTACCTGTAATTTTCGCTGTTCACGTAACATCTCCCCAACTAAAGTATCTTGGCGTAGCTAAGCAGGCTATTGGTGCAGATGATATCATTGCCTTAGAAATTAAGTTAGCATTACAAGCGGCAAGTAGAAAATTAAGAAAGCATGTGATCATGCTTGAGAAGAGTCAGGAAACAGGTAAAGCTAGGAAATATCTTGAAAAAAATGCGGAAATAGTGGCTAGAACATTAAATAAGATGTTACGGGTTAATCAAGAAAAAGTACATTCCTTGTTAATGGAGGAAATCCATCATCGCCGACCGATTTATACTAATAAGGAGGAGGATATTTGAAGAATAAAAGGAAAATAAAGGACACTATTTCCTCTAAGTATCTTTCCAAAGAACTAACTAACCTAGCTAAGGATATGCTTAGTCAGATAGAAAGAAGAAAAGATCCGACATTTAAGGTTCCCAATAGAAGTGCAGATAACATAGTTTATGATAAAAAAAAGGGTGTAATTGAACTAGGAAATAGAGAATCTAAACGCAGTTTTCATAATATTGCTACAACTGGATCATTTACTCAAATGTTATTCATTCTCAGCGTCCTTAAAGAGATTTCTCAATTGGAAAAACACCTAACTAAACGAGAGATATTTTATCAGGATCCTATGCTTTTTAAAAAGGATCAAAATATTAGTGATAACTTAATTGAGGACATTGCAGTTACAATGGGAGTTACTCGCCCATGTTTACGAGTTGTAGCTACAGCTAAAGGTGTTTGTATTGGAGAATTGGTCCTGAGTGAGAATGGGGACACATTTAATTGTAATAACTTGGGTAGAGGGGGGTGGAGTATAAGTCCATTTATAGATGAAGTTAAAATTCGTGATTGTAGCGCAGAGTATGTATTAGTCGTAGAGAAAGACGCTGCGCTAATAAGGCTAATTGAAGAAAATTATCATAAGAAAAATAGATGCATACTTATAACTGGAAAGGGGCAGCCTGACATTGCTACCCGACGGCTTGTACGACGCCTTAACGTTGAAGAAAAACTTCCTGTTTACATTCTTACTGATAGTGACAGCTATGGAATGCAGATTTGCTCTAGTTATAAAAGGGGTAGCATCGCTTTGAGCTTTGAGACTTCTTATCTAGCAGTACCTAAGGCGAGATTCTTAGGGTTGCTCCCTAGTGATTTAGATAGATTTAAAGTACCTAAAGCTGCCCGTATAGAGATGACAGATTGGGATATGAAAAAAGCACAAAATTTGTTAGATTACCCTTGGATAAAAAATAATAAACGCTGGACAAAAGAGCTAAAGTTGATGATAAAAAATAAGGAGAAAGCAGAATTACAGGCACTAGCAAAGCATGGTATTACATTTATGACAGATGTGTATATCCCTCAAAAGCTCGAGGAAAAAGATTGGATATAGGAAAAAAATTACTATTAAGAAGATATTAAAACTAATAAAAAAACTATGGTCTAATTATAGAATAATAATCCCAGGAGATATCTATCAGGATTATATTGACTTAATTTGTCAGGATAAGATAAAATGGAGTTGCAATAAATTGGCTTACAAATATAAATCTCTAGAAAGGAAATGGAGAGATAGGTGGGAGGACGAAGGAATTTTTGAGGCTGACCCTGAAAGGGGTAAACTAAAAAAATTTACAACATTTCCTTTTCCTTATATGAATGGGCCCTTACACTTAGGACATGCTTTTACTTCCTCAAGATGTGACGTGTATGCACGATTTAAGAGGATGCAAGGGTATAACGTACTCTTTCCATGGTCTTGGCATCTTACAGGGGAGCCTATAGCAGGAGCTGCAGAGCGTTTTCGAAATGGTGATGAATCACAGATTAAAATTTTTAGGGATATTGATAAAGTACCCGAAAATGATCTCAAAAACTTCGGTAATTTAGAATACTTAGCAAATTATTATATTAAAGATGCAAAAGCATCTCTGAAGAAGCTTGGACATAGTATAGATTGGCGTCGAGAGTTCACAACAACATCTCTCCATCCTTCTTTCGATAAGTTCATAGAATGGCAATATCTAACTTTACGAAAAAGCGGATACGTTAGGAAAGGTACTCATCCAGTTATATGGTGCCCTCATGATCAATCACCAACGGGGGATCATGATAGATTGAAGGGAGAAGGTGCATCTCCACTAGAATTTATTCTTATAAAATTCAAATATGGTGATACATTTCTACCCGCTGCTACTCTAAGACCTGAGACTATCTTTGGTGTGACCAACATATGGATAAATCCTGCAGCAACTATGGTTTTAGCCAAGATTGGAAATGAGAAATGGATAGTGAGTAAAGAAGCTATCATTAAACTCAAGGAGCAGATGGATAATATTGTTATTGAAAAAGAATTTCTTGGATCTGAAATTGTAGGTAAAACCTGTGTTCACCCATTAAACAACGAAAGTATGTTAATCCTTCCAGCTACATTTGTTAATCCAGATACGTCGTCAGGTGTAGTGATGAGCGTTCCTTCACATGCACCATTTGACCATGTTGCATTAGAAGATTTAAAGATAAATTTAAAAGAACTACAAAAGTATGGCATTTCACTTAGAGAAATTCAGGATATACGTCCAATATCGTTGATAAGATCCCCGTCATATGGTGAAAATCCTGCAATCGAGATTTGTTCAAAAATGGGGATCACGAATCAGAATGACGAAAAGCTAGAGGTTGCAACAGAAGAGATATACAAAAATGAATTCTACAAAGGTGTGTTAAGGGCAAATACTGGAAAATATAAGGGAATTGAAGTATCTAAAGTTAAAGAGACATTAATAAAAGATTTAGTTGAAACAGGTATTGCAGATATATTATATGAGACGTCAGAAGAGGTAATCTGCCGATGTTCCACTAAATGCATAGTAAAAATTTTAAAAGACCAATGGTTCCTCGAATATTCAAACGATGCTTGGAAGAAAAAAGTTAGAGAAGCATTAGCCAAGATGGAGATTTTACCAACTGAAGCTAGAGCGAATTTTGAATATACTATTGGATGGCTTGAAGATAAGGCTTGCACCAGGAGAACAGGATTAGGTACACGGTTGCCCTGGGATAAAGAATGGATTGTAGAAACACTTAGTGATTCAACGGTGTATATGGCCTTCTATGCGTTGTCGAAGTTTACTAATTCACATAAAATAAAATCTGAAGAATTAAATACTGAAGTATTAGATTACGTATTTTTAAACATTGGAAAAGCACATGACGTTTCGAGAAAGTATAACCTTAATGTAGAACTGCTTGAGGAGATAAGAGAAGAGATTGAATACTGGATGCCTGTCGATCTTAGAGTTTCAGGTAAAGATCTCATACCCAACCATTTGACTTTTTTTATTTTTCAGCATACTGCAATTTTTTCAAGGGAAAATTGGCCTAAAAAAATTAGTGTAAATGGTTACATGCGAGTTGAAGGGGAGAAAATGAGTAAATCAAAAGGGAACTTTATAACCTTAAAAGCACTCCTTCAGGAACATGGAGCGGATGTTACGAGGGCAGCCTTACTCTATTCGGCTGAAGGGTTACGAGATCCAGACTGGAGAACAAAATCTGTTCAAGATATGAAAACAAAACAAAGAGCATTTAGAATCCTTCTTGAAAATCTCATTATAAATGACGGTATTAAAACAGATATTAGATGTATCGATAATTGGATCTTAAGTAGGATGCAGAGGCATATACATCGTGCTACACTAGCATATGAAAAACTAGAAACCAGAACAGCATTTCAGTATGCCTTTTTTGATATTTGGAAAGATCTTAGATGGTACCTTCGGAGAGGGCAGCCGAATAAAATAGTGATCATGCAAGTTATAAGTCAGTGGTTACGTCTAATATCGCCATTTATTCCATTCATAACAGAAGAACTTTGGTTTCAGATGAAAGAGAAAGGATTTATTTCTCAAGCTCCATGGCCTAAGGTTGATAAATCCCGTATTTCAGAAAAATCTGAAGTAAAAGAGGATCTAATTAAGCAAATATCCGAAGATATTGAGAATATTCTGAAAGTAATAGAAAAGAGACCAAAAAAGGTGTATCTATACACCTCGCCTAAGTGGAAATGGGATGTCTTAAAAATCGCTTCTAAAATTAAGGATCAAGGTCAAAGGGATATTATAAAGGAAGTTTTGAAATACGAAGAATTGAAGGTTAGGATGAAAGAAGTAATCAAATATGTATCGCTAGTTAATAAAATTCCTAATTTAAGTAAAGTAATACGAATCGATGAAATGGAAACTATTGAAGATGCTAAATCCTTTTTAGAAAAAGAGTTTAATTGTGATATTATTGTTAAAAACTCTGACGAAAGAGGAATCTATGATCCTATGAAAAAGGGTGGGCAATCCATTCCATTAAAACCAGCTATTTACGTAGAATAAACAGTAGATAATTCTATTATTATTTTTTTAAAGGAGTAAATAAAAAAAAATTGTAGGTAGTCAAATAGATTAATACGACTAAAATAACTATGAAAACGAACGATAGTATAGCTTGGGAAGATTGGGAAGAAGGCACATTTGAAAAAGCAAAAAAGGAAGATAAGCCAATTCTCTTATCAATCGGTGCCAAATGGTGTCACTGGTGCCATGTCATGGATTCAACATCTTTTTCTGACCCTGAAATCATTAAGAAAATAAACACGGATTTTATTCCTATTCGAGTAGATAATGATAGGCGGCCGGATATAAACGCCAGGTATAATATGGGGGGATGGCCAACCACTGCAATTCTAACACCAAATGGGCATGTTCTGACGGGTGAGACCTATATTAATCCCGAAAGAATGAAGGATATTCTGAGCAGGTTATGTAAATTATATAAAGAAAATCGAAAAGCAATTTATTCAGAAATATCAAAACTGAAAGCAGATTATAAAGACAAAGAGTTACCTGTGTCTAATTTAGAAAATTCCATAATACCTAAAGGGCTTGAACTCATATCCCATGCTTTTGATTCGAGATACGGGGGTTTTGGTAATAACCAAAAATTCCCTCAGGTAGAAGTATTAACTTTCTGTTTGAAACAATACTACGAATCAAAGAATCAATCGTTAAAGGGAATTTTAACTAAGACCCTTGAATTAATGGGGGATGGTGGTATGTACGATCATGTAGAGGGTGGATTTTTCAGGTATTCTACAACCCGTGACTGGAGCGTACCCCATTATGAAAAGATGCTAGAGGATAATGGTAAACTAGCTAAACTTTACTTAGAATCCTACCATTTATTCAAAGATGAAAAGTACCTGAAAAAAGCTCTTGATATAATGGGGTATTTGTCAAAAAATCTATATGACAAAAGGGGGGGTTTCTATGGGAGTCAAGATGCTGATGAGAATTATTATAAATTAAATATTAATGAAAGGAGAGAATTACGCTCTCCTTCAATTGATAAGACAATTTTTACAGGTTGGAATAGCTTAGCCATCTCCACATACCTATATGCATATAATTTGACAGGTAATGAAGATTATTTAGAAACTTCTCTAAAAGTACTGGACACATTGCGAAATAAGGCGATATTAGGAGGGGGAGATCTCTTACACCACCTATCCGATGGGAGTGTCAAAGGAATTTTAGAAGATCAAGTATTTTTTTCGGCAGCCCTTCTTGATGCTTACCAGATTACAGGGGAAAATAAGTATTTGAAGGATGCTATTTTAACCGTAGATTTTATGGTAAATCAACTTTGGAATGATAAAGGTGCTTTTTATGATAAAAAGGATACCTCCGATGATTTTGGACTACTTAAATATCAGCAAACCCCATTTGCCACAAATTCTGATGCAGCATCTCTCTTAATTGACTTATCTATCTTGAGTGGGAAACCCGAATATAATGAATATGCAAAAAAAATCCTAGAATTTTTTAGCTCTGAATACGCTAAATACGGGATTATGGGGAGCAATTATTTCATTGCATTATCAAAATTTATTAAACCGCCATTAACTCTTGAAATTGTCGGTTCGAAAAGCAACGTAAAAACTCAGCAACTCCTCAAAAGTTCTTTAAACTTATATCATCCTCATAAGCTAGTCCAATTATTAGATCCCAAAAATGAAATAAAATTAATACAAAAAAAAGATTTATCAGTCCCAAAAGACCCTACATTATACCCGTGCATAGGAACTAAATGTCTAAAACCAATAGTTGATTATAAAAATGTAAATAAAACATTAATCAAG
>CAYZUE010000042.1:0-10877 GCA_964481825.1 Candidatus Hydrothermarchaeota archaeon | reverse complement strand
ATCTTCATTATGAATGGGCTGGTGTCCACTAGCTAAATCTATAATGCTTAATCTTCTATGACCCAATGAAATCGAACCATCAATAAAATAACCAGAATCATCAGGTCCTCTATGAGCTATAGTATAACACATATCCCGTAATAATTTCTTGTTATCAATTCCTACAAATCCAGCAATGCCACACATTTTTTTTTTACATCACTTATCCGGTATTTTCAATTTGGCTAAGAATTTTCGCAATCTTATCCATATACTTTTTATGAGAAAATTTCTCTTCGGCATATGCTCGTGCATTTAGAGCACGGATATTACTTTCTGTTTTGTTCTTTAAAACAAAGTTTATTTGTGATGCAAAACTTTTTGGAGTAGGTTTGGCAAAGAAAACTAATTTCTCGTTCACTATTTGTCGATACTGCGGAACATCAGAAGCTACTATTGGTTTTCCTTGAAAAAGGTAAATAAGAAGTTTTAATGTTGCATTAACTCCTCCAGAATCATAGGCAGTAAGTAATACATCAGCTTCGGAATAGTAAGAAAATATTTCGTTAAATGGAACAGGCCCGGTGAATATTACTTTACTCTTTATTCCTAGGTCTTCAGCAAGTTTAATATAATTTTTTGTAACAGGACCTACCAATACCATCTTAACATCGCTTTCAGATAAATATTTTATGCAATTTAAGTATGTATCAATACCTTGCTGCGGGGAAAATGCACCAGTATAAAGTAGTATTTTATCTTCTAATTTTATACCATGTTTTTTTCTCAAATTAATAAAAGAAGATGGCCGCTCTAATAATTTAGGAATGGTATCATAAAGTAGAACACATTCTTTTCCTGAATCTTTGCTCACTCTGTCTGCTACTAAATCCCAATTAGCAATAATAACTTTTGCAGAATTGTAGTTCTTTTTCTCTAGATTAATAAAAAACCGTTCTATTACTGGATTAGAAAGGGCTAATTTTATCAACCAAGAAATAAAGGAGGTACTAAAAAGTTTCTTATTTGAATACAATCTTATCACGCCTAAAGTGTCCTCTACAACATCAACTATTATCGGTATTCCGGTCTTTTCTGTGATTTTTCTACCTATCCATCTTCCCATGGGGGTTTTGCAGACTATACAGCTATAATCCGTTTTATTCACCATTTTCAAAGCTGTTAGGTACAACAACAAATCAGTTACTCCTCGTTTGATAGGCATTTTAGCTTCTAATGGGGGTTTAAAAGGTGATTTAACCCGTATGATATTTACATTTGGAATCTCAATATCTTGTCCAACAGGGTATGTCAAGATGTCAACTTTGTGATCAAGTTGAGCCATTGCAGTTATAATATTCTTAGTACGTATACAGGCGCCTCTTTCGTGAAAAAAGGGTATGGGAGCGATACAAAGTATTTTCATTTATATCAATTCATTCGTTTGCTGTAACGTAAAATAGCTTTAGTAGTGGTAAATATGTTTTTATTCTCAAACTTTTTTAATAATAGATTCCAAGGAGTATCACAGGATGCCCAACATGGAGGATGATTGTTACACCGTATCTGTTTTCTCTCAGAATAGAATTTTTTTCCAAACCAAACTTCTTTTATAGATTTATTTTTTATATTTCCTACGGTTTTTCCTGTCCATTCACAAGGATTTACATTTCCATATGGGTCAACTCGCAAAATAATTGACGGGGTGTAGCAAGTTTGTTCATACACAAAGGAAGTATCAACAAAAAAATCAGGTATTCTCTCGTAATATTCCTTAGGCTCTTTGAATAAATGCCCGTATTTGTTATAAATCCTTGTTAGAGAATCCTTAAATTTAGCAATATCAATCGGATTTAAGGTGTCATCTTTTGTATACAAAAAATTGCCATCATTTGAATCAAATTCAGTGTTTTTTCCAGTACTATTATGGAAAGGAGCTAACGATACTGCACTAATTCCTTTTGTCTTAGCATAATCAAGCACTTCATCAAGGTCATTTATATTTGCGCTTGTAATGGTTATACTGAGAGCTATTTGAGGATACTTTCCCTTTCGATTATTAATTATATATTCTAAACCACTTTTAATTTGATCTATCCAGTCTACCCCTCTAATATCTTTGTAAATTTCCCTTTTCATAGTATCAAGGGAAATAGCTAAGGTAGTAATTGGAGAATCTAATATCCTATCTGCATTCTTCAATAAAAGAGATCCATTTGTATTAACATGTATGTGGGTAGCACCTTTTTTTTTCGAATAATCAATTAATTTAAATAAATTGTCTTGCAAAAATGGTTCACCACCAGTAAAAGTGAATGACACAGCACCTAAATCCATAGCTTCATCAATTAGTTCCATATATCGTTCCAAAGATATCTCTTCTTTTGTTTTATCCTCCTTTACAGTCCATCTTTGACAGTATTTACATCTTGAGTTACATTGATAGCTTAAGTTAAATTTCACTTTTAATGGGCCAAATTTAGGATGATAATTCTTGGGTATACAAAAATGAAGGCTATATCCTTGTTTAATTATATTGATAACAGTTCTTAATTTCATTATTTGAAGGTATATCTGTCAAGTTTAAATCTTTATCGTAAATCTAAAATAAGTATTTTTTTCCCGAAAAAAAGATATAACATTCATTAGGCATGCTAATTTAATGAAACTCAGAAAGCTTACTGCAATTTTCGTTACATTAATCCTAATTGCAATTTTATTATTACAGATTAGAGTTAAAGATATCAATGAAATCTTTAGTAATTCAGACCCATTATTTATTGTAGCTACAATACCCGTATACCTTCTTTTATACCTTTTTAGATCTATCAGATTTTATTCAATGCTTTCCTTTGATGGTGGGTTGGATAATATGTTTTCTATAGTTTGTATTCACAATCTTGCTAATGCTATAATGCCTGCTAGAACGGGTGAACTATCGTTTGTGTATTTATCTAAAAGGAGCGGAATTTCTACAGGAAAAGGATTGGCAACATTAATTGTCTCTCGTGGTTTTGATTTTCTCGCAATATCCCTTTTATTTGTTGTGGTTCTCCTCAATGCATCTCTTCCACCTCCATTTACTTCACTGGGGTTAGTGGGGGGTATCACAATTTTCATCGCATTTGGATTTCTTTTGGGATTCATAAAATTTGGAAATTCATTAGCTACTATTGTTTTAAAACTCAGGAATAAAATAGATTTTCATCCTTTCCGATGGTGCCTTTCGAAGATTATTGAAACATTAGAAAGTGCAAGTGTTGTAAAAACAACTAGGGAGATTTTTATAGCGGCTTTCTGTTCTTTGGGAATATGGTTATGTATGATTTTGATTAATTACCTCCTTTTTTTAGCTTTTGGAATCAAGTTAGAATTAGTTGAATTGGTGGTACTGGTTGGGGCAGCGACGATTCTTCCGATTATATTTTTTTATGGTTTGGGAGGATTCGGCACTATCGAAGTTGCATATGCTTCAGTCCTAATTCTCTTTGGATTTCCTAAAGGAATTGCAATATTAGCTAGTTTTGGTGTGCATATCGTTACTTTTCTTTATATCCTTATCTTTGGGGCATATGGATCCTGGAGGCTAAATATATCCAATTTCCTTGGTGATTAGAAATGTTATTTATTGGCTTCCATATCAAAGAACAACGCAAAAAGTAGAAACTGTAATCCGGTTATTATTAAAAGGGCTGCAAGAACTGCAGTGGATCCCGCTATTGCTCCTCCAATTATCTTTGACCATAACAAAAATAGACCAATTCCCACACCAAGAGGAAGAATAATTATTCCAAATAGATAAAATAGTACTAAAGGATGAAAATCTCGTAGAATATATTTCTCTTTAAGTCTCCAGAAAAAAAGTCGCGTTAGATGAGGAGCAACTTTCCATATGTATCTTCCTACTCTTATTTGAGATTGACGCTCTCCCCTGATATAAATAGCTCTTCTTGGAATATCTTTAACTTTGATATTGAATATATTCAATCGAGCTAAAAAATCTGCATTATATCCATATCCCCTCCATGCTTGGTCCCAATCTACTGATTTAAGAGCTTTTTTAGAAATTGCAGTGTAACCATCGTTAGAATCAAATATTTTCCAGTATCCTGTAGATAATTTTGAGAGTAATGATAACATTGAATTACCAATCAATCTATGTGATGGCATTTCTTTAAGGGAAGGTGTTAAAAACCTGTTACCCTTAGTGTAATCTGCATCTCCTTTTATTATTGGTTCTAAAAAATTTGCCATTTCTTTTAAATCCATTTGGTTATCCCCTCCAACAACTACAGCAATATCGGCTTCTTCAGAAATTGCAATTTTATAGCCGGTGATAATTGCTGCGCCTATGCCTTTATTGTCAGTGTGTTGTACTAAATTTATCTTATTATTTTGAATTTTACCAACAATTTCTGCAGTTTTATCTGTACTTCCATCGTCTATCAGTACTATTTTATCAACAAAATCTGGGACACCAGATAAAGTATCAACAATTAATTTCTCTTCGTTATATGCAGGAATAATTAGAAATATTTTATTTTCCTTATACATTTGATTGTCTCCACAAATTCATCATTCTTAAATACTCTTTTTTTATCTGAAAAATTATTTAGAATAGATTCTACGTAAACTTCCATGCTTTCTTATACCTTTTGTCTACAGAGTTATTTTTTTTTCTTAATATGGGCGTATTAACATTTTATGGCGATTCTTTATCCAGTGACGTTTTGTATTTTTTCCTGATTTTATAACACGGTTCCTCTTCATCCGATAATTCCATCAGCCCTACAATATTGTTTTATGCTATTTCAATTTTAGAAGATTTATTCACCACTAAAGGTGACTATTAAGATAAATCCCCTTTATAGGGGATAATTTAAAACCAAAAACATATAAAACTCATACATTCAAGGGATATGGAGTGAGGACACGTTGAAAATTCTACTTATTGGCGTAGGGGGTTTTGGAAAGAACCACTTAAGGGTTTGGAATGAACTAAATCAAGATCTTTATGTAGCAGATTTAAGTCATCAATCTCTTGATAAATGCAAAATCTACAATATTAATAAATCAAAAATTTCTACAAATTTCCATGATTTCTTGGATAAAGTTGATGCTGTTGATATTGTAACTCCCACAGATTTTCATTACGATATTTGTAAAGAATGCCTTGTAGCTGGAAAAGATGTCTTCGTTGAGAAACCAATTACTATGTATTCACATGAGGCAAGGAGACTAATAGAACTTTCAGATGAATATAATCGGATTCTACAAGTGGGGCATATATTTAGGTATAATCCTGCTTCCAAGTACATTAAGAATCAAATAGATAACGGAGCCCTGGGGAAAATTAGGTACCTATTTGGTCATTATATGGGATTTAAAAGAGCTAGAACTGATGTTGGAGTAACTCAGACTGATTCCATCCATTTTTTTGATTTATTTAATTTTTTTCTAGGTAAAAAGCCAACAGCCGTGACAGCTGTTACAAAGGATTATTTAGGAAGGGGGATGGATGATACATCCGTTGTTTTATTGGACTATGGGAAAGAAATGGCCCAAGTAGAATCAGGATATTTTCCTCCAGGCAATTGGAGGGATATAGTTATTATGGGAGATAAGGCTAGTATAGTTTCTAACATTGTCAAACAAGACGTTGCACTTTATAATAATCATCATAAATTGGAAAATAATATTTGGACTGCAATAGACGAAGGTGTTGTTCGTCCAAAGATAATCACTAAAGAGCCCCTATATCAAGAACTTCGTACATTTTTAGATTCTGTAAAAACCAGGAACAAACCTTCTGCGGATGGAGAAAGTGGATTCCAAACCTTGAAAATAGTAGAAGCTGCATATCAGTCCTCGAAAAAAGGAAAGAAAGTTAGCATAGATTGGTAGAAAGGGATGTAAAAATGGCCAATTATAAAATTTTCAAGAACGTTAAGTTAGGCAAAAATTCCATTGTTGAAGATTATTCAATTCTTGGAAAGCCCCCTATTGGATTTCAAGATGGAGAATTAATAACCTCTCTTGGAGATAACACGACTATCCGATCAAATACAGTAGTTTATGCAGGAAATAGAGTAAACAATAATTTCCAGACTGGACATGGAGCTTTAATCCGTGAAAAAAATTCCATTGATGCAGACGTAACTTTCGGGAGCCATTCGATTTTGGAGGGATATTGCAAAGTTGGTCGAGGGGTGGTTGTTCACTCAAATTGTTTCATTGGTGAGCATACACAAATCAAGCAAGGAGCTTGGATTGGTCCAGGGTGTGTAACATTGTTAACTCCACATCCTCGATGTAAAAATAAAAGTAAATGTAGTAAGGGCCCTACTATCGGTAGATTTTCAGTTATAGGTGCTGGGTCAACTGTGTTACCCGGAGTTAAAGTAGGGAATAACTCCCTAATTGGGGCCGGGTCTCTCGTCACAAAAAATATCCCTGCAAAAGTTCTTGCATATGGATCTCCTGCAGAGGTAATCAAGAGTACAAAAGAAATAAAGTGTCAAGTTGGATTAAAATATGAGAGAGATGATTTTTGAATGAACATTCCTTTGTCAAGACCTTATATGGACCAACAAAGTAAAAAAAATGTTCTAAAGGTTCTGGATTCTGGACGGTATATATTAGGAGATAATTGTAAACTCTTTGAGGAAGAATTTGCAAATTATATTGGCACAAAATATGCAATTTTAACAAATTCAGGAACGTCTGCTATCTTCCTATCACTTATGGCTTTAAACATTGGTAAAGGAGACGAGGTTATTGTACCTTCTCATACGGCCTTTCCAACTGTTGAGCCTATTTTTTATACTGGTGCGAAACCAGTCTTCGTTGATATAGATGAGAGTACTTATACACTGTCTCCAGAAGAAATTAGGAAGAATATAACAGATAAAACTAAGGCAATTCTGCCAGTTCATTTGTATGGCCATCCAGCAAAAATGGATTCTATAAAAAAAATTGCTAAAGAAAATGATTTATCTATTTTAGAGGACTGTTGTCAGGCTCATGGCGCTTTGTTCAAAGGTAAAAAAGTTGGATCTATCGGAGATGTTGGATGCTTCTCTTTTTACCCTTCAAAAAATATGACTGTTGGCGGAGATGGGGGTATTTTATCCACTAATAGTTCTAAAATAGCAGAAACCGTAAAAATGCTTAGGAATCATGGTAGAAAAGAGAAATATAAGCATGAAGTAATGGGGCTTAATTTAAGATTTAACGAGATTCAGGCAGTAGTTGGTAGAATTCAACTAAAAAAACTAGACGAATTTAATAATAAAAGAAGAGAGATTGCCAAATTATATTCTGAGTGTCTTAAAAGTTTACCCATAGTAACTCCCAAGGAAAAAAAATGGGGGCAGTCCGCATTTCATTTGTATGTTATAAGAATTAAGGAGCGAACCCTGCTTCAGGCAAATTTGAAAAATCATGGCATTTCTACAGGTATCCATTATCCCATCCCATGTCATATGCAACCTGCAGTTAACAAGGTGATGAAAACTCCTAATTTAATTACAACTGAAAAAATAGTAGACGAAATAGTTTCTTTGCCAATATTTCCTGAATTGAAGAGAAAAGAGATAATTTATGTGTGTAATAAAATCAGCAATTATTTTAATTGATAATCAATATGTAAGTTTGTGTTTCTCAAGTTCTTTGTTTGCATTTCTTAGTTTATCTTTCACATTACAGGATGGTTGGGCATTAACCCACTCTGTTAGTTCTTGCATTCCTTCCTTAATATTTGATGTAGGATTATAACCAAGTCTTCTTAGCTTTGTTATATCAGCTGAGCAATGTTTTATATCTCCCTCGCGGTACTTGTTAGTGATTTTAGGTTCAGTTTTCTTCCCATAAAGCCCAATCATTAAATCAGCTATTTTCCGAATCGTAATTGGTTCTCCTGTTCCAACATTGTAGGACTCATAATTGGCTTTTGATTTTTTCATAACAAGACTGTTCGCTGCTACAATATCATACACTGAAACAAAGTCCCTACTTTGCATGCCATCCTCAAAAATTAATGGCGGCTTATTGTTTCTAATCCGGCATGAAAAAATAGCGCAAACACCAGTATAGGGATTCGATAGGGCCTGTCTAGGTCCATAAGCGTTAAAATATCGTAAGGCAACAGTTGGTATGCCATAAGCCTTGCCAATAGTAAGGCACATTTCCTCTTGATCCTTTTTTGTAATTGCGTATATTGATGTGGAATGTAGCGGCTTTGTTTCATCTGTTGGCAAAGGTTTTGCAGTCTTACCACATTTTGGGCAACACATATCCCATTGTTTATTTTTCAATTGTTTCTCTGGGCGAGATAGAGGGTATACTATCCCACATTCATCGCAATTATATTTCCCCTCACCGTAAATACTCATTGAAGAAGCAACTATTAGTTTTTTTACATTGTGTGTGTCATTCACTAATATATCTAGGAGATTTGCTGTTCCTAAAGTATTAACATTAACATATTTTTGGATTTGATACATACTTTGCCCAACGCCTACTGCAGCTGCTTCATGAAATACAACGTCTGCATCGTTTAGAGCGCTAGAAAGGGCATCCCTATCAAGGATATCTTCATAGATATAGTTGGCTTTGAGGCTTGTATATGATGGTTTTTTCCCTATATGTACCTGAGGATCTAAATTGTCATAAACAAATACTTTGTGCCCTTGTTTTATGAGATCATCTACTAAATGCGATCCAATAAACCCTGCACCCCCAGTTACCAATATTTTTTTTCTCATTCTATTTTTCCTTTACTTGATTTTATAAATAAAAACATAATCCCATTTATCTGTATAAACAAGTTCAAAATGTTTCAGTCCCACACCTAATCCATTATTAAAGGGTAATAATTTAACAAGTAACTTCTCACTCCATTCAGGATGGAATTCTCCTTGATTATCTACTTGGATTAATACCCATATTAGATAACTTTCACCCCTATCGAGTATATAATATGTCGTTATTTTATTCTCATAAAAAATTTCTTTTAGTCTTGCTTTATCGTCTTCTAATATCCCACTTTTTGGCAATTGAAAGTTTCCAATATAAAGTTCACCATCTACACTTTTCTCAATATTAGGATTATCCGGATCTCTCGAAGCTATTCTATTTATCGCACTACTCTTCCCAAATTCTTCATAACTAACTACCATATAAGTCGGCACATTTTCATAATCTACAAATCGTTTTATATGTGCCATAGCTTCATCCTCAGGGGAAGTAAACATGTTTGCTAGTACAATATTCCTTCCCACATTTCCCCCACCATCTGCAATTGTATAACGATTAGATACTGCTTGGAAGTAGTATCCATAATCCCACCAGAAATATATTACTGAATCTTCAGGTGTATTCTCTTTAGTCCAAATTAAGGCATCAGACCAAGGCTTAGGAATATCATTTTTATGAGTACCCATATTTGTTACTGAAAGATTAAGGGTGGACATAGTAACACCAAAAAGGACTATTGTTAAAATAAAATACATAATCCAGACATTTGTGAGTTTTCTTTCTTTACTGTATTTTTCTTTTTCATTTTTTAATTTTCCAATATCTAACTTACATCTGTCCATTTTTTCTTTCAATATTTCGTATAGATATATGAATGTGACTCCAGCAATCAATGAAGCAGATGGAGCTAGGAAGAATAATAATCGCTTTCCTTGGAGAGCTGCAATAAATCCACTTGAGATCCAGACAATAGCAAATATGTAGGAAAATTCAATCTTCTTTTTTAATTTATAGAGTAATAATAAAACACCTAAGGGGATAATTGGAAGGATGAGTTGTAGATTAAAATAAAAGTCGCCGTTCATTATTTTTTGTGCTATTGTTTCTCCGGATCCAAAAAAATTGCTAGGTTGGGATTCAGCAACAGTTGACATATAAAATGCCTGTTGCACATCTTTTCCTAATGTAATCATGCTACTTATCGCTGTTATATAGTTCTTAATTAAGTCCCCTCTTCCACTTATTAAAAATAAACCTAAAATAAGTAGAAATAATGCCGATAAAATAATTCCTAAATGAATCTTCTTACCATATCGAGTCCTTAACATATCTGAAATTAAAAGGGAAAATAAAATAGCTAAAGAAACGGCTATTGGAGCAATTACTGGAAGGCTGTGCAAAAAATAATCAAAAGGATACTTATCTGGTTGTAGAATTTTCATCACAATTGGTCCGACTATTCCAACAATTAGTAGGACCTTCAGAATTTCTCGATCCAACTTAAAAATAGAGTAAATTATTATCGATAAAGTTATAACAAAAATAATATAGGCACCGCCACTCCAATTAGCATAGCCTATACCATAGAATATCCCACTTAATATTGGATAAACAAGAGATTTAGGGTTCTGAATAAAATTCCCTTTTTTGTAGCCTTTAATAAAGAAATATAATGACAAAAAAACAAAAAGTCCATAGATGACCTCTTTATCTATAGTACCGGCATAAACCCTTGTTAAATTTAAAGGAATAAACGAATAAATTATAGCTGAAAAAAAACCTATTCTTTTCCCATATAGTTCTTTAACAGATAAATATAGGAATATAGCTGCTAATCCGCCTCCAAAAATTGCTGGGAAAAATAATGCCCAACTCATTAATTTAATTCCGAATGGCTGAACTAATTTATAGGTATATGCAAAGAGATAAGGTAACACCAATGTATCCTGTGTCCACGGTTTTCTGCCTTCAGGATAATAGGCTAAAGGATAAATTTCTGGAATCCCACCATCATCTAAAATATATTGTGACATTCTATATTGGAAATACGCGTCCGGATCGGACAGCGCAGATCCATGGGGTAAGTAAACTACACTGAATCCAATTAGGAAAATAGTTAGAAGTAAAATAGATGTTTTAAA
>CAYZUE010000041.1:0-11182 GCA_964481825.1 Candidatus Hydrothermarchaeota archaeon | reverse complement strand
TAAAGGGACGTTAATCTCTCCTGAATGGCTACTCTGAGTCATATCATCTACAACTATCTTTCCATTTTTTAAAATCATTGGGTCAAGCTCTTCTTTACCTTTAGCATCAGCGCCTATTGCATTTATGTGCGTACCTTCTAGAATCCATGCAGATTTAATTATTGGCTGTTTAACAGGGGTTGTAGTAACAAGGATATCACATTTACACGTTTCTTCCAAATCACAGATTCTGTATTCGGAATTAACTTCACTCTTCATTTCTTCAATAAACTTCTCGTCATCTTCCTTTGAATTGCTTGTAACTTTAACTTCATTAACATCAATGATCCGATTGATTGCACTTAATTGAGTTCTAGCTTGCCTTCCAGTACCAACCATCCCTACTATTTCAGAATTTTTTTTGGCCAAATGTTTTACCGCTATTCCACCACTTGCACCTGTTCTAAGATCCGTTAAATAAGTGGCATCCATTATTGCTAAAGGTGCACCAGTTGATGGATCGTTAATAATTAACACTGCCATTACCGTTGGTAGACCTTTATTGGGATTGTTAGGATGCACATTAACAATTTTTACTCCACCAATATCCTGTTTTTCTAGGTATGCAGGCATGGCTCTAAGATCGCCCCCATATTTAAGGAAGTCTAAGTATATCTTAGGAGGCATCTGTACATTTTGTAGGCTGTGTTGCAAAAATGCGTCTTCAACTGAATCCATTACATCAGTCATTGTTAGAAGACTCTTTACTTCTTCTCTAGATAACCATCGGACTTTCATTTTTGTAATATTTCCTTAAATGTGTTCTTCGCGAGCATATATATGATTCTGCGAAGCTAGACCTCCAACGATATTCTTAGCAATGTCACTTCTTTTTGCAATTTTTATCTCCCCTTTTCGGCTAATTGTAGCAATAAATAATTCCTCATCGTCTGAGTAAACTCGCATTGTTTTTCCTGCATTTTTTTCCCCTATAACTAAATGTAGATGGTTACGTGTTTCTTTAATAGTTACACTACATTTTTTTCCGTAATTTCTATTATCAACACGCTTTTCTTCGAATCCTCTAATATCAATGCTAATGCCTAATATTTTCTCCATTTTTGCAATATTTTTCCCCCCTCTACCTATAATTTTAGGAATAAATTTTTCTTCCACCCAGACTGTTGCTCGGCTATTATTAACACTAATATCGGTCCAAGCTTTTGGAACGATTTTTTTTATTTCTTCTGATACTCTTTCACCTGCTAGTTTTTCTAATGAAGATACTCTTTCTTTTTCATCTTTAACAGGCATTACTACGGTTTGATCACCAAATGTGTATATTTCATAATCTATTTTATTATTTTCAAAGTTGTTTACCTCAATAACTGGTCTTGCTAAATCAGCTTCCACCATACCTGTTGGAACCTTTACTTTGAACCTTAAACTATATACCTTGTTTATAGAACCATCTTTGATGAAAATAACAGTGTCAACTATTTGAGGTATCATTCCCAACTCTACCCGACCTATCAATCTTTCTATCGCATCTATCCCTTTAGTTGCATGTACCACTCCTACCATTCCAACTCCCGACAGTCGCATATCTGCAAATATTTCAAAGTCTTTTGTCTTTCTAACTTCATCGTAAATTGTATAATCTGGTCTTACAAGCAATAAAATATCAGCGGTTTTCTCCATATCACCTTCAAGAGGGGCATACTGTGTTATTCCATCTGAAACAAGAAGATCTCTAGGAGATTCCATAGTCTTAACTATCTTATCTTGAGATTTGTAAAATTCAGCAAGTGCAGTTGAGAAAGTTGATTTGCCTGCTCCAGGTGCGCCAGATACAAGGACCCCCTCGGCCTTTTTTTTTAACCGAGATAAGAGTTTTTCTGAAAGATCATAATCTCCTATTTCAATCTCTGTTACAGCACGGACAGCGGTTATTTCGAATCCATCAGAAAATGGAGGCCTAGCAATAGCTATTCTAATCTTTCCAAGTTGAACTACAGTAGCACCTTCTCTCTCAATCTCTATAAAACTATCAGGATCTACTCGGGCAAATCCTAGTATTTCTTCTGCAATATCCTGTAAATCACGTTCATTTGAAGGTTGTTCTGAAATATTGACTAATCTAATCTCACCTGGTTTTCCTTTCTTAGCCATAGGGGGAATTCGATCCCTAAGATGCACAGACATAGTAGTATCATCAAAAAATTTGTGAATCTTTAGTTTCCGTTTCAACTTTTGTTTCTTTAAATAAATAACGTTTATTCCTTTTATTTTAGCTATATTCGATTGTATTTTATCACTCGTAACTAAAATACCGTTTTTTTCTTTAGCTGTATTCCTAATTATTTCGTCAATTTCTTTAAACTGCACGATTTCTCTTCTACTTCCTGAAAACTCAAGGATTATATGCCCCTTATCGTTAATCTTACGTAAATTATCTAGTTCTCCCATCCCCTTATATCCACTCTCTCTCCCCATATTTGCTTGATTTTCAATTTCAGCTATAACAGCTTCATGAATAATAACCCTACTATTCCTATACTCAGTTTTATCTACTAATTCTTTAACTCGGCCATCAATCAGGACAGAAGTGTCTGGCACAATTATCATTTATACACCTTTTCAGGGTCAAACACTTTTTCTTTAAAAATGGTTATTTTTTCTTTCTCAATGCGACGGAAAAAACAGCTATTGTATCCCTTATGACATGAGGCTCCAACTTGGTCCACTTTAAATAATAATGCATCTCCATCGCAGTCAATCCGAGCCTCTTTTACTATCTGATTATGGCCAGAAGTTTCACCTTTTATCCAAAGCTTAGATCTCGAAGTACTAAAATAGTGCATCTTTCCAGTTTTTAATGTTAATATTAAGGCTTCTCGATTCATAAAAGCAACCATTAAAATTTCTCCGGATTTAAAGTCCTGAACAATCGCTATTACTAAATCTTCACCACTTTTTCTCACTCTAAAATTTGCATTTTCAATTAAGTTATCCATTAATTAACCTCTATTTTAACTTTAAGTCAGATAATTCTTCTATCTTGATTTTTTCTTGTAGTCCAGATACCATATTGCGCAGAGATATACACTTTTGTTCTAATTCATCGTCCCCTACAATAACCACATGTGTGAACCCTTTTTGATTAGCATAGTTCAATGCTTTTTTTAGCTTTTTTTTCATAATCTCTAATTCACATAAATTATTCTGTCTTAGCATTTGCGAAACATTTATTGCAGTATTTAGTAAATGATCTCCAGTAGCCACAACTAAACACTTTACCTTATATTCAGGCTTAAGAAATTTTTTCTCATTTTTAAGTGCTATATCAATCCTATCAAATCCAAAGGCAAATCCTATTGTGGGAGTTTTAATACCTCCTATTAGATTTGTAAGAGTGTATGTTCCACCACCGCATATCTGTTTCTCTGCTCCTAGTTTTTGAGAATAAATCTCAAACACCATTCCAGTATAATAATCTAATCCTCTCGCTATTCCTAAATTAATAATAAAGGATTCTATGTTATAGCCCTTAAGAACATTTATAAATTCTTCAAATTTATCTAATTCTGTCGTTGCACTTTTTAATCCATACAATAACTTTCTAGCCCTTTTAATTACTTCATCTTTAGGGCCCTTTAGATTTATTATGCTTAGAAGTCGTTGTTTGTTTTCATCATTTAGATTAATTTTTTCTAATGAGTTTTCTACTCCTTCTCCTTTATCAATAGCGTTCATAACCGCATTATGTTCTTTGTTTTCCACTCCAAATTCATTCAGGATTGCACGTAAAATCCCAATATGGCCAATATGAATATCAAAATCTAAATCAATTGTTTGTAGGACATCGATAGCAACAGCTATCACTTCGGCTTCTGCGCTAGGATATGGGCTTCCAATTAATTCAATTCCAGCTTGTCTAAATTCCCTATATCTCCCTGATTGGGGTCGATCATATCTGAAGCAATTACCTAAATAATAAAGTCGAACAGGTTTTGGTTCGACTTGGAGTTTATCAACGAATAGTCGCATAGTTGGTGCCGTTAATTCAGGTCGCAAAGCAATTTCACGTCCAGACTTATCTTTGAAGTCATAAAGCCGCTCTCTAATCTCTTCCCCAGATTTTGCTGTAATTAAATCAAGAAATTCAAAGGTTGGCGTTGAAACTTCTCTATACCCATAACTTTCAAATGTATTTCTAATATATTTTTCAAGTTTTCTTCGAGATTCCATCTCCTTTGGTAAGATATCCCTTGTACCTCTAGGTTTTTGAAATTTCATCTTAACCTCTTTTTAATCTCCCTGTCTATTGTATATAATGGTTATTTTTTTTATTCCAAATTCTTTTGATTTTAGAATTTCCAGCTAAAGTGTAAACCACAGCACTTAAGATAATGGTTTCCATAATAGAGAAAATTCCCACTATTTGGATATTAGGTAAGGAGTAAGGTTCAAGAGGATTCATGTTTAAACCATAATCAATAAGGTCATTTAGTAATAACCAGACTATAGGAACTAATAAAATCATTTTTTTTCTTTTCATAGTATGCAGGATTAAAATAGGTTCAATGACCATTCCAAAATGAAGTATGAACATTAGCCAATAGTAGTTTGCCAACTGAGGCGTGAGGAAATGGTAAGGATAGTATAGGATAACAAACATAGTCCAAATACCATATTTCATAACGTAGACGGATGCAAGTGAAGTAACTATATCGGATTTTCTATTAATTAAAATTAATAAAATAGCAAGGGAGAAAAAAAGAGTTGAAATAGGACTATCTGGAATAAAAGGTAATGCCCATATAGGAGCATTTGCTAATAAACCCTGATAATAGTAAAAACCGAATCCAACTCCAAAAATATTAGCTATTAGGACAAGAATAAGTAAGATTCGATACCCTTTCATTTAGTATCATCAACCCTCAAGTTTCTAACGGGGTAACCACCTACGAAAGCCCCTGGAGCTATATCCTTGTTTACAAGAGTACATGCCGAAATCTTAGCACCGTCACCTATTTTAATGCCAGGTAATATAGTAGTATTCGCCCCAATCATCACGTTTTTTCCTATTATTACCCTACCTTTACGCCATTCATTGACAAGATATTCATGTGCAAGTATTGTAGTGTTATATCCAATAACCGAATTTGATCCAATTTCAATCTCTTCGGGGAAAAAAATGTCAAACATAACCATTAATGCCACACTGACATCTTTTCCTATTTTCATACCTAATGATCTATATAAAATATTCTTTAGCATCAGTGAAGGTAGATATCTGCAAATAAAGATAGTCAAAAAATTTATTATGACTCTCAAAGGGTTTCTAATCTTGTACCAATATTGCATTGGATTTTTACCTTTGGTTGAATAAACCTCAAGGTCACGCATATATAGAAACCTTTGCTTAAAGATTATAAAAGTTCCTTTTGCAATATTTATCTTTAAAAATAATTATAATAAAAATTAGAATAGCTAATTACTATCCCCTTCGATTTAATTAATATATATCTAGATTTGATTTTTAAATTATTAGGAAAATTTTTAAACTAATACTGGAGAATAGCGGAATCTTGTTATCACTAACTTTTCTAGATAATTAAAAAGGGGAGTAGTTACTAAAACAACAAGTCAATTATCAGCAACATTGAAGGTATATTACCGTTTCTGACAAATTATTAAATTGAATAATGAATTATTTCTTTATTTATTAGACCTTTCTTTTTCCAAATCCAAATTCTTTTAACTTTTCTGTAAGGTCTGTATCTGCATGTGTAGTTTTTTCAATTTTATTTTCAGAAACATTTATGTACTCTTTGAGATCGGTTTCTATTTTTTCAATATCACTTGTTTTTATTTTGGCCCTAATCTCTGGTCGTTGTTCATCTATTAATTCAGTTTCTCCTTTTTTTAAATCAAGTATCTCTAAAAAATCATAATATTTTTGGAGACATTTTGCTAAAATATCATTTAAACTGTAACCTCCCAGGAGTATCATTAGATCTAAAGTTTTCTGATTTGGTGACGAAACTAAGCTGGAGTAGCGCATAACTCCACCCCACTTTCCTGCCATGTTTTGTAAAGCCCATTCATATGATTTGGCTTCAAGATCTTCCTGAGAGAATTTACCATTGTCCACGTATTCTTGAGGAGCAATTGCAATAACATAGGCCATTATCGCAGTTTTTGGGTCAAGTGGGGCCATTGGGTTCTGGGCTGCAGCATCAATAGCAGTTTCTAACTCAAATATTTCAGGATCATTACCAAGGCTCATACAAGGAGTGAAGTGGTAAACTCCTATATTACTTGGTAATTGATAATAATCTGCAATATCAATTGTTGATTTAGCTTGCATACCGCTTGGGAAAATAATCATTCGTATAGCTTTAATTATCTCCTGATTAATTAGATAGAATCTCTCTTGTTCCTTTGAATCAGATATATTAAGTAAGCCTTCTATTTTAGAATTATCAACAAGGAGTAGCATATCAGAGTTTTGTTTTGAATAAGGGCCATATTTTAGAAGTCTTGTTAATCCACAAACTGTATTGAAATAACGTTGAGGAGCTTCAAAGTCATAAGGGATTATCCCCAGTGATGTGTAGCAGTTCTCTTCTTTAGATATGAGTGTACGTGAGGTCTTTAGTCTATCTACTAAATAGGGAAGACTTCCATTTCCTGTACCTCCGCCTAAAGTTGTAATCCCAAGAACGACGTCTCTACCTCGCATTTTCAAATTAGATATATATCGGCGGATTGTGTCAAAATCGTCTCGTGCTTCATTCTCTCCAACTTTCCAATTATTTCCTGCACCTGATGGGGACTTTCCAAATACACAGATTCTTTCTCGTTTTATATCTTCAAATATTTTTTTTATTTTATCATTCCTATCAATTAAGTATTCGAATGTTTGTTCTGGGTTAACATCAGTAGGGGAGGTATTCAATAATAACAATTTATCTCCGATAATAGGATCTGGAAATCGGGAATAATATTGTAGGCAAATCCTATTAGCACCTTCCCCCGAGGCTATGATACTCCATTCAGTTGATCGTTGTTCCATTCTATCATCCTTAGATATTAACCAACGTTGATGTTGTTTTCCTATAAATGGTATTTGAGTGTTTTTTACTATATATAATCAAGAATTTTTCTGGATATTTTACATTTAAATCTGCTGCAGATAACTCATTTTGTTGTTCAAGTTTCATTGTGATTAAGGGCTCTACGTTTCCATAATTTTTAAGAATCTTGAGAAGTATGTTATCATTATGTAATGTATCTGTTAGATATTTTAATGCATCTGCAGCATGACGCGTAAAAACTCGTAGTTCAGAATCAACGCGCATTCGTTTAATAATCGGATCTTCCATTTCATCTGCCTTCCAAATATCTTCATGAGGGGTATACTTTTGAATCTCCTTAGAAAGAATCTGAAGATCTCTGTTTAGATGTTCAGTTATTGATGATACCCTATTTTTAAAAATAACTTTTTGGTCTTGTAAACTATTTAGTAATCCAGCTTCTTTAGTTTCCAAAATATTTTCTATTATCTCCTCAATTTCAATTTTCTCATCACTTGTAATATGTGCATCTTTTAAAAATGGGCTGAGGGAGTTTATTGAAGATGATATCTCTTTATATTCAACCTTAAAAAAATCACTTAAAAAATTTCGTAAGTCTACTCTAGAATCTATTAATAACTCCACTGAGGTAGTAAAATCTGTAAGATTATCTTGAGCTTTTGTTATTTTTTTTCCAACATTCAGTATCTGCCCATATTTCTGACTTAAAGTTAAAAGGGCTTTAACTTCAATCAAACATTTTTTTAATATCGCTGAAAATTCAACTCTAACCACTTTTCTTTTCTTTAGCAATTCTCTCAATGTTGTAGTTTCTTTTCTGGCAATTTCCAAGTAGGACTCTCTCTCGAGTTTAATATTATACCCCGCAGAAACGATATCATCAAGTTTAGAATTTAATTCTTGAATGTACATTTCTAGTTTCGGATTGTAATTTACTGCTGCAATGTTCTCCAATCCACGGAGCAATTGTTCGGTTTTACGATTTTCTTGCTCCATATGTGTTAATGTGAATTTCTTAAAATTTTCAGTTGTATCGAAATTTTCATCAAATAACTTTTGTATTATAAAGGAGTTCTTTATAGAATCTAAATCTATCAAAACTTGTTTTTGGTTGATAAGTTCTTCTGAATTAATTATATTTTCGTTAGTTTCAAGAATATCATGTTTTATTTTTAGTAAAAGTTCGTGTTTAAGACTTTCAACGGTCTTATCTTTCTTTGTTTTCCACCAAGTATAAAGAACACTACCTAGGATGGTTATTAGTATGATTGTAACTCCAAAATAGGCAGCAAAAGATACACCAAATTGAATTAAAACTATAAGTCCAATAGCCAAAATTACTATTATAATTGCAGTGGATAAAATGTACTCATTCATTTCAGTTACCTAATTGCCTACAAAATCCTTTTCATACTCTTCTAGTACTTTAAGAGAAACATCCTCATATTGATTTGCTAATTTGCTTAATACACGAAGTCGGGATATCTGATTCGGACGATAAGTGAGTAAGACTGTAGCGGTTGCTAGATTTCGCTTTGTTAAAGCTACGCCGAAATGAGTTTCAGATAATCGTGTTCTTTCCTTCATAACTCTTTTTGCCATACTTGTATTAATTTTACCTGATTTGGATAAATAGGCGGGAGGAAGTCTTATGAGGACAAGGTTTTTTTCAGCCTCTTCAACTCGTATATCTTCCACTGATAGTTTCATAAAAGCCCGATATAAAAGGCTTATTACATCAATTTCTTTATATCCTCCGAGAGGTATAATATAATGAAGGAGTCCCCTAACTTTCTCGCTTGCTCTGCCTAATACGGCAAATCCTGGATGAGCCTTATCCTCGTATCTAAATGATGTAGCAGTTATAGTATCTTTAAGATCTATTACAGGCGCATAGCCTTTAAAATCTGCAGGATTTATCTTTTCCAGCGCAGTCCCGATTACAATATCCCGGATACTTCTGGCAATATACTCGTTATAGCGATGGTATAATGACTCTGAACTTTCAGCGTATGATAGCTTTTCATTATCCACAAGGATGACTGAATCAACATATTCCATGATGTTGTTAAGACTTTCAACTGCGTTTTTAGCAGTTAATCCTCCTTCATGAGCAGCAGGAAGAACAACAATTGCAATTACAGGTATTTTATATTCCTTCAATACTTTTGCCACCACTGGGCCTACTCCACTTCCTGTTCCACCGCCTAAACCAAATATTACAAAGGCTATTGCAACATTACTTGCTGATCCAGACTCATCTATTTGCGCCCTCTCTGATATAACACGCTTTAAGCTATCTTCATGTTTAAGTGCATCAGATTCTGCCTTTGATCTATTCTTACCATAGCCACCTACTACCAAGCTCTCAAAACCCTCAATGCTACTGTTTATAAACCCCAAATCTTTAGAAATACCAACCCAATTTTCACGTTTTATATTTTTCATTGTTTGCAAATCCATTGTAGCAGAATTAATCGCAATAGGTACAGCTATCTTAAACATATTTTTATCATAAAATGCGGAGTCAAGAATACCACCACCACATTGTCCTATTCCTATGAAAATATTAGCCATTATGCACCAGATTTACAAATATGATAAAATTACATATATATATGGTATGTTATAACCTTTCTGACATGGAAATTTATAAATTATTTATTATTTTCCTTATTTTATTAATAATCCCGGGAGTTGAAGCTCAAAATTGTGGGTCCGTTGCCGCTGATATCAGAGGAGTACAGACCGAGGCTTTTGATGAATATCCTGCATTAATGGACCTTAAACAGGGTTTATTATTATTACTTTATGGTCGAGGAAACAAAAGCTGTTCAAATGAGCTTTATGAATATTCAATCAATGGACAAGAGTACCTCTTAATATTTAATGAGGCATATCTTTTAAGCAAGGGAGGGTCTATTGAGGAACGATTAGCAGCTCTTAATCTTTCAAGATCCCTCAAAGAATCTAGGGGTAATAACTTAAAGGATGAAAATCTTGGTGCATCAGCTTTAGACATTTCTAATTCAGCAAATATTGCAACAAATGATTTTCTTATATCCCAAGGTATAACTAATGAACAAAATGGTAAATTTTCTAATATAACCCGCGAAAAAATAGAATATTACCAAATTGCATCAGTGGCATATGAAATTTCTAATGAAATGATATTATCAGCAAATACTCAAATAATTTGGAAACAATTAGAGAATAAATATCTTAACGATATCCAAAAAGCTACTGACTTAGAAAATAAAGCCTATAAAAAAATTGAGAATAATCAAAATTTTTCGCGGAATCCAATATCCCTAATTTCTTCTTATATTAATTACAAGGAATCTTTGCACTTTTTTGATCAAGCACTTCTTATTTACAAATATCATGGTGAATCAATTAAAATTTCTGAAATTGAATCGAACATTAAAAAAAATAGTTCTGTTATGTTTTCACTCTTACTTTATATTGTACTAATATTTGTGGCTGTTGCAATTTTTTTAATATCACTATCTCTCTTTTTATTAAATCGCATATTGATGTGGAAAGAAGATGATTATGAACATTATCTCGGAAATGAATTAATAAGGGTGAAGGTTATTGGACGGTAATAATTTTTATAAATGCATCAGCTTTATCATATTTTTATTCTTAGTCCCAGGTATTGTTAATGCTGTAGATGCAACTACTTTATTTAGTTCAGAAACTATAACTTTTGAATTTAATAAACCTAAGGGGACCACTGAGTATTTTGAGGTTAATAAAACCCTTACTTTTTATAATTATAATAATGCCACTTCAGCCCATATATCAAATTTAACGATATCCGTCAATAATATCACAGGGTTAACAATTAGTCCATCAAAAAATAACTTTTCTATCAGAAAAATTATATTGCAATTTGCATTTATATTTCAATTTGTTGCCGTTCAATTGCCATTCGGTTTGGCAACTATAATGTTTTCCAAAGTAAAATAGCTTATTACATAAATAATAGCTTATTACATAAATAATTTTACTTGTTGCTGCTCTTGTTGTTGCGAAAAACATACGGGAATGTCAGAGACGCCGAACTTTGTCTGCATAGCTGCAGCCTTGAA